>CAXTLO010000095.1:0-9622 GCA_964244965.1 uncultured Marisediminicola sp.
TTCTACGAGCGCGCCGAGATCAAGGACGCGATGGCGTACCTGATCCAGATCGCCAACCCCGATGACGACCTCGCGTTGCGCCGGATCATGAACGTGCCCAAGCGTGGGATCGGCCCTGCGACCGAGGCGACGCTGCAGGCGCACGCAGACCGGATGGGGACGCCGCTGCGCGAGTCCCTCCTCGACGTCGGCGGGCTCGGTCTCGGGCCGAAGGTGACCGGTGCCATTCGCGACCTGGGGGAGATCCTGAACGACGCGACCGACGTGCTCGAGACCGCCGCTCCGCACGAGATCCTCACCGAGGTGCTCAATCGCACCGGCTATCACCGGGTACTGAAGGCCAGCGGCGACCCGCAGGACGAAGCGCGGGCCGAGAACCTCGAGGAACTGGTCTCTCAGACCAAGGAGTTCCGCACGGCCAATCCCACGGGAACGCTCGTGGACTTCCTCACCGGGGTCGCGTTGTTCGCGGCCGCCGATGAGATCGATGACGCCGACGGATCGGTGTCCATCATGACCCTGCACACCGCGAAGGGGCTCGAGTACGACGCCGTTTTCCTCACCGGCGTGGAGGAGGATCTGCTGCCGCACCGCATGTCGACGAACGAGCCGGGCGGGCTCGCCGAGGAGCGACGGCTGTTCTACGTCGGAATCACCCGCGCCCGTAAGCGCCTCTACCTGTCACTGGCGATGACCCGCGCTGCATTCGGCGAGGTGACCGTGGCGATGCCGAGCCGCTACCTGCAGGAGATCCCGGGGGAGCTGATCGACTGGCGGCAATCCCCCGGCATGGCGACAAGCCGGGGAGGCACTCAGTCGCGGGCGCTGAACGCGAGCCGTCCGAGCTTCGACCGTGGGGCATCCGGTTACGAGCTCGGCAGCGGCGGCCCGAGTGCTACCGCTCTCGCCCGCGCCGCCCGCAACTCGGACCGGCCGAAGACGGAGTGGACCAGCGGCGTGACCAACGTCGTGCGGGACAACGGTGCGCTCACCCTCGCCGTCGGCGATCGCATCCGGCATGCCGACTTCGGGGAGGGCAGGGTGTCAGGTGTCACGGGATCCGGGCCGAAGAGCGTGGCCGAGGTGCAGTTCGACCAGGTGGGGCGTAAGCGGCTCCTGATCAAGATCGCGCCGATCGAGAAGCTGTAGCCCGGCGTCGGCCGGATGCACTCGTTCCAACGCCGGTCAGCGCTAGGCGGCGGCGCGGTCGAGGTCGCGGAGGAGCTGGTTCTTCGGCCACTCGCGGACCGTGCGGGGAAGCATCCGATTCACCACGGAGATGGTGGACATCGCCAACTCGTACCGGCGCCTCCGTGCGGGTGACCACGGCAGGTCGAAGGCGGCCCGGATGGCCGGGGGCAGCAGCCCAGCGGTGACCAGCCTGCCGAGCGGCATCGCGGCTCGCAGCCACAGCGGAGCAGAGTGCGGATGCAGCAGCTCTTGCGCGACCGCACGCACCGTGTCATCCACCTCGAGTGTCGCCAGACGCTCATTCCAGTACGCATCGAAGGCGACCCGGTTCGCGGGCCAGGCCTCCGCGGGCATCTGCAGCGCAGTGCCGACGACCGCGTACTCGGCGTAGACCGCGTCGAGCTCCGAGGGAGCGAGCCGGCCGACCACACGTCGGCGCACGATCATCGCGGTGTCGTACAACGTCGCCGCGACCCACAGCTGCAGGCTCGAATCGTGGGCGTCGAACGAGGGATTCTCGCCCGGCGCCGACACCACATCGCGGTGTGCGCGGTTGACCATGCTCCGGGCCGCGGTGACCTGCTGCGGTGTGCCGTAGACGAGCGCATAGACGAAGGTGAGCGTGTTGCGCAGGCGCCGCAGCGGATCGGCGGCGAAGTGGCTGTGCCGAGCTATCGCGTGCCCGATCGCGGGATCGGCGATCTGAAGCAGGATCGCGCGTCCAGCGCCCGCGATGAGTACGGCGTCCGCACCGACGTCGTGCAGGCGACGGACGCGAGGACGGGGTGCGCGAGGCATGGTGCCACGTTAGCCAGCGTCCATGCGGTCGGGCTGCCCGTGGTCGCACCGACGGGTCAAGTGGCGGACGGGTAGAGTTTTCCGTGGCCGGAAGCCGCCGACGGTTCGGTCGGAGCGGCCGACCCCTGGCGACAATCGACCGCGGAATGGATGAGCAATCGTGGATCTCTTCGAGTATCAAGCGCGCGACGTGTTCGAGCGGTACGGCGTTCCCGTGCTCGCCGGCATCGTGGCAGACACCCCCGACGAGGTGCGGGCAGCGGCCGAGAAGCTCGGCGGCACGGTCGTCGTGAAGGCGCAGGTGAAGATCGGCGGGCGCGGCAAGGCGGGCGGCGTGAAGGTCGCGAAGACCCCGGATGAGGCGTACGCGGCGGCGGAGGCGATCCTCGGACTCGACATCAAGGGTCACGTCGTGCAGCGGGTCATGGTCGCCGCCGGCGCGCGCATCGCGCAGGAGTTCTACTTCTCTGTTCTGCTCGATCGGGCCGAGCGCAGTTACCTCTCGCTCGCGAGCTTCGAGGGCGGCGTCGAGATCGAGGTGCTCGCTGTCGAGCGCCCGGACGCGCTCGCGCGCGTCGAGGTCGACCCCGCGTCGGGCATCGATCACGCGAAGGCGGTCGAGATCGCTCGGGCGGCGAGTTTCCCGGAGGATCTCATCGAGAGAATCGCACCGGTGATCGTGAAGTTGTACGAGGTGTACACCGGCGAGGACGCGACCCTCGTCGAGGTCAATCCGCTCGTGCTGACCGAGGAGGGAGAGATCATCGCCCTCGACGGCAAGGTCTCCCTCGACGAGAACGCGGGGTTCCGGCATCCGGAACATGCCGGCCTGGAGGATGCTGCCGCGGCCGATCCCCTCGAAGCGAAGGCGAAGGCGAACGACCTCAATTACGTCAAGCTCGACGGCTCCGTGGGGGTCATCGGCAACGGCGCGGGGCTGGTCATGTCGACGCTCGACGTGGTCAGCTACGCGGGTGAGCGGCATGGCGGTGTCACGCCCGCGAACTTCCTCGACATCGGCGGCGGGGCATCCGCTGAGGTGATGGCCAACGGACTAGACGTCATCCTCGGCGACGAGCAGGTCAAGAGCGTGTTCGTCAACGTGTTCGGCGGAATCACCTCGTGCGACGCGGTCGCCAACGGCATCGTCGCCGCGCTCGGCATCCTCGGCGACACGGCCAGCAAGCCGCTCGTCGTGCGACTCGACGGCAACAAGGTCGAGGAGGGGCGCCGCATCCTCGCCGATGCGAACCACCCGCTGGTCACCCTCGCCGACACCATGGACGAAGGCGCCGACAAGGCCGCCGAGCTGGCTGCTAGGTAAGGAACAGAGCATGTCGATCTTTCTCAACAAGGACTCGAAGGTCATCGTCCAAGGCATCACCGGCGGCGAGGGCACCAAGCACACCGCTCTGATGCTCGCCGCGGGCACGAAGGTGGTCGGGGGTGTGAACGCGCGCAAGGCCGGCACGACGGTCACCCACGGCGACGTCACGCTGCCCGTCTTCGGCACGGTCGTCGAGGCGATGACCGAGACCGGCGCCGACGTCTCGATCGTCTTCGTTCCGCCGGCGTTCGCGAAGGACGCCGTGGTCGAGGCGATCGACGCCGGCATCCCGCTGGTGGTCGTCATCACCGAGGGCATCCCCGTGCAGGACGCGGCGGAGTTCTGGGCGCACGCGAAGTCGAAGGGCGCCGCGACCCGCATCATCGGACCGAACTGCCCCGGCATCATCACGCCGGGCGAGTCCCTGGTGGGGATCACCCCGGCGACGATCACCGGCGCAGGTCCCATCGGCCTCGTGTCGAAGTCGGGCACGCTCACTTACCAGATGATGTACGAGCTGCGCGATCTCGGGTTCTCGACCGCGATCGGCATCGGCGGGGACCCGATCATCGGCACCACGCACATCGACGCGCTCGCCGCGTTCGAGGCAGACCCGGACACCAAGGCGATCGTCATGATCGGCGAGATCGGCGGCGACGCCGAAGAGCGCGCCGCGGACTTCATCAAGGCCAACGTCACCAAGCCGGTCGTCGGCTATGTCGCCGGCTTCACCGCTCCCGAGGGCAAGACGATGGGCCACGCGGGTGCGATTGTGTCCGGCTCATCCGGCACTGCGCAGGCGAAGAAGGAAGCGCTCGAAGCAGCGGGGGTCAAGGTCGGCAAGACGCCGTCGGAGACCGCCAGCCTCATGCGAGAGGTGCTCGCCGCACTGTAGGCGGCGGCGACGCGGGGCGCGCCGGCGGCGCGCCCCGCATCGACCGCGACCATGTCGCGACGCGGAGGTAGGGTCGCCGGATGCAGCGCGCGTTCCTTCCCTCGTCCACACCCCTCCTCGTCGCCGTCATCGCGTCGGCGGCGCTCCTCGGCGGCTGCGTGCTGCTGCCGCAACCCGAGCCGCCGCGCGAGCCCGAGACCGCGCCGACCGAGTCGCTGCAGGCGTACTACGACCAGCAACTCCAGTGGCAGGGCTGCGAGTCAGCCGGTCGCGAGTGCACGACCATGACGGCACCGATCGACTACGACGATCCGGACTCGGGCGACACCGAGCTCGCGCTGGTGCGCCTCGCCACCGACTCGGACAGCCGGCTCGGGTCGCTCCTGCTGAACCCCGGCGGTCCGGGTGGATCGGGCTACGACTTCGTGGCGCAGGCCGCCGAGTCCGTCACGAGCGACGCCCTCCGCGAGAGCTACGACATCGTCGGCTGGGATCCGCGCGGGGTGGGACGCTCCGCTGCGGTGGACTGCTACGAGCCCGAGCAGCTCGACGAGTACCTGTACGGCGTCGCGGACAACCCGGTCGGGTCCGACGCGTGGCTCGCCGAGCGCGCTGAAGACGCGGCAGCCCTCGCCGCCGCATGCGAGCAGAACACGGGAGAGCTGCTCGGCCACATCGACGCCCGCACCACGGCGCGGGACCTCGACCTGATGCGGTCGCTGCTCGGCGACGAGCAGCTCAACTACCTCGGCTTCTCCTACGGCACCGTGTTCGGCGGTCAGTACGCCGAGCTGTTCCCAGAGCGGGTGGGTCGGCTCGTGCTCGACGGTGCAACCGACCCGACTCTGCCTCAGTCCACCGTGTTCACCACCCAGATGGCCGGGTTCGAGGGCGCCTACCGCGCATTCCTCGATTACTGCCTCGAGACTGCCGGATGCCCGTTCGAGGGCGACACGGATGACGCGGCCGCTCAGTCATCCGCTCTCTTCGCCGAGGTCGACGCCCGGGCGCTCACCGCGGACGACGGACGGCAGCTGACCTCACCGACCCTCGGTACCGCGCTCGCCTACCCTCTCTACGACGAGGCGTCGTGGGACGCGCTCGCCGAGATGCTGACCGACCTGCGCGCCGGCGATCCCGAGCTCGCCTTCGAGTTCGCCGACGCCTACAACGGACGCCTGCCCGACGGCAGCTACGAGGGCAACAGCACCGAGGTGTACACCGCCGCGCTCTGCGTCGACGGGGTGTACAGCGACGACCTCGCCGGTACTCGCGCCACCCTCACTGCGATCGAGCAGGCGGCCCCGATCACGGGCAAGTACCTCGCTTACAGCGACTGGGTGCTCATCGACACGGCCTGCCAGGCGTGGCCGGCGGACCCGGTGCTCTCACCCGGACCCGTGACCGCTGACGGCGCCGCGCCGATCCTGGTGCTCGGCACGACCAACGATCCCGCGACCCCTTACGCGTGGGGTCGCGCGCTCGCGGAGCAACTCGACAGCGGGGTGCTGATCACCCGGAACGGCGAGGGCCACACCGCATACGGGCAGGGGAACGACTGCATCGACGGGACCGTCGACGCATACTTCACCGCGGGCACGGTACCGGGTAGCGATCCGCTCTGCTGATGCTGCCGCATCCGGGCGGTCACCCGACCAACGGCACGGCGACCCGCCGATGACGGGTGCGGCGGGTATCGTCACGTCGACATGAACCGCCCGCTCACCGCCCTCTTCGCCGCGCTCGAAGCGTTGCTGGTCGTCGGCATCGGCATCGGCATCTCCCTCGTTCCCCTCACTCTGATGTGGGCGTTCCAGTACGGGCTCCAGCTCGACTGGGTGGTGTTCTGGCGAGGGTCCGTTGATGCGTGGCTCCTCGGGCACGGCGTCGACCTGCAGTTCACCCTCGATCCTCTCGTCGCGACGGCGACGGGGCTGCCTGGCGCGGCGGAGTCGTTCGTCGTCACGATCGCTCCGCTCGGTTTCGCCCTCCTCACCCTGCTGCTCGCGGTGCGCGCGGGACGACGGGTCGGGGAGACGCCGCACCGCTCGATCGGTCTCCTCACGGCGATCGGGGTATTCGCGGCGCTTGCGCTTAGCGTCACGCTGACCGCGTCGCACCCTGCGGCGCTTCCCGTGCTCTGGCAGGGTGTGCTGCTTCCGACGCTCGTCTTCGCGCTCGGTATCGCCGTCGGATCCGAGCTGGGTCGGCGCCGAGCGCTGGTGAGTCGCGCGCTGGCAGGTGGGGCGGATGACGCGCGCGCACGCCTCTCCGTCCGCTTCGGGAATCGCGCCCCGAGGATGCGCCGCGCTGTGGCCATCGCGCTCAGAGCCGGAGCGGGAGCCGGCGGACTGGTCATCGCCGTGTCTGCGGTGGCCCTCGCCGTGGTCGTCGCGATCGCGTACGGGGAGGTCATCGGGCTCTACGAGGGAGTGCAGTCGGGGTACCTCGGTGGTGCCGCCCTCACTCTCGGTCAGCTCGCGATGCTGCCCAACCTGGTGATCTTCGCATCATCGTGGTTCGTCGGACCGGGCTTCGCCATCGGCGCGGGATCGGCAGTGAGCCCACTCGGCACGACCCTCGGTCCTCTGCCCGCGCTGCCGATCCTCGGCGCGCTGCCGTCGGGCGACTCGCCCTTCGCCTTCGCGGGACTGCTGGTACCGGTACTCGCCGGTTTCCTCGCCGCCACGCTCATCCGCCCGCGTCTGGCGTCCGCGGGTCTGCGCGCACCGGGCTGGTCGATCGGCGTCGGGGCGGGGATCGGCCTCATCGGAGGCGCCCTGCTCGGGGCGCTCGCCTGGGTCGCCTCCGGAAGCGCAGGACCGGGACGACTGGTCGAGGTCGGGTCGTCGTGGCTGGCGGTCGGCGGGTGGTCGGCGCTGGAGATCGCCGTGCCCGCGGTGCTCGCCCTCCTGGTCGGTCAGCTGTCGCGGCCGTCGCTGCCTCGCCGTTCCGAGGTCGACGACGCGACCGGCCCGATCGTGGTGCAAGAACCCGCGACGCCCTGACGTTCTGACGCCCTGACATTCTGCGCCTCACGGTGGCGCGCACAGCGAGAAGGGCCGTCCGAGCCGCCGCTAGGCTGGCCCGGTGCTGTCACTGGTGGTGTTGATCTCCGGCGGCGGATCGAACCTGAGATCGTTGCTCGAGGCTGCGGGAGACGCGGAATATCCGGCGCGCGTGGTCGCCATCGGAGCCGACCGGGACGCGGAGGGATTCGCGCACGCCGCCGCCTTCGGTATCCCCACTTTCACCGTCCCCTTCACCAGCTACCCCGACCGCGAGACCTGGGGCGACGCGCTCGTCGACGAGGTCCAGGCGTGGCAGCCGGACCTGGTCGTGCTGAGCGGCTTCATGCGCCTGCTACCGCCGCGCGCGGTGCACGCGCTTTCCCCGGGCCTGATCAACACCCATCCGTCGCGCCTCCCCGAGTTTCCGGGGGCGCACGCCGTGCGCGACGCCCTTGCAGCCGGCGTCACCGAGACGGGAGCGAGTGTCATCGTGGTCGACGACGGAGTCGACAGTGGGCCGATCATCGCGCAGGAGCTGGTGCCGGTGCATCCGGACGACACCGAGCACAGGCTGCACGACCGGATCAAGCTCGTCGAGCGCAGGCTGCTCGTGCAGTGCGTGCTCGACATCGCCAACGGAACCATCGATCTCAGGAGACCCGCGAGACCATGAGCGCATCCGCACACCAGCCGTCCGAGTACCGGGAGCGCGACGCCATCCCCATCCGCCGGGCCCTCATCTCGGTCAGCGACAAGACCGGACTGCTCGACCTCGCCGCCGCCCTCACCGGCGCCGGCGTCGAGATCGTCTCGACCGGGTCGACGGCCGCCGCCATCGCGGGGGCCGGTCACCCCGTCACCGAAGTCGGCGACGTGACCGGATTCGCGGAGGCCCTCGACGGACGCGTGAAGACGCTGCATCCCTCGATCCACGCGGGGATCCTCGCGGACGTGAGACTCGCCGATCACGAGCGACAGCTGGCCGACCTCGGCATCGCGCCATTCGAGCTGGTCGTGGTCAACCTGTACCCGTTCGTCGAGACCGTGCGGGCGGGCGCGACGGGGGATGCCGCCGTGGAGCAGATCGACATCGGGGGACCGGCGATGGTGCGGGCCGCCGCGAAGAACCATGCCAACGTGGCGATCGCCGTATCGCCCGCGAGCTACCCGCAGATCGTCAAGGCCGCAACGCTCGGCGGCTCGACCCTCGCTCAGCGCCAACGACTGGCAGGCGAGGCGTTCGCGCATACGGCGGCGTACGACGCCGCGGTCGCCGATTTCTTCGCCGCCAGCATCGGCATCCGCGCTGAGCACCCGCGTCCGTTCCCCGACGCAGTGTCGGCGCGCTATGAGCTGAAGCAGGTGCTGCGCTACGGCGAGAACGCGCACCAGGCGGCCGCCCTGTACACCTCGGGTGCGCCAGGCGTCGCGCAGTCGCAGCAGTTGCACGGCAAGGAGATGTCGTACAACAACTTCGTCGACGCCGACGGAGCGGTACGCGCCGCCTACGACTTCGACGAACCCGCCGTGGCGATCATCAAGCACGCGCAGCCGTGCGGTATCGCGGTGGCACGCGGCGCGGGCGACGCGATCGCATCGGCGCACTCCCGCGCGCACGAGTGCGACCCGGTGTCCGCATTCGGAGGGGTCATCGCCGCCAATCGCACTGTCACGCTCGCCATGGCGGAACGGGTACGTGACATCTTCACCGAGGTCGTCATCGCGCCGGGCTTCGAACGCGCCGCCCTCGACGTGCTGACGACCAAGAAGAACATCCGTCTCCTGCAACTCCCCGAGGGCTACCGCCGGGAGGCGCGGGAGTTCCGCCAGGTCTCCGGGGGGCTGCTCGTGCAGCAGCCCGACGTGTTCGACGGTTTCGACTCATGCGGGTGGACGCTGGCGTCGGGACAGGAAGCGGATGCCACCACTCGCGCCGACCTCGAATTCGCCTGGCGCGCGGTGCGCGCGGTCAAGTCGAACGCCATCCTGCTGGCCGCCGACGGCGCCTCGGTCGGGGTGGGGATGGGGCAGGTCAACCGCGTCGACTCCTGCCGGCTCGCTGTCTCGCGGGCCGCCGACCGCGCGCGCGGCTCCGTCGCCGCATCCGATGCGTTCTTCCCATTCGCGGACGGCCTCGAGATCCTGCTCGCGGCCGGCGTGACCGCCATCGTGCAACCCGGGGGATCGGTGCGCGACGACGAGGTCATCGAGGCGGCCCGCCGCGCCGGAGTCACGATGTACTTCACCGGGGAACGGCACTTCTACCACTGAGCAGCTCCGCCTCGATCCTTCTCAAGATCGTGCTTGCCCCGCATGCTCACCCTGGCTTAGTCTGTAGGGCTGCCCTCGCTTCGGCGACGATGGCGAATCCGTGAAGAACATACGTGACCAGGAGGACGC
>CAXTLO010000096.1:0-4814 GCA_964244965.1 uncultured Marisediminicola sp.
CGACACCGGAGTCGGTGTCGTCCCGATCGGTGTCGTCGATGAGCGCGTCGACGTCGGGGTGATCGAACAGGGCGGGGTGCGCACCGGTGGATCCGTAGGACCTGGGCAGGTCGATCGTGCCGGTGACCATGATCTCGCCGGTGCTCGTCAGCGGAGACAGCAGCGGCTCGGAGCTGTCGGGGATGGAAGGCAGCACGAGAGCGTGAGTGGTCACCGCGCCCGCTCCCGCCGACACGTCGCGGCTCAGCGACGTCTCCGATTCGTCCTCGTCGTCGCCCTGGGTCGACCAGTGCCCGAACGGCTTCGCCGATCCGGAGAGGATGTCGCCGCGCAGCCCGGTGGTGTCGTTGGGAAGCTGAGCCGACGACGTGTCGAGCGCGACGGCGTCCGTGGCAGCGTCGGCGCCGCCCAGCGATGGGGGAAGAAACAGAGCGTCGAACGGTCGCAGTGTGCCCGGGGCAGGTGCACCCGTATCCGTCGCCGCAGCGCCGGACGCATCCGAACCGGAGTGCGCACCGCCGCTCGTCTCGCCGTCCAAGTCGCCATCGACCGGCTCGACGACGATCTCGGCGGGCAGCTCGTCCGCTGTGCCCGCTGGGAACCGCGACGTACCGTCGGGCTCAGGCTCGACCAGAGCCGGGATCTCCGGCTCTCCCGGTCGTTCGAGCACCACCACCTCGATGGGTTGCTCGTCGACGGTGCCCTGCTCCGGCATCGGTTCCGGCTCGAGGACCTCCTCAGCAGCAACGACCTCCTCCGCAGCAACACTGAGCTCCTCCGCAGCCAGGACGGGCTCCTCCGCAGCGAGGACGGGCTCCTCCGCGGCGAGGACAGGCTCCTCCGCGACCAGGACGGGCTCCTCGTCCGACATGACGGGTTCGTCGCTCGCGGGCTCATCGCCGTGTGTCGAAGCCTGGTCGGTGACGACCGGCTCCTCCGTGATGACGCCCGCCGCGTCGGCGACCGGCTCCGCGGACGGTGGAGGCGACGGTGCGTCCGCCGTGAACGTATTCCCGTCGAGGATCGGGATAGCCCCCGTGACCGTGGTCTCGCCGTTCGGCAGGAAGATCACGTCGGGCGCGGGTTGACCTGCGGCTTCGGCGCGGGCGCGGAGAATCCGCAGCTCCCGCCGGGTCATCGTTCGCTCTGGCGCGGCGAGATCGGCGGGTGCGGTCGTTCCCGGGGTCGGCGCCGGTTCACGGTGGTCCGTCGATGACGCTTCGACGGGCGGTTCAGGGGCGAAGGCCGGCGCGAACGACGAGCGCCGGCGCTCCTCCCGCGGTGGAGCAGAGCCGCCGGGAGCGGAGCCGTCCGGAACGGAGCCGCCGGGAGCGGAGCCGTCGGGAGCGGGTGTACCGGCGGTAGGGGCAGCGGGAGCGTCGGTGGGAGCAGAGTGTGCAGGATCTGCGTCCCCGGAGGTCACGGGTCGGATCTGGCCGCCGCTCGCGGGATCCCACCTCACCCGGCGACCGCCACCGTGCGACGCGGTATCTGAGACGCGGGAGCCGGCAGGCTGGGAATCGGCAGGTGGAGAATCAGCACCCGCAACCGTGGGTCCGCTGGCCTCATCCACGTCGGCCGGCTTTGTGTCATCGTCTCGGCGGGGACCGCCGCGAAGCTGCCGTCTGCTGAGGGGTTTGTCCTGACCCACTGTCATGAATTGCTCCGATACAGGTGGTGTTTGGAGATGTACTGAACGACACCGTCCGGGACCAAATACCACACCGGAAATCCCCGGCTGACCCGGCTTCGGCAATCGGTGGATGAGATCGCCAGGGCGGGTACCTCGAGCAAGCTTACGTGGCGCTCCGGCAATCCTGAAACGGACAGGGGGTGACCCGGCCGCGAGACAGCGATGAAGTGAGCGAGTCCGAAGAGCTCCTCGGAGTCTTTCCAGTCGATGATCTGAGCGACAGCGTCGGCGCCGGAGATGAAGAACAACTCGGCATCGGGATGCAGCAGGCGGAGGTCGCGCAGGGTGTCGATCGTGTAGGTGGGGCCGTCACGGTCTATGTCGACCCGGCTGACCTGGAAGGTCGGGTTGGCGGCAGTCGCGATGACCGTCATCAGGTAGCGATGCTCCCCCGATGTGACGTCGGTCTTCTGGTACGGCATCCCGGTCGGTACGAATGCCACCTCGTCGAGTCCGAAGTGCTGAGCCACCTCGCTCGCGGCAACCAGGTGACCGTTGTGGATGGGGTCGAACGTGCCGCCCATCACTCCGATGCGGCGGCGTCTCGTGTCGACGGTCGGCACGTTTTCGTCACGCGCCATTGATGACACCATGCGGCGCGTGCCTATTCGTGGCTCGCCGTCGGTCCTCCGTCGCCGTGGCCGGTACCCGCGGAACCGGTTGTGCGGTGGCTGTGGCGATTGGCGACATCGCGGAAGCTCCACGCGACGAATCCGAGGAACGCGAAGACCGAGAAGGAGATGATCGCGAACACGTATGGCGGGAACGGGATGGCTCCAGAGTGCGC
Source organism: uncultured Marisediminicola sp. (assembly GCA_964244965.1). GTDB lineage: Bacteria > Actinomycetota > Actinomycetes > Actinomycetales > Microbacteriaceae > Marisediminicola. Next base: position 2,481 of record CAXTLO010000096.1, read on the forward strand.
CTCGGCCTCGGCGAGCAGGACTACCAACTGTGTCATGGGACTTCTCCGTTCAGCGGCGGATCAGCCGCCGTACCAGCGTACTCGCGCGATCGATTCGTTCCTGGACGGCGCATCGCGCGTCGTGAACGAGCGGGACCAGGATCGTCAGCTGCGTGCATGACCATCGCCGCGGACGATCCATTTCGTGCTGGTGAGCTCGGGCAGACCCATAGGGCCGCGCGCGTGCAACTTCTGCGTCGAGATACCGACCTCAGCGCCGAATCCGAACTCTCCGCCGTCGGTGAAGCGGGTGGAGGCGTTGACCATGACCACAGCCGAGTCCACTTCCGCCAGGAACCGCTCCGCGTTGCGGGAGCTCTCGGTGATGATCGCCTCGGTGTGGCGCGTCGAATAGGTGTCGATGTGCTGAAGCGCGCTGTCGAGGCCGTCGACGATCCGTACTGAGACGGCGAGGGACATGTGCTCGGTCGACCAGTCCTCAGCGGTCGCCGCTACGGCGTCGGGGTAGATCGAGAGAACGCGGTCGTCGGCGTGGATGACGACCCCGGAGGCTCGGAGCCGGTCCAGCACGGCAGGCAGCAGCCGGCGCGCCGACGACTGGTGCACGAGGAGGGTCTCGAGGGCGTTGCAGACGCTGGGGCGCTGGACCTTCGCGTTGTGCACCAGTTCTATCGCCATCGACTCGTCGGCGGAGTCATCGAGGTACATGTGCACGACGCCTGCTCCCGTCTCGATGACGGGGACCGTCGACTCGGTGACGACGGTGCGGATGAGGTCCGCGCTGCCGCGCGGGATGAGAACGTCGACGAAGTCGCGAGCGCGCATCAACTCGCGGGCGCCGTCGCGACCGAATTCGTCGATGGTCTGCACGGATGCGGCAGGAAGGCCCACCCCGCGCAGCGCCTCCTGGATGATCTCGACGAGGACCCGGTTGGTGTTCTCGGCCGCGCTTCCGCCGCGGAGCACGGCGGCATTGCCGCTTTTCAACGCGAGTGCGGCGATGTCGATCGTGACGTTCGGACGCGCTTCGTAGATCGCCCCGACGACACCGAACGGCACCCGCACCTGGCTGATCCGGAGTCCGTTGGGCAGGGTGCGGCCCCTGACCGCCTCACCGACCGGATCGGCGAGCGCGACGATGTCGAGCACTGCGGAGGCGAGCGAGCCGAGCCGGGCGGCGTCGAGGCGGAGCCGATCCTGCAGACCGGTGCTCATGCCGTTGTCGCGTCCGTTGGCGAGATCCAGGTCGTTGGCGGGCATGATGCGATCGGCCGCCGAGGCCACTGCGTCCGCGATGGCCCGGAGCGCCGCGTCCTTCAGGTCGGTGGTGGCGAGGGCGAGCACCCGGGAGGCGGAGCGTGCGGCGTCGAGCCGCTCGACGAGAGGCGAGGCGGTGCGGACGCTACCGGACACGGTGTCGGTCATCCCGACAGCCTATTGCCGGCGCACATGGCCGCTCGGAATGCCCCGACCACTCCGGTACACGATCAGCGGGATCGCGCGTCGAACCAGGTACCTACCTGGGCTCCGGCGAGCGCCGCGGCGACCTCGGTGGTCGCGGCGAGCAGCACGGGCACGCCGCTGTCGGCTGCCAGCCGCGCAGCGGCGACCTTGGTTCCTGCGCCTCCGGTACCGACGCCTGCGGCGTCCGCCTCCCCGAACTCGACCTCATCGAGCCCGGCGCCGTAGGGCACCTGCGGTATCGCCCGCGCACCGGGCTCACCGGGCGGGCGCGTGTACAGCGCATCGACATCCGACAGCAGCACGAGCACGTCGGGCAGCACCAGCTGCGATACGAGAGCGGCGAGCCTGTCGTTGTCGCCGAAGCGGATCTCGTGCGTGGCGACGGTGTCGTTCTCGTTGACGATGGGGAGGATGCGGAGGCCGAGCAGACGCTCCATCGCGCGCCGGGCATTCGCCCGGTGCTTGGGATTCTCGAGATCGCCGGCGGTGAGGAGCACCTGGCCCGCGACGATCGAATACCGATCGAGACTGTCTTGATAGCGGTAGATCAGCACGTTCTGGCCGACTGCTGCGGCGGCCTGCTGCGTGGCGAGATCGGTGGGGCGCGCATCCAGCTTGAGGTACGGCAGCCCGGTGGCGATCGCGCCGGAGGAGACGAGCACGACATCGGAGCCGCGGCCGTGCGCGGCGGCGAGAGCATCGACCAGCGGCGCGATCTGCCCCGCATTTGCTCCGCTGATCGAGCTCGAGCCGACCTTCACGACGATCCGCCCGGCGAGGGGGATGTCGGCTCGCGACGAGACGCGCACCGTGGAGGCGAGCTCAGTCATCCGTCGACGGTTGCGTCACCGCGGCAGCATGGTCGTCAGC
>CAXTLO010000096.1:4914-9618 GCA_964244965.1 uncultured Marisediminicola sp.
GGCGAGCTCAGTCATCCGTCGACGGTTGCGTCACCGCGGCAGCATGGTCGTCAGCAGCAAGGTCGTCAGCGCGTTCGACCGCGAAGCCCTCGTCGTCGCGCCACATGCCGGCGCGACGTTCCGCCTGCAACTCGTCTCGCGCAGCGGCCTTGGCGTCCATCCGTTCGAGGTAGCTCTGGCGACGACGTTCGTGGGTCGGCCGCTGATTGTCGATGAGCCGCGGATCGGTGCCGCGGGGCGCCGTCATCAGCTCCGACGTGGACGTGAGCGTGGGCTCCCAGTCGAAGACGACCCCGTTCTCCGCGCCGATCACGACGGTCGATCCCGACACCGCGCCGGCTTTGAACAGCTCGTTCTCCACGCCGAGTTTCGCCAGCCGGTCAGCCAGGTAGCCGACCGCCTCCTCGTTGGTGAAGTCGGTCTGCGCGACCCAGCGCTCCGGCTTGCCGCCGAGGACTCGGTAGATGTTCCCACCTGAGCCGCCATCGACCCGCACCGTGAAGCCGGCGTCGTCCACTGCGCGGGGACGGATGACCAAGCGCGGGATGTCCCGAGCGACCTGCGCTACGCGGGCCTGGGAGACGAGCTCACCGAGCGCGAACGAGAGCGGCCGCAGTCCTTCGTGACTCACCGTAGAGATCTCGAACACTCGGTAGCCGCGGCGCTCGAGCTCGGCCCGCACGAGGTCGGCGAGATCCCGACCCTCCGGTACGTCGATCTTGTTGAGCGCGATGAGTTGCGGCCGCTCGAGCAGCGGGAGCTGCCCGTCGGGAACGGGATAGGCGGCGAGTTCGGCGAGGATCACATCGAGATCGCTGATGGGGTCGCGGCCCGGCTCGAGGGTGGCGCAGTCGAGTACGTGCAGCAACGCGGAGCACCGTTCGACATGCCGCAGGAACTCGAGCCCGAGCCCCTTGCCGACACTTGCGCCCTCGATCAGTCCAGGCACGTCCGCCACCGTGTACCTGACGTCCCCGGCCTGAACGACGCCGAGATTCGGGTGGAGCGTCGTGAACGGGTAGTCGGCGATCTTCGGCTTCGCAGCCGAGATGGCCGCGACGAGGCTCGACTTCCCCGCCGACGGGTACCCGACCAGCGCGACATCCGCCACGACCTTGAGCTCGAGCATCACATCGCCCTGCCAGCCAGGGGTGCCGAGGAGGGCGAAGCCCGGTGCCTTGCGTTTCGTCGAGGCCAGAGCCGCGTTACCCAGCCCACCCTGCCCGGCCGGTGCTACCACGAAACGCATCCCCGGCTCGCTCATGTCGATGAGCTCCGAGCCATCTGCTTCCTTGACGACGGTTCCGACGGGGACGCTGAGCACGAGGTCCTCGCCCTGGAATCCGCTGCGGTGATCGCCCATCCCCGGGCCGCCGTTCTGCGAGGACTGGTGGGGTGCGCGGTGGTGTCCGAGCAGGGTCGTCGTCTGCGAGTCGCTCAGCAGCACGATGTCGCCGCCGTTACCGCCGTTGCCGCCGTCGGGGCCGGCGAGCGGCTTGAACTTCTCCCGCTTGACGGAGACGCAGCCGTTGCCGCCGTAGCCCGCTCTCAGGTGCAGGATGACCTGGTCGACGAAGGTCGCCACGAGTGCTCCCTTCGTGAATCAGATCAGGTGTTAAACAGTGAAAGCGAGCCGAAGCTCGCTGTCACGGGTGAGACGGGGTGCTAGGCGGCGACGATGTTGACGACCTTGCGGCCGCCTTTCGCGCCGAACTCGACGGCGCCCGCTGCAAGCGCGAAGAGGGTGTCGTCCTTGCCGCGGCCCACGTTCACGCCGGGGTGGAAGTGGGTGCCGCGCTGGCGGACGATGATCTCGCCGGATTTGACGACCTGGCCGCCGAAACGCTTGACCCCGAGGTACTGCGCATTGGAGTCGCGACCGTTACGTGTGGAGCTTGCGCCCTTTTTGTGTGCCATTGGTGGTAGCCCGTCTCTACTTGATGCTGGTGATCTTGACGCGGGTGAGCTCGGAGCGGTGCCCCTGGCGCTTCTTGTACCCGGTCTTGTTCTTGAACTTCTGGATGACGATCTTGGGACCGCGTAGATCGCTCACGACCTCGGCCGTGACGGTGACCTTCGCGAGGGCATCCACGTCATGGGTGATCGTGTCACCGTCGACCAGGAGTACCGGCGCGAGCGAGATGTTGCCGTCCTTGTCGGCCTTGATCCGATCGAGGACCACAACAGTGCCGACCTCGACTTTCTCCTGCCGACCACCGGCGCGCACAACTGCGTAGACCACGTTGGAACCTAACTCTCATCTGACTCGAGACACCAGAGGATTCTCCCGGACGGGAGGCCACTGACACCAAGAAGATTGACCGGTGCTCGGGTCGGGATCGAACTCACCGCGCCGAACGCACACCGAGGGTCAACAGTACTCGATTCCGCCGTACCCGGTCAAACGCGCGGCCCATCCATCCGACGCGTCCACAGCCAGAGCAGAACGCCGCCGAGGACGACGACGGGTGCGATGGAGACGAACGCGTCGGCGGTCGACTGGACGGCGATGAAGACGGCCCCGACGACGTCACCGGAAGGACCGCCGCCCAGACCTCGCGTGTACGCGAACTCGATTCCGCCGGCCAGCACTCGCGCGATGTTCACCAGCGCGCCGATCCCGAACGCGGCGAGCGCGCCGGCTCCGGCTGCGAGCAGGGACCGGGTGACGACCCGCGGGAGCCGCAGGAACGCGTCGACGGGGGCCAGCTGCCAGAGGCACAGGAACACGCCGCCCGCGAAGGGCACATCGGTGAGGATCGCGTCACTCGCCGACTGACCGACGATCGTGCCCACGTAGGTCAGACCCTGTCCGGCATAGGACACGCTGCCGATCAAGCTGATCACCGTGAGTACCAGGTCTTGCGCGAGCATGACGGCGAGCAAGCCCGCTGCGAGCACCCCGGCCCGTCGCACCCCGGCGGTGATTGGTCGGCGCTGCGACCAGTCCCCCGGCTCGCTCATCTGACCTTCTCCACTACGACGCCCGGCGGACACGACGACTCTCGGAGCCGACGCGCTGCCTATGATCGGCCCATGACCGTGATCATCGATCAGCCTAGGTGGCCGGCGCACGGCACCGACTGGTCGCACCTCGTGAGCGACACCTCCCTCGAGGAACTGCACGCATTCGCCGAGCGCGCGCGGATCCCCCACCGTAGTTTCGATCGTGATCACTATGACGTCCCGGCCGAGCGGTACGACGAGGTCGTCGCGGCGGGAGCGGTTCCGGTCTCCAATCGCGAACTCGTGCTGCGCCTCCGGGCTAGCGGGCTACGGGTCACCCAGCGTGAGCGACGCGGCCCTCCTCCCGCGGCCGAGCCTCCCGCGGCCCAGCACTACGTGGAGACGAACCGTTCCAACTGGGATGAGCGCGTCGACGGCCACCTCGTCGCCTATCGCGCAGCCGACTTCGCCGCCGACCCGACCGCCATCTCGCAGGTGGTACGGGAGGACGTCGAGCTGATGCGCCCTTTCCTGCCCGGCGGCTCGCCCGACGGGCTGGACCTCGTGCACCTCCAGTGCCACATCGGCACGGACACCCTCAGTTGGGCGCGGCTCGGATCACGCGTGACCGGCATCGACTTCTCGGACGCCGCTGTCGTCGCGGCGAGTTCGCTGGCGAATGCCGCGGGCCTGCCGGCGACCTTTCTCCGGAGCACGGTGGATGAGGCGCTCGCCGCCACGTCGAATCGGTTCGACGTGGTCTACACGAGCATCGGCGTGCTGCCCTGGCTCCCGGATCTCGGCGCGTGGGCACGCACCATCCACGGCCTCCTACGCCCCGGAGGCGTCTTCTTCGTTCGGGACGGGCATCCGATGATGAACTCGGTCGACTGGGACAGCCCGGATGACCGCCTCACGCTCGCGCAGCCGTACTTCGCCACCGAGGTGCCACTGCGCTACGACGACGGCACCAGCTACGCCGATGACGCGATGCGACTGCGGAACTCGACGACGTTCGAGTGGAGCCATCCGTTGTCGGAGATCATCGGATCGCTGCTGAGCGTCGGGCTCGAACTGACGTCCTTCGAGGAGCACCGGAGCATCCCGTGGAAGGCGCTGTCGGTACTAGAGGAGCAGGAGGGGGGCCGATTCGTGCTCCCCGAAGGGACGAATCGGCTCCCGCTCACCTTCTCGATAACCGCGCGGCGTCCGGCCTGACGGGCCGGCCGCCGGGCAACCGTCAGCTGGCGGGATCCTCCGTCACCGTGGTGACAGTTCCGCCAGACGACGCCCGCCTCGAGCCGCGCGCGCGGCCGGTGCCGGCCGTCGGCGGCGCAGGAAGCGCGTCGAGCACCGAATCGAGGATCTGCTCAGCGTCGTGAGTGGACATCTTGCGCGTCGGACGCGACTGCGAGCGGACCGGGATGTCGAGGATCTCGACTGCGGCCGTCGCTGCGGCGATGGACACGGCTTCGACCGGCGTCTCGACCGGCGCGATGGCGTCCTCGACCGGCTCGGATGCTGGGGCGCGTCCGCTCGTGTCGACGGACGCCGATGCGTCGACGGGCGCACCATCGTGCGCCGCGACCTCCATCGGCGCTGAGCTGGCGGGTCGATCCTGCTTCCCGTCCGCTGGTTGCTCGGGTTGCGCGGGCTGCTCCACTTGCGCCAGCTGCTCTACGTGCTCTGGCTGTTGCGCGATGGTCGACGTGGCGATCTTCGCCAGTGCGTTGCGCACGTCGTCGGTGATCGCGTGCG
>CAXTLO010000097.1:0-9515 GCA_964244965.1 uncultured Marisediminicola sp.
CGGTGATCTCCTCGCGGATGCGGCGGAGGTCCTCGAGAAGCGCGCCGATCAGCACCCAGTTCTGTGGATGCGGCGTGGCCACGACCAGGGGAGCGGTGAGCACCGGCTCCCCATCCATCGCGGGGATCCCGATTCTCGACCGGCGGGAGCTCGAGCCCGTCGCCGCGAGTCGCCGGGACAGAAGCGTGGTGTCGTGCGCTGCCCGGCGCAGCTGGCCTGCGATCGCGTCCGCCACGGGGTCGTTCGCCAGCTCGGGATCGTAGTTGTCGCGCACGGCCCGCGCCATGCCGATCGACCTCGTGACCAGCGTCGTCAGTCGCTCGAGCAACTCCCGGTCCTGCTCGATCGGGCGTCGGTAGCGCGGCGCGCGGGGGTTGAACGACAGGCTGTCCTCGGCCTCGTCCAATTCCTCGGCGGCCTTCTCCTGAAGCGGGCGCAGCGCTCGCGCCTGCGTCATCATCTCTTCGAGCTCGCTCGAGTTCCGCCTCGTGGTGAGCGTCTCGGCGAGCCGCTCGAGCACATCGGCCACCGCGGTCGCCAGACGCCCGACCGCCAGCCGCGCGGGCGCGACGCGCACCGGGGGAACGATCACGGCGTTCACCGCCAGCCCGACGATCGCTCCGATCACCGTCTCGAGCACCCGGTCGATGGCGTAGCCGGCCGACTGCGACCCGATCACGAGCACGAGCATGGCGCTGATCGGGATCTGGTTCGATGACCCGGGGGTGAGCCTGAGCACCCAGGCGAGCAGCAGGGAGATGACGATGATGCTCAGGACGACCCAGGTGGCGTCGCCGAAGGCCAGCCCGGCGACGTAGGCGAGGATGACGCCGAGGAGCACGCCGATGCTCCGCTCGATGCCCTTCGCCACGGACTGGTTCACGCTCGGCTGCACCACGAGCAGCGCCGCGATGGCGGCGAAGATGGGAGCGGGCTGCCCGAGCAGCAGTGCCGAGATCAGCCAGGACGCCACGGCGGCGACCGATGTCTTCAGCACTTGGAGGAGGGGGCTCCGCGCCGCGGAGCGCACCGACGCGAGCATCCGACCAGGTTAGCCGCCCGCAGTATGGTGATCGGATGAGGGCTGCCATCATCCACGGTCCGTTCGACATCAGGGTGGCCGACGTCCCCGATCCGGTGCTCACCCGCGGCGACGAGGCGGTGGTGCGGGTGACGCACAGTTGCGTGTGCGGCTCTGATCTGTGGGCCTATCGGGGGATCAGCGAGACGATCGGCGGGAGCCGGATCGGTCACGAAGCGCTCGGCATCGTGGAGTCGGTGGGGCCGGAGGTGGGCAGGGTCAGCGTCGGCGACCTGGTCGTGCTCCCGTTCTTCGCGAGCGACGGCACCTGCCAGGAGTGCCGGGCCGGCTACCCCACCGCATGCCGTAACGGCACCGCCTGGGGCACCAACGGGTACGAGGGTGGACAGGGGCAGAAGGTGCGCGTGCCGTTCGCCGACGTCAACTGCTTCGTCGTGCCCCAGGACGGGCTCACCGACTCGATGATGGTCGCGCTCCTGCCTCTGTCCGACGTGCTGTGCACCGGGCATCACGCGGCGGTCTGTGCACGGGTCGCGATGGGCAGCACCGTCGTGGTCGTCGGCGACGGCGCGGTCGGCCTGTGCGGAGTCGCGGCTAGCCATCGACTCGGCGCGCGTCGCATCATCCTGGTCAGCACTCACGAGGACAGGGCTGAGATCGGGCGCTCATTCGGGGCCACCGATATCGTCGACGCTCGAGGCGATGAGGCGGCGGCGCGAATCTCCTCGCTCACCGGAGACCTGGGAGCCGACTCGGTGCTGGAGTGTGTCGGTACGGATGATGCCTTCCGGCTCGCGATGGCGGCGACCCGCCGTGGTGGGGACATCGGTTTCGTCGGGGTCCCGCATGGCATCGCCGACCTGCGCGTCGGCTCGTTGTTCAGGCGTGGGATCGGTGTGAAAGGCGGCGTAGCGCCGGTCGCGAACTACATCCGCGAGCTGATGCCCGACGTGCTCGCGGGTCGACTCGACGTCTCCGCCGTCTTCGACCTGACCGTGTCGCTGGATGACATCGCCACGGGCTATCGAGCGATGGATGAGCGCCGCGCGATCAAGGCCCTGGTGCGCACCTGAGCCGCACCGGCGTCGACTCGGTTCGCTCGCGTCACTCGTAGCGCAGCGCGTCGATCGGGCTCTGCCTAGCTGCACGATAGGCGGGAAGGGTGCCGGCGATGAATGCGATCGCCATCACCAATAGCAGGACTCCGGCCACCGACAGCGGGTCGAACGCGATCAATTGGAGTCCTGCCAGCCCGGAGAGCACCCCGTCGGCCAGTACCGCGGTGGTCGCCGATCCGACGAGGATCGCCACTCCGGCTCCGATCGCGCTGCCGAGGAACCCGATGAAAACCGCCTCGCTGCTGAACAGAGCGAAGATGCGGGCGCCGCTCATGCCCATCGCCTTCATCAGGCCGATCTCCCTCGTGCGCTCCTGAACGCTCATGAGCAGTGTGTTGATGATCCCGAACCCGGCCGCTACCAGCGCGAGGATCGCGAACGCGTTCAGTACGAGCACGATCCCGTCCACCACCTGCTGGAAGGTACCGATCTGATCGGACACCGTGGTCCCGGCGTACCCGGCATCGACGAGCGAGTCCTGCAGGGAGAGCACCTGGTCCTCGCTGCCGTCGGGTGAGAAGCGTGCCGTGGCGCTGCTGTACTCGGTGACCGCCGCCTCGGGCAGGCCCTGGGTCTGCGCGTCGTACAGTTCCGCTGTGAGCGCCGTATTCGTACTCGCAACGGTGCCGAACAGTGTCGGTTCCTGGACACCCACGACGACGGCATCGACGAGGAGCGGGACACGAGCTGCGTCGGTGATTCCGATCTGGACGATCTCCCCGACCGCCTCCTCGAAGCCTTCGAATCCGAGCGGCTCGATGTAGCTGGTGGGCAGGATGATCTGCAGCTGGTCGGAATCCTGGTCGAGCATCGCGCCCGCGGCGAGATCCAGGCGCACGCCGGCACTGAACTCGCTCGTCGTCAGCTGGTACTTGTCGCCCGTTCGCCACTGCACGAAGTCAGGACGCACGGAGACCACCGGCTCCACCGAGGTGATGCCGTCGACGCCTCGGATGACATCGAGGTCGTCGTCGGTCATGGCGAGCACGGTCGTGCCGGGTGGACCGGCGTTGGAGGAGATCTCGCTACTGGCGTCTTCGTCATAGGGTGCGGGACCGTCGGTCTCGTCGTCCACCACGACGGGCTTGGTGACGTTCATCACGTCGGGCGCCCCGATCGACCCGAGCTGGGTATCGATGTAGTCGTTGACCCCGGTACCGATGCCGTTGGTGATGGTCAAGGTGAATGCGCCGATGAATATGGCGATGACCGTGAGCAGGGTACGGGTGCGGCTGCGGAAGCTGTTGGCCACCGCGGCCCGGATGATGTCGGTCGTCCTCATGCCGCACCGCCGGCTGCCGAATGGCGTCCGTGCGCTCCGGATGGAAGGGTGTGGCCGGGCGTCTCGACGACGAGACCGTCTCGGATGTAGATCCGCCGATCGGCTCGCGCAGCGAGCTCCTCATCATGGGTGACGAGCACGAGCGTGATGCCTTCCTCACGATTGAGAGAGAAGAGGAGGTCCTCGACCACCGCTCCGGTCGCGGTGTCCAGATTCCCGGTCGGCTCGTCAGCGAAGATGACGCGGGGACGGTTGACCAGGGCGCGGGCGATGACCGTCCGCTGCTTCTGACCACCCGACAGGGTCACGGTCTTCGCCCGTGCTTTGTCGGCCAGCTCGAGACGTTCGAGTGCGTCCAGGCCCCGCCGCTTGCGTTCCCCCGACCTCACCCGTGCGATCGACAGCGGCAGCGTCACGTTGTCGAGCACCGACGCGCCGGGCGTGAGGAAGAACTGCTGGAACACGAATCCGAAGGTGCGATTGCGCAGGGTGTTGAGCTCCCGTGACCGTAATTCGTCTGCGTTCCGCCCGCCGACCATGACCTGACCGCTCGATGGCCGATCGAGGAGCGCGAGGAGATGCATGATGGTCGACTTGCCCGATCCGCTCTTACCGACGATCGCGACGGATTCCCCGGAGCGGATATCGAGGTCGATCCCGCGTAGCGCGTCGAAGCGGGTCGCTCCGGAACCGTAGTGCCGGGTGAGGCCGCGAGTGGCGAGCACGGATGCAGCGGCATCGGGCGAAGCGAAGTCGGTCATGCCACGAGTCTCTCAGCGCGTCTGCCCTCCGGCGTCCGCCCGGCGGAGTCTCTCGGCCACCTCCCGGGGGAGTAGATGTGTCGGCTGCTCACCGACGCCGCCGTGCCGCATAGGCTCGACGGATCGTCACTGAGGAGCCGAGCACAATGAACAGATTCGACGTCCGGGTCTCCGATATCGCCATCCACACCGATGACGCGGACGCGAGCCCCGGCCTGCGGGGAGTGCTCGCCGTTCCGACCGGAGACGGACCGTGGCCCGCAGTGGTCATGGTGCACGAGGCGTTCGGCGTCACCGGGGAAATGCGTGCCCAGCTCGAGCGGTTGAGTTCAGCGGGCTACCTGGTGCTGATGCCCGATCTCTTCACGGCCGGGGGAGCGCGCAAGTGCCTCACCGCGACCTTCCGCGCGCTCATGGCTCAGACCGGGCGGCCTTTCGCCGACATCGAGGCGGCTCGGAGCGTGGTCTCCGCGCGCCCGGACTGTTCCGGCGCGGTCGGGGTCATCGGGTTCTGCATGGGCGGCGGATTCGCGTTGCTGGCCGCGAATCGTGGTTTCGACGCGTCGTCGGTCAATTACGGACAGCTCCCGCAGGATCTCGATGCAGCTCTACGCGGAGCCTGCCCGATCATCGCCTCGTTCGGTGGGGGGGACCGAACTCTTCCGCACGCCGCCGCGAAGGTCGAGGCCGCTCTCACTCGGCTCGACGTCCCGCACGACGTGAAGGAGTACCCAGGCGCCGGCCACGCTTTCATGGACTCGTCGACCCCCGGGCCACGGCTGCTCGCACCGGTGCTCGAACGCGTTCTCGGAATGGGGCCCGATCCGGAGGCCACCGTCGATGCGTGGCGCCGGATCGAATCGTTCTTCGGCGAGCATCTGACACACGACCACAGTCCGGCCGAGGCACACGGCTAGTTCACCCGTGGTCGGGCAGCTCATTCCCGCGTCGAGCCGCCGAGATGGCGTCCGCGGCTCGAACCAGGGTGAGGTGGGTGAGCGCCTGGGGGGTGTTGCCGACCTGCCGCTTCGCGACCGGGTCGTATTCTTCGCTCATCAGGCCGACGTCGTTGGCGAAGCCGCACAGCCGGTCCATGAGCTTCTCGGCGTCGTCCAACCGGTCGCTCGCCGCGTACTGCTCGACTAGCCAGAAAGAGCAGGCGAGGAACGGATGCTCGTCGCCTGCCAAACCGTCGACCCCGGAGTCCGTCGTGTATCTGAGCAGCAGCCCGTCGTGCATCAGCTCACGCTCGATCGCTTCGACCGTGCCGAGCATTCGGGGGTCGTCGGCGGCGAGGTACCCGATCTGGGGAAGCTGGAGGAGCGAGGCGTCCACTCCGGTACCCCCGTAATACTGCGTGTAGGTGTTGCGCACCGGGTCGAAGCCCTTCTCCTCGATCTCGGCCCCCACCTCATCGCGGAGTCGCTCCCACAGATCCACGGGTCCGGGCAGACCGTGCTCTCGGACGGCGCGTACGGCGCAGTCGAATGCGGCCCAGATCATGGCACGCGAGTGGGTGAAGTGGCGCAGCGGCCCGCGGATCTCCCAGATGCCGTTGTCCGGACGCTGCCAGTTGGATTCGACGAATCCCATCAGCGCACGTTGCAGCGGCCAGGAGAATTTGGACTCCTCCACGCCCGCGTCCCTGGCACGCTGCAACGCGATCATCACCTCGCCGAAGACGTCGCCCTGGTATTGGGTGTATGCCCCGTTGCCGACCCTCACCGGTGTCGATCCCTCATAACCGCTCAGGTGCTCCAGCTCGTACTCCGCGAGCATGCGTTCACCCGCGATGCCGTACATGATCTGCACGTCCGCGGGGTCACCGGCGATCGCGCGAAGCAGCCATCGTCTCCACTGCTTCGCCTCGGCGGTGTACCCGTGATCGATCAGCACGTGCAGCGTTAGGGCGGCGTCGCGCAGCCACACGTAGCGGTAATCCCAGTTGCGAACACCGCCGAAGTCCTCGGGAAGGCTCGTGGTGGCCGCGGCGACGATGCCGCCTGTGTCCTCGTCCGTGAGCGCCCGCAGCACCAGCAGGGATCGCGACACCAGTTCCGCGTGCACGTCGTGGGCGTCCCGTTTCGAGGCCCATCGCGTCCACAGTTCGCGAGTCTGCGCGAGCCGCTCGGACACGTCGACCAGCGGCGGCGCCTCACGGTGGGACGGGTACCAGGTGAGCGTGAGGTCGACAGTCTCCTTCTCGGAGACGGTGAACGTGGCGGTGTGGACGGTGTCGCGCGGCCGGAGACGCGGCCCGCGCACGATGATTGCATTCGGTCCGGCGACGGCGATCAATGCGCGCCCGTTCTGGGCATCCTTCACCTGTCGCACCCACGGGATCGTCGCGCCGTAGTCGAAGCGGATCGCGAGCTCCTCCTCGAACTCGACGGAGCCACGGATGCCGGTGACGCGGCGGAGCACATCCGCTCGCCGATCGCCCTGCGGCATGACGTCGGTCACCTCGGCTTCTCCCGTGGCGGTGACCCAGCGGGTGACGAGGATGAACGTGCCGTCCTCGTAGCGGCGGCTCGTCTCGAGCACCTCGCCGGTCGGCGCGAGCTTCCACCGCCCATTGTCGGCGGTACCGAGCAGCGCCGCGAAGGTCGACGGCGAGTCGAAGCGGGGGAGGCTCAACCAGTCGATGCTCCCGTCGTTGCCGACCAGCGCGCCTGTGTGACAGTCGCCGATGAGCGCGTAGTCCTCGATGGGAAGTGCCATGCGCTCATCCAATCAGGTACACCGGCCGACCATTTCCGGCGCGGTCCCCGAGCGGATACCCGAGCCGTCACCACGAGCGGTTAGCGTGGAGTGATGACCTCGATCAGCCGCACTCTCGTCGTCTTCGGCGCCGGAGGAGACCTCACCGCCCGTCTGCTCCTGCCAGGGGTGGGCCAGCTGCTCGCCAGCAGTCGTGGCACCGACATCCAGCTGCTCGGTGTCGACCGGGAGCCGATGGATGATGGCGACTGGAAGCAGCGGGTGACCCACTCATTCGCCGCCGGCGGCGGAACCGGCGCGCGGGTCGACGCCGTGGTCGCCGCGACCCGCTACCTGCAGGCGGACGTCACCGACCCTGAGGACCTCCGGCGGGTTCTGGCCGCGTGCGACGGGGAGCCCGCGTTGTATTTCGCCCTTCCCCCCGCGGTGACCATCGGCGCGTGCGAGGCGCTGGGCAGCGTAGACCTGCCCATCGGCACGGTGCTCGCGCTCGAGAAGCCGTTCGGCACCGACCTGCCATCCGCACAGCGGCTGAACCAGACCCTTGCGACGCTGGTGCCGGAGAACCGGATCCACCGGGTCGATCACTTTCTGGGCAAATCGACTGTGTTGAATCTCCTCGGGCTGCGCTTCGCCAATCGCGTTATAGAACCGCTGCTGACCTCGCAGCACGTGGCCAAGGTCGAGATCGTCTTCGACGAAGCCCTTGGCCTGGAGAAGCGTGCCGGCTACTACGACCGGGCCGGTGCCCTCGTCGACATGATCCAGAGCCATCTGCTGCTGGTGCTCGCCCTGGTCGCGATGGAACCCCCGCCGAGCGTGCATGCCGGCGACCTGCGAGATGCGATGGCGACGGTACTGCGCGCGACGAGGGTGAGCGACGGGGACCCGACCGCGGCGAGCCGTCGTGCGAGGTACACCGCAGGGACCATCGGAGACCGCGCGTTCCCCGACTACGTCACTGAAGACGGTGTCGACCCTGCCAGGCATACCGAGACCCTCGCCGAGATGACCGTGGCGATCGGCAATTGGAGATGGGCGGGCGTGCCGTTCGTCCTGCGCTCGGGCAAGGCGCTCGCGACCCAGCGCAAGGGCATCATCATCACCTTCAAAGACGTACCGCACCTACCGGACGGGCTCGATGGCAAGAAGGGTCCCGAGCGGCTGCGGATCTCGCTGAGCCCCGACCGGCTCGAGCTCGACCTCACGATCAACGGCGAAGGCGACCCGTTCGACCTCGACCGCGCAACGATGTCGGCAACCTTCTCCGCGGGCGAGCTCGGCCCCTACGGCGAGGTGCTCGCCGGCATCCTCGCCGACGACCCGACTCTTTCGGTGCGCGCCGACGCGGTGGAGGAGTGCTGGCGCATCGTCTCGTCGGTGCTCGAGAGCTGGCGGCGCGACGACGTGCCGCTCGAGGAGTATGCGGCCGGGTCGGACGGTCCGGATTCCTGGCCGGACACGGAGCTTGCACCCGTAGGCTCGCCCGGATGAGAACAGTGCGCGTAGAACCCGGCCCCGGGCAGGAGTCGGTGTGGGACTATCCGCGGCCGCCCCGGGTCGAGCCGTCGACAGACCGGGTCACCGTGACGCTGGGCGGCGTCGTGGTGGCCGACACCACCCGGGCCATCCGGGTACTCGAGACCAGTCATCCGCCCGTCTACTACGTGCCTCGCGCGGACATCGCCGAAGGGGCGCTGGCACCGGCGGCCGGGCAGTCGTACTGCGAATTCAAGGGACGCGCCGGCTACCTCGACGTCCGTGGCGGCACCGTGACCGCGGCACGCGCCGCCTGGTACTACCCCAAGCCGTCTCCGGGATTCGAGTCGCTCGTCGACCACGTCGCGATCTACCCGGGGGCGATGGAGAAATGCACCGTCGGCGGAGAGGTGGTCACCGCACAGGACGGCGATTTCTACGGCGGCTGGATCACCTCTCGCGTGGTGGGTCCGTTCAAGGGAGCTCCGGGAACCCTCGGCTGGTAGCCGGCCGGGCCAGGCTGCTCAGGGGACGCCTGCGGCACCGAGTTGATCCGCGAGGCCGGCGCCATCTGGTGCATACACCCACGGCACGCCGCTGGAGGTGCCACGTTCCTCCGCCTTCGAGCGGCCACCTGCGAGTACCGCCTCGCCCACGGAGAGTTGACGGATCGCGACGGCGCGGACGTGCTCACGGTGCTCGATCACGAACTCGCCGTACAGTTCCTCATCGTGCTGCCCGTCATCTCCCACCAGGAGCCACCGGATGTGCGGGAAGTCGGAGGCGAGGCGCTGCAGGCTGTCTCGCTTGTGCTCCTGTCCGCTCCGGAACCACCGATCGTGCGTCGGGCCCCAGTCGGTGAGGAGGAGTGCACCAGCCGGATACAGGTTGCGGGAGAGGAACCGGGTCAGGGTGGGAGCCACGTTCCAGGCGCCCGTCGACAGGTACACCACCGGTGCGCCCGTGTTCTCGCGTGTCAGGCGTTCGTAGAGCACCGCCATCCCTGGAACCGGATTGCGCGCATGCTCGTCGAGCACGAACGTGTTCCACGCCGCGAGGAAGGGCCGGGGGAGAGCGGTCACCATGACGGTGTCGTCGATGTCGGAGATGAT
>CAXTLO010000098.1:0-9505 GCA_964244965.1 uncultured Marisediminicola sp.
CGCCCGTGATGTCGACCCCAGCGCTCTTCAGCCGCTCAACCTCGCGCTCGATATCACCCTCGGGCTGGAACGAGATGACCGCACCCCCCTCGGCGTGAGCGGATGCCCCCTCCCGGGCGTTGAGGCCGATTGTGAACCCGTTCGCGTCGACCTCGCTCCAGTCCGACTCCTGCATGGTGATGTCGAATCCGAGGCAGTCGCGGTAGAACCCGACCGCGCGATCCATATCGGTCACTGGAACCCACACCGCTGCGATGCCTGAAGCCATATCGTCCTCCTGTTCGTTCCCGGCCGCCAGACAGCGGCCCACCCCTCGAGCCTGTGCCACCCTGCGGCCGGAGTCATTCGGCAAGCTCCGGGTGGACACCAGCTTCGGATGCTGCTCTCAGGTTGCCGGCAGGAGAGGTCGACCGCCCCACGGCGCGATGAGTCGCAGCATCCCTCCCCCGCGCGACGGAAGTGTCGAATTCGCGACCTCGATACTCTGACCGGATGGCGCAGATTCACCCGTCGGATACCCGATCCCTTCTGCAGACGGACCGTGACGACCCGGCTGACGCCGCGTGGCACCGCCCGATCCCGACGCGGCGGGACTATCGGCAGGACGCCGTCGTCGCGACGATCCTGTTCGTGGCGACGCTGTTGAGCTCCTGGCTCTACTCGACCGTCGCGGCCTCCGATGACACGGCGGCACCGTGGGTCGTCATGCTCTGGGCCGCCGTGATCGCCCTCTCGCTGGCGGCGCGACGTCGAGCACCCGAGGCCGTCGCGGTCGTCGTCTCGCTCGCCTTCGCCGCCATGGTGCCGCTCAACGTGCCGGAACTGCTGTTCAGCCAGATCTGCCTCTTCGTCGCGCTCTACTCCGTCGGCGCCTGGAGCACCGCCCGGCGCCGTGCCACCGTGGTGCGGGTACTCATCGTGATCGGCATGTTCGCCTGGCTCTTCATCGACCTCTACGCCCGGTCGCTCGATCCGAGCCAGCTGCCTCAGCTGTCTCGCATCGGCACCGTCTCGCCCTACGCCGCGTTCGGCCTGATCCAGATCCTCATCAACCTGCTGTATTTCGGCGCTGCCTGGTACTTCGGCGACGCCGCCTTCGACGCGGCACGGCAGCGCGCAGCCCTCGAGCAGCGCTCTCTGCAACTCGCCGCGGAACGCGAACGCACTTCCGCGCAAGCGGTGACTCTCGAGCGCGTGCGGATCGCGCGCGAACTGCACGACGTGGTGGCTCATCACGTCTCGGTCATGGGGGTGCAGGCCGGCGCCGCGCGACGCATTCTTGACCGTGCCCCGGCAGAGGCCGCAGCCACTCTGTCCCGGATCGAGCAGTCGGCGCGCACCGCGATCGAGGAGCTGCATCGGATGCTCGGAGCGTTGCGTGACGAATCGGTCGGCGCGCAGTCGGGTGAACAGTCGCGTTCCGATATGAGTGCCCATGACCTCGATCACCTCGGGCAGCTCGTCGATGACGCCACGGATGCCGGACTCCCCACCACCCTCACCATGGTCGGCACGGCGCGCCCCGTGCCGCCGACCATCGGGCTCAGCGTCTACCGGATCACGCAGGAGGCGCTGACCAACACCCGCAAGCACGGCGGCTCGGGCGCGACCGCCGAAGTGCGCGTACGCTTCCGGCCGTACGCCGTGGAGGTCGAGGTGAGCGATACCGGCGCGGGAGGAGCCGCTCTGCAGTCGACGGCCGGGGGGCTCGGTCACGTCGGAATGCGCGAGCGGGTATCGGCGACCGGAGGGTCGCTCGAAGTCGGCCCGAGACACGGCGGCGGCTACCTCGTTCGAGCGGGCTTCCCGCTCGACGGGGTCGAGTCCGGCCTCGACAGAGCCGGATCCAGCGGAGTCGAGCCCGGCGCGAGGGTATGACGGACGCGACTCCGCCCCGCGGGGGCACCAGAGTCCGTCCACGGGGGAAGCCCGCGGTCGCCTGATCCGTAGCGTCGATCGCGACATCATTCCGTGCCCTCGGGCCTCCTCACCGGCATCTTTGGAACGTTGCTCGGCTGGCCGGGTTGGATCGTCCTCGCCGTCGCGATCGCCGTGCTCGTACTCACCGGACAATTCCGCTGTCGCCCCGAGCCCGGGCTCACACTCGCGGAGTCGCGACTCACGGGCCGCGCGGCGGTTCCCGCGACGGCTTCCGAGCGCGCGAGCGTCTAGCGTGAGCGGGGTGCGAAGGAGCGAATGCGGGGAGGAGCGCTGATGGAACAGGGTGAAGTCGGCGCCGATGCTTCCATCCGGGTGCTGCTGGTCGACGACCAGCTCCTGGTCCGCTCCGGCTTCCGCGTCATCCTCAGCACCGAGCCCGGAATCGAGGTCGTCGGCGAGGCGGGATCGGGCCAGGAGGCGGTCGCGCTCGCACATGAACTCAGCCCCGACGTGGTGTGCATGGACGTGCAGATGCCGGGCATGGGCGGCTTGGAGGCGACGCGGCTCATCACCCAGCATCCGGATGTCGCAGCGCGCGTGCTCGTCCTGACCACGTTCGACCGCGAGGACTACCTGTTTCAGGCGCTCCGATCGGGAGCGAGCGGCTTCCTGCTGAAGAACTCCACTCCCGAGTCGCTCATCGAAGCGGTACGGGTCGTCGCCAGGGGAGATGCACTGCTGTCACCCGAGGTGACCCGGCGGGTCGTCGCCCGCTTCACGGAGATGCTGCCGTCCTCCGTCGCTCCCCGTCGAGACGACCGGCTCGATACCCTCAGCACCCGGGAGCGCGAGGTGCTGGAACTGCTCGCCCAGGGCGCGTCGAACTCCGAGATCGCGACGAGCCTCTTCGTCGGGGAGGCAACCGTGAAGACCCATGTGTCGAACGTCTTGCTGAAGCTCGCACTCCGCGACCGGATCGAAGCGGTCGTCTGGGCGTACGAGCACGGCGTCGTCCGGCCAGGCGAACGCGACAGCGGGCTCTGAGCCGGTCCCGACGCGACCTCCGTCGCCCGACGGAGGTCGCTTCCCCACCACAGGGGGAGGCGGCGCCCGCCCCCCATTCGTAGTGTGAATACGACGTACGACGAAAGGAATCCCGAGTGCTGGAGATACGAGGTGTGAACCGCTCGTTCGGCGACCGGAGGGTGCTGAGCGACGTGACCTTCGACGTGCGCCCCGGGCGCATGACGGGCTTCGTCGGAAGCAACGGTGCCGGCAAGACCACGACCATGCGCATCATCCTGGGTGTATTGAGCGCCGACTCCGGCGCGGTGTCGCTCGACGGCGAGATACTCGGTCCAGACGACCGGCGCCGCTTCGGGTACATGCCCGAGGAGCGGGGCCTCTACCCGAAGATGCGGGTGCAGGAGCAGCTGGTCTACCTCGCGCGGCTGCACGGACTGAATACCGCTGCCGCTAAGGAGAACGCCGACGGGTTGCTGGAGCAACTGGGTCTGACCGAGCGGGCGGATGCCCCGGTCGAGTCCCTCTCGCTTGGCAATCAGCAGCGCGCGCAGATCGCCGCCGCGCTGGTGCACGACCCCGAGGTGCTCGTACTCGACGAACCCTTCTCCGGTCTCGACCCCATCGCCGTCGAGACGGTTCTCAACGTACTCAAGGCCCGCGCCGCGGCAGGAGTGCCGGTGCTGTTCTCCTCCCATCAGCTCGACATCGTCGAACGCCTCTGCGACGACCTCATCGTCATCGCGGACGGGACCATCAAGGCGCAGGGCTCCCGCGAGCAGTTGCGGGAAGAAAGGTCGGGTCGCCGCTACGAACTGGAGGTCGCCGGAGACGCCGGGTGGGTGAGGGACGTGCCCGGCGTACGCGTCGTCGAGTTCAGCGCCGGGTCAGCCGTGTTCGACGCCGACGACGACCGCCCGGGCCAAGAGGTGCTCCGCCGAGCGCTCGCCACCGACCACGTCATCACCTTCCGCCGCCGGCGACCATCGCTGGCCCAGATCTTCAAGGAGGTCATCGAATGAGCACCATCGAACCGCGAGCCGGTGCCGCAGCATCCGTCATCCCTTCCCGTGTTCCGACGAAGCTGAGCGCCGCGCAGGCGGTGCGGCTGGTCGCCTCCCGCGAGGTGAACGCCCGTCTGCGCAGCAGGAGCTTCCTCATCTCGACGGCGGTCCTCCTCCTCATCGTGCTCGCGTCGATCGTGGTGAGCGGGATCATCGCGGCGAACGCCGAGCTGCCGAAGGTGGCGGTACAGCGCTCGATCGTCAACGCGTTACCGGATTCCACCGGCTTCGAGACCGTACTCGTCGACGACGCCGATGAGGCGGAGCAGCTCGTTCGCGACGGGGAGGCCGAAGCCGCCGTGGTCGTCGACCCGCGGGAGTCGGAGCTGGGATACCTCGTGCTCGGACTGGATGAACCGCCCACCGGGATCATCTCCCAGCTCAGCATCGCGCCGCAGGTGGAGGTCCTCGAGCCCGCGGATCAGGATCCGTTCGTGCGATACCTCGTCGCGTTCGCGTTCGGCCTGCTGTTCTTCCTCTCCGCCATCACCTTCGGGTCGACAATCGCGCAGAGCGTCGTGGAGGAGAAGCAGACCCGGATCGTCGAGCTGCTCTTGGCGACGATCTCCGCGCGCCTGCTGCTTGCCGGCAAGGTGGTCGGCAACAGCATCCTCGCGTTCGGTCAGACCGCCCTGATCGTGGTGGTCGCCTCGGTGGGCCTGCTGGTCACGGGGCAGAACGTGCTGCTCGGCGAAGTCGGCCCCTCGGTGTTGTGGTTCGTCGTGTTCTTCGTCTTCGGCTTCGTGCTGCTCGCGGCGATGTTCGCAGCATCCGCAGCTCTGGTGTCGCGCCAGGAGGACCTCGGTGGGGTGCTCTCACCGGTCACGACCCTCGTGATGGCGCCGTACTTCGCGGTGATCTTCTTCAACGACAACGATCTCGTGCTCGCGATCATGTCGTACATCCCCTTCTCTGCACCGGTCGGGATGCCGCTTCGCCTCTTCCTCGGAACTGCACAGTGGTGGGAGCCGCTGGTCTCGCTCGTCATCCTGCTCGTCTCGACCGTCGTCGTGATCGTGCTGGGTGCGCGCATCTACTCGAACTCGCTGCTGCGCACAGGGTCACGCGTGAAGCTCGGGGAGGCGCTGCGCGGGTGAGGTTCAGGGGCGCACAGCGCCGCAGGGTGATGCGGCGATGGGGACCCTCAGCATGATGCGAGAGGATGGCGCCATGGCCGATCTCGAACGCTCATCAGACGACATCCAGGAAAACCCCGACGACAAGATCGCGGGTATCGCGGAGCAACTGCGCGACGACATCCATCTCGGTCACATCGATGGCGATGTCTCGACTGCGCTCCGGGATCGGCTCGAGGAGACCGGTGTCGAGGTGCGCGAGGAGGACATCGACACGATCGCCGAGGAGATCGAGGACGACGCGTCCCGATGACGGCACCGTCGGATCTCCCGCTGCGAGACGGCAGACTGGACGGATGACACAGCTGCACGACACCGCGTCCCGCGGATTCGCCTCTGACAACTACGCCGGGGCGCATCCGGAGATCATCGCCGCGATCGCAGACGCCAATGGCGGGCATCAGGTCGCCTATGGCGAAGACGTATACACCGCTCGACTCCAAGAAGTGGTGCGCGGTCACTTCGGGGATCAGGCTGAAGCGTTTCCGGTGTTCAACGGCACCGGGGCGAATGTGCTGTCTCTCCAGTCGATGCTCCCCCGCTGGGGTGCGGTCATCTGCTCAGGGACCGCCCACATCCACATGGACGAAAACGCCGCCCCGGAGCGGGTCGCGGGGCTGAAGCTGCTCACGGTTCCCGTTCCAGACGGCAAGCTGACGCCGGCGCACATCGACACGGAGGCGTGGGGCTGGGGCGACGAGCACCGGGCGCAGCCGCTGGCGGTGAGCATCACGCAGACCACCGAACTCGGAACGGCGTATACGCCCGCCGAGGTTCGCGCGATCGCAGATCACGTGCACGCGCGCGGGATGAAGCTGCACATGGATGGCGCCCGCATCGCGAACGCCGCCGCGTCGCTCGGGGTACCTCTCCGCGACTTCACCACCGACGCCGGAGTGGACGTGCTCAGCCTCGGCGGCACCAAGAACGGATTGCTGTACGGCGAGTGCGTCGTCGTACTCGCGCCCGAGACATCCGAGGGGCTGACCTTCCTCCGCAAGATCGATATGCAGCTGTCTTCGAAGATGCGGTTCGTCTCTTCGCAACTCGTCGCGCTTCTCGAGGGCGACCTCTGGCTGCGGTCGGCGCAGCATGCCAACGCCATGGCGGCGCGGCTGCGCGCGGGAGTGGGCGATGTGCCCGGGCTCGAGATCACGCAGGCGACGCAAGCGAACGCGGTGTTCGCGATCCTCCCGCCGGGTGTCGCCGACCGGCTACGGGAGTCGTTCCGGTTCTACGACTGGAACCAGGCGACCGGCGAGGTTCGCTGGATGTGCGCCTTCGACACCACCGAGGACGACGTCGACGCGTTCATCGCCGCGGTGCGCCGCGAGGTGGCCGCCGCGCTCACGCCCGTGGCCTGACCCGGCCACCTCCCTCGCCCGCCCCACAGCGTGACACTGCCGCTTCTGCGGGCTCATGGGTGGATGAGTTCGCAGAAACGGCAGTCTCAGCAGGGGACGGGCCGCAGATGGCCGGTCCCGCGATCAGGGCGTGGCGCTAACCTCGCCCGCTCGAGGTGCGGGAACGACGTGCGACGGCATCCAACGCGACCGCGACCAGCACGACCGCTCCGGTGACCATGAATCGGATCGACGAGTCGAGGTTGAGCAGGGTCAGCCCGCTGGAGATCGACTGGATGACGAGGATGCCGAGCAGGGCGGCGAACGCCGACCCCCGTCCACCGAACAGGCTGGTTCCGCCGATCACCGCTGCAGCGATGGCGTTCAAGTTGACGTCGCCTCCACCGCTTGACTGCGCGGCGGATGCGAGGCGCCCTGCCGCGAGAAGGCCGCCGACCGCGGCGAACGCGGAACACAGCACGAAGACCGACGTGTAGGTCGCCTTCACGTTGATTCCGGATCGCCGGGCGGCTTCGCGGTTACCACCGACCGCGAAGACGTTCCGCCCCCACGCCGTGCGGGTGAAGGCGAAGTTCATGATGAGCACCAGCACGACCAGGAAGACGAACATCCATCCCACGCCGCGTGCCTGGTACAGGTAGAACACCGCGAACAGAAGCACCGCGGAGAGAGCGGCTCCCAAACCGATCGCGGAGACGGTGGACCGCGCAGACAATCCGGCGGCACGACGCTTGCGCGCCCGCATGAACTGAACCAGGAAGACCGACACACCGGCGAGGATCGCGACGGCGTAGGCGACCGGTGCGGGCACGAATGCCAGCTGTCCGATGTACACCAGGAACGAATCGAACGGGAGGTTGATGGTGCCCTGCGGTCCCAGCACGAACAGCTGCAGGCCGAGGAACCCCAGCAGCCCGGCCAGGGTGATGACGAACGACGGGATGCCGAGGCGGTTGTAGATCTGACCGAAGACGTACCCGATCACCATGCCGACGCCGACCGACAGCAGCAGGGCGAGCGGGAGCGGCCATCCGTTCTGCATGAAGTTGACGGCCATGATCGCACTCGACAGCCCGCTGACTGAGCCGACGGAGAGATCGATCTCGCCGACGAGCAGCACGCAGACGATGCCGAGGGCGAGTACACCCACCGGGACCGATTCCATGAGCAGGTTCGAGAGGTTGGCTGCGGAGAGGAAGAACGGGTTCAGCAGTTGGAAGATCGTCCAGATGACGGCGAGACCGGCGAGCACGGGAAGCAGTCCCAGATCGCCGCCGCGAATGCTGTCGATTCCGCTGGAGATAGCACCGCGGATGCCGCCCTTACTCGCCCGGAGGCGCTCGTCCTGCCGGTCGGTGGGCAGCTGCGGAGGGACGGAGGTGGTAGTCGTCGTAGCCATGGGTCTTCCTATTCCGTGCCGGTGGAGGTGGTGACCGGTACTGCGCCGGTCGCGGTGGTGCCGGCACGACGGCGACTGACGGCGTTGTCCGTCGCGCCCGTGATGGCGGCGATGAGGTCTTCGGTCGTGACGTCTTTCACCCGGAACTCGCCGTTGTTCTGACCGAGTCGGAGCACGACCACCCGGTCGGCGACGGCGCGGACGTCCTCCATGTTGTGGCTGACGAGGATGACCCCGTGCCCGCGTTCACGCAGACGCTCGACGAGGTTGAGTACTTCCGCGGTCTGCGCGACTCCGAGCGCCGCGGTCGGTTCGTCGAGGATGATGAGCTTCGGGTCGCCGAGCAGCGACCTCGCGATCGCCACAGTCTGCCGCTGGCCGCCCGAGAGCGACGCAATCGGGATGCGCACCGACGGGATCTTGGCGGACAGCTGGCGCATCAACTCCCAGGCCTTCACCTCCATCGCGACCTCGTTCAGCCGGAAGGGGCTCAGCTCCCGCCCGAGGAACAGGTTCTGCACCACGTCCAGGTTGTCGCACAGCGCGAGATCCTGGAACACGGTTGCGATTCCGCGGTCGATCGCGTCGTTCGGAGAGGCGATGGTGACATTCTCCCCGGCGAAGGTGATGGTGCCGGAATCCGGTCGGTGCACTCCGGAGAGCACTTTAACAAGGGTCGACTTGCCCGCGCCGTTGTCACCGACGACGGCGACGACCTCGCTCGAGAAGACCTCGAGATCGACATCGGTCAGCGCCGCGACGGCACCGAAGGTCTTGGTGATGCCGCGCATGGAGAGCACGTTGTGCAAAGTGCTAGTGGAACTGCTCGCTTGGTCGGTGGTAGCCGTCACGAGGAAACCTCTCTGTTTCTGTGGATGAATGGGCGATCGCCGGTCGCCCCGTGTCGGATGAGACGGAGCGACCGGCGGATCGACGTTGGTATTACTCGATTCCGAGTGCGGTGCAGGCTGCGGCGTAGTCCGAGGTGCAGACATCCGCGACCTCGTAGATGCCGCCGTCGAAGATGATCTCCTTGACGTTCTCCTGGGTGACGATCTCGGGGGTGAACAGCTGCGACGGGGTGTCGAAGAGCTCGACTTCACCCTCGGGCTCGTCTCCGCTCAGGAATCCGTAGGCGACCTCTGCGGCCGCCTCGGCGACGATGCTGATCGGCTTCGAGATGGTGTTGTACTGGTCGCCCGCGATGATGCGCTGGATGGCCGCGACCTCCGCGTCGTTACCGGTCACCGGAGGCAGGGGCGTGACGCCGGCAGCCTTCAGTGCGGCGATCGATCCGCCGCCGGTCCCGTCGTTGGCTGCGACGATGCCGCTGATGTCGCCACCGAACTGCGTGATCTGGCCGGCGACCCAGTCCTGGGCCTCCTGGGGATCCCACGCGGGGGTGTCGAACGAGGCGAGCACCTCGAAGTCG
Organism: uncultured Marisediminicola sp.; assembly: GCA_964244965.1. GTDB lineage: Bacteria > Actinomycetota > Actinomycetes > Actinomycetales > Microbacteriaceae > Marisediminicola. The sequence continues at coordinate 9,300 of CAXTLO010000098.1, forward strand.
CTGTCGCCGACTCCGGCTTCCATGCCGGCCTTGATCAGCTGCGCCGCGTCATCCGTCGGCGATCCGTTCACGATGAGCACGCCGCCGGTCGCACCGTCGGCCGCGAGCTTCTCGACGAGCGAGGTGGCGATCATGTTGCCGATGCCCTCGTTGTCGAAGGAGACGTAGTAGTCGGCCGGGGTGTTGGTGATCGGCCGGTCGTAGGT
>CAXTLO010000099.1:0-9435 GCA_964244965.1 uncultured Marisediminicola sp.
CCGCCGCGGGATCTGCCGCCGCCGCATCCTCCGCCGCGCTCGCCGCCGCCGCCGCCGAGCGAGCCGATGACAAGGCCGGTGAGCAGTCCGCCGAGGTCGGCCGCTCCGCCGCCTCCGCCGAATCCACCGCTGTAGGGCGATTGGAAGCCGCCGACCTCGCTCTGAGCCTCGGACAACGCGGTGCTTGCAAGCGAATTGGCATGCTGCGCCTCCCCGAGCGCACGTGCAGGGTCGCTCACTGCGAGGGAGACGGCGGCGTCGAGGTGACGTGCCGCCTCCGCCACCCTGGTTCGCGGTACCTCCGAGATGCCGCCGCGCCTGGTCGAGATGAACCGGCCGGCTGTATCGATCTGGGCTCGCGCGGTCGTCAGCGCGCCGTCGAGCAGATGCCGAGCGCGCTCGTCTCGTTGCTGCGCATCGCGCGCCGAGCTGAGCACGCGCTCGAGCTCTGCGTCCGCCTTCTCGATTCGATCCAATCGCGCCGCCGGGTCTGCACGCCCGTCATCCGGAGAGTTCAGCGCTGCCTCCGCTGCCGCGACCGCTGGGGCGATGGAAGCGGATGACGTGGACCCCGGGAGCGCTCGTGCGGCTGCGAGGTCCTGTCTGATGTCGGAGACGGCGGCGTCGAGTGCACGATCCGCTTCGTCGAGATTGCGGCCGAGCTCGTCGATCGCGGTGAGCAACTCCGCTGCTTGAACCAGGCTCGCCCGTGCGGCCCGGACTGCGACCGCCGCGCGAGAGGGCGCGTTCGATTCCAGTGCGGCAGCGGCGGTGCCGGCTGATGACCGAGCGAAGGCGAGCAGCTCCTCCGCTTGACTCGCATTGTTCTCGACCGCCGCGAGCGCGGCGGGCGAGTACCTGTCGTGCAACGAGCGGAGCGCGGATGCCGCCTGAGCGGTGCGGGGTGTCAGTTCCTCGATGTCGGTGCGCACGTCGGCCAGCGCCGGCGCCGCGTTCTTCTCGAGCGCCCGCAGCTCGTCGAACGCATCGGCCTGCTCGTCGAGCCGCGCGTCGGCGCTCTCACACAGCTCGATGATCCGCAGGCTGATCGCGCGCTTCTCCTCCGCCGTTTCTGGCAGCGCGTCGTCGAGCTGCTGCTTGAGCCGGAACGCCTCGCCGACGCTCTCCTTCGCGACGGTGACGGCACCGACGAACGGACGGGCGGCGGCGTCTCCGAACTGCGCGACCGCGAAGCCGACCTCCTCCTCGCTCGTCGTGACAGAGTCGTCCAGTTGGACGAGAAGGGTGCCGATCCGGCGATCGAGTTCTTTCTGGTCCACCCGGTCCGCCGGCGCGGGCACGGCTTTCCGTCGCCGCCGCGCCAGGATGACGGCGACGACCGCGAGCACGGCGAGCACGGCGAGCACCGCGAGAACGATCGTGATGACGGAGCCACCAGCGCCGGAGCCAGTCAGCTCACCGCGGTAGCCGTCAGCGGCCTCGATCACCGAACCCGCCCAGTCCCCGTCGCGCAGGAGGGGGAGGACGCGGCTCTCGACCTCCTCGGTCTGGCTCTGGTCGAGGCGGAAGTTGTCGGGGTAGCGGATGTCGTAGTTCGATGCCTCTGTGGCGACGGCGATCAGAACGTCATCCGTACCCAGCCGATTGAGGTCGGCGGCCGCGATCGCCCAGCTCTGGTCGACCGGGACCGACCCGTCGAAGTCGTCGACGAAGGCGACGAACAACTGCACGCCGGTGTCGTCGTAGAGCGAGTCGAGCGCCGATTGCACCTCGGCCTCGCGCCCCTCCAGCGCGCCGACGGTATCGACGATCTCGCCGTCGTCGAAGGTCACCGGATCTGCGGCGTGCGCGGTGGTGCCGACCCCGATGGTTGCGCCCACGAGGATCGACGCGACGGCGAGGATCGAGGCGGCCGCGAGAAGCGGCGTGATGCCGGTGCGGCGGCGGGCTGGGGCGGATCGCTGACGTCGGATGTCGGACTCCCTCGACAGGTCGCGAGCCGCATCGGACGCGGCGCGGTGCGAGTCTATCCAGAGCGGACTCGGAGGTCCTGCGAGTCGTCGTCTGACCGCTTGGGACTGAGCCTCGGCCGACCGCTACTGCAGTTCGATCGGCTCCAGTGGTCCCGTGATCACGTCGAGCGTCCGCGACTCGGTGGAATCCGGCGCGAATTCGATCGCCGCCGAGATCTGGTAGCGGCCGGGCGTCAGAGGAGGGAGATCTTCCCGGAACTGCTCAGAGGTCTCGTCCTCGGTTCCGCAGCGCACCGCTGTGAACGTCGCCTGGTACTCGAGCGATTCCCCGGGCTGCAGGTCCACCAGCGTCGCCGACATGATCATCGGTCCGTTCGAATGCCACAGCACCACCCCATCCGCTGACACGGTGACCGCGGGGGCGGCGGCAGTGACTCCCGAAGCGGGCAGCGCGCCGGTATTGGTCATCCGTACGACTCCTTCGACCGAACCCCCGCTCGCCGGCACCGCGTCAGGGAATTCGGTGGTGAGTGTCAGCCCTGAGCCGCTGGGCGCAACATCCGCCAGCTCGCCGCCGCACGGGTTGAGTTTCTCGATCGGTGCCCGCGCGATGCCGTCCGAGGGCGCGGCGCCGGGCTGGGAGCCCTCGGCCGCTCCGTCATAGGACGTCGCCGCGTCGCCCTCCTCTGGACTGCCGGCCTCGCTCGTCGACGCCGAGCCTCCCGAGTTCCCGCTGAACGGGATGCTTCCGAAGCCCGCCACTCCGATACCCACGGCGGCGAGCGACACCATCGTGCCCGCGACGATTTTGCGGGGGAGTCGGCGACGACGGACCCGACGCAGTACCGCATCGGTGTCGATGGGTTTCGACGGGAACGCCGACGGATCGTGCAGGCGCGCCGTCAAGTCAGCTTCGGTGGGCATGAGGAAGTCCCTTCGCGGGTGTCGCGGTGTCATCGGATAGCGGATCGGTCAACGCGACCTGCAGCTTGGCGAGGCCGTCGCTGAGATAGCGCTTGACGGCCCCGGAGCTGATCCCGAGCTGGCCGGCGATGTCGTCGACCTTCAGATCGTCGTAGTAGCGCAGAACGAGGCACGCTCGCTCCCGCGGGGCTAGACGGGCGAGCTGGTCGAGCAGATCCAGCCGGTCTGCCGGATCGGATGCGTCGACCCTCTCGGGCACGGCGGTGAGATGCGCGATGCGGCGCCACCTCGACCTGCGGCGACCTCCATCCAGGTAGGTGGTGAGGATGGTGCGGCGCACGTAGGCCTCCGCTCCGGCGACGGTGAAACCGTTGCCGAGCCTGCCGAACGTCTTCACGAGGGCGTCCTGCACGAGGTCGGCGGCGTCGTCGGCGCTGCCGCAGAGCAGGCGGGCGTAGCGGCTGAGCGCGTCGCCGCGTTGCTCGACCAGCGTCACAACCGTGTTCTCCCACTCAGCGGCCATGATCGCCTCCCTCTACTCACTACAACGCACGGGATGCCGAAAAGGTTGGGGCCGTCATTCGCCGGTTGCCGATTGATGAGCCGCAGCGAGTCGGCCGGCTTCGATCAGGGCGGAGGCGGGGTCGGCCACGGCCGCGTCCATCCCGCCCGCCACGTCGACGAGCGCCCACGCCGGTACGGGCCCGCCGTCCTCGGCGAGGGGCGTCGCACCCAGCTGCCCCGCGATGATCGTCACCCGCACGCCATGCTCGGCGGCACGTGCCATCACCTGTCCCACGACCTTGCCCATGAGGGAGGTCGTGTCGAAGCGCCCCTCACCCGTGATGACCAGATCGGCTTCCCGCATCCGCTCATCCAAGCCGCTCAGCGCCGCAATACGGTCGGCACCGCCAACCAATCGTGCATCCCACACCGTGGCGAAGCCATACCCTGTCCCGCCCGCTGCCCCGGCTCCGGCAGTACCGGGGTCTCCGCCGAGAACGGAGGCGAAGCGCCCGAGCGCCGCGTCGAGCTCGCGGACCTGGTCGGCCGTAGCCCCCTTCTGCGGCCCGAACAGCGCCGCAGCACCCCGGGGCCCGAGCAGAGGGGCATCGACGTCGGTCAGCAGGGTGACTCCACCGGCAGGTGGCGTCCGCAGCTCCGATCGATCCGCCGACGCGATCCGCGCCAGTCCCGCCCCACCGTGGGGCACGGGTGCGCCGTGGTCGTCTCGTAAGTCGAGTCCGAGCGCCCGGAGGGCACCGGCGCCGCCGTCGGTCGACGCGGAACCGCCGAGGCCGATCACCAGGCTCGAGGCGCCGGCGTCGAGAGCAGCCGTGACGACCTCTCCGAGCCCGACCGTCTGCGCTCGGAGCGGATCGAGCGCGCGCATCAGCGGCAAGCCGGAGGCACCAGCCAGCTCGACGACGGCGGTCCCGCCGGGTAGCGCGAGCCACCCGCCGCGAGTCGGGCGTCCGTCGGGGCCGGTGACCATGCCGGCGCTGCGATGGGATGCTCCTGGAATCGCAGCCGCCAGCGCATCGATGGTGCCCTCGCCCCCGTCCGCTTGGGGTACCAGCACGACCGTGTCATCCGGCCGCGAGTCGAGCCAACCTCGAGCGATCGCTTCGGCGACGGCCGCCGCGGAGAGTGTTCCCTTGAACGAATCCGGAGCGATCACGACGGTCAGCGGCATCCGCGGGCCTCAGTCTCACCAGAGGCAGGCGTGGCGCTCATTCGAGGAAGAGCGCGACCAGTTGAGCGACCCCGGCCGCGACACCGACGCCGACCAGCAGCCAGCCGACCACCCGGAGAGCTCGCCCGTCGCCGGCCGGATCGTCGAGTCGCCCGTTATCGGGATTGCGGCGATCGAAGTAGACCTTCACCTCGTCGCCGACTTTCGGGAGGTCGCCCTCGTGGGAGTTGACGGGAGCGGAGCGCAGTTCTCGGCGCAGATCCATCCATCGGAACCAGGGATGGTCGCTGCCGGCGGGAGAGGGGATGACCACGCCCCAGGTCTCCTCGAAGCGGGACGCGAGGGCCCGCCGGGTGTAGCCGGCGACGAGGAGAACGACGCCCGGAACCAGCCCCACCCAGGTCAGCAACTCGAGGATGAGCGCTATCGCGTCGGGGGCGGAGGTCACCTCTAGATAGTAGGAGAGTGCCACGGGAGGACGCGTTGTCGCCCGGTGACGGGCGGAAAAAGAGGGGGGTGCCGGCCACTCAACGCTCGGGGGAAGCCGAGTGGCCGGCGAATCCATCTCCCGGTTCGGGTGCGGGAGGTGGATCGAACTCGGTCATCCTTGACCCGTATCGGAGCTTAGGCTCATTGACGCGTGATAGTCCACAATATGGGGGACACGACTCTCCCCCTTGCTTCTGATCGGATATCTGCTACGTGTTCTCGTATCCACTCACCACGGCAGCCGTGAGCAGAGATCGAGAGAGGCGGATATTGCATGCACGCCCGCCTCTCTCACTGCTGTCGGTACATGACCATCCCGGCGTGGTGAAGCACGTCCTCACGGAATTCGCCGTCTGCTGAGAAACCGGAGTCGTCGACGTAGTAGATCCTCGTTCCCTCCACCCGATACGCGCCCGTGTACGCCACTTCCCGGCGGCCACGAGCTTCGGTGTATCGGCCGTCCGCATGAGACGCTGCCGGATCTGCCCGTCCCCGGTGACCCAGAGGCCGACGAATGGGTGCGTTGCTTCCTGAGGGGTGGTCACGATCCGGCCACTCGTCGATTGATGTCGTCGCGCGAACGGGTGACTTCTTCACGCAGCGCACCGATGTCTACACCGACGAGAGCGCCCGCCCACTTGCGCGGCATCCCTGCCACGAGAACGGTGTCGACATTCCGGGCATCGGCACCGAGGACGAGCGTGCCCACGGCATCGTTGAGCGGCATGTTATTGATGTCCTCGGCGCGAACGATGAGGAGGTCCGCCTGCTTTCCGGGAACCAGCGAGCCGGTGATGTCGCCGAGCGCGTTCGCTTTCGCGCCTTCCAAGGTCGCGAAACCGAGAACGTCGCGGGTGTCGATCCGGTCGGCCGGTTGCCCTCCTTCGTATGCGATGTTCGTCGCCCGCATTCGCTGGATAGCGTGGAGAGCGCGCATCTGGGTGAACATGTCGCTGGCTAGGGCGACCTCCACATCGATACCCAATCCCGGACGGATACCGACGGCCAGCGCTTCGTCGATGGCCGGGATGGCGGACTCGAGACCGATCTGCGCGTCGGAGGTGGGGGCCAGCGAAACCGTGACTCCGGCCTCGCCCATCGCCGACCATGCCTCGGGAGTCAGCCCGGTGGCATGAATGAGCGTGAGTGTCGGATCGAGAATCCGTTGCTCGGACCAACGCAGGACAGCAGCGGACGACGACTCTCCGAAGACTGCATCGATGGAGGTCCACACCCCGAGATCGCGCGCGATCGCGGCGAGTTCCGGCCCATATGCGATCACGGGTCCGGCGATCTCGTCGGTCGACAGCGCGGCGAGCCGGAACGTCACCAGCCCTTCACCTGCGTGCTGGAAGTCGCTCATCATGCGCCCCAGGTCGATCGGCCATTGGTGGTCCCAATCGCCGAAATGAGGCGCCATCGAGGCGTGCACTCCTCGGATCCCGGTATCGATCAGCGCGTTGACGGCTGCGTCCGAGTGGCCCGCAGTACGGGAGTTGTGCGAGAAGTCGAGCATCGTGGTGATCCCCGAATCGAGCGCGGTGAGCGCGGCTAACCGCGTGCCCACGTACATGTCGTGCGGCGTGTATGCGGGGGCGATCCCGGCCAGGGTCGACATGACATACTCGCCGAGATCGGTCACGTCGGGGATGCTGCGACGAAACTGCGCTTCCCAGGCGTGCCGGTGGCTGTCGACGAAGCCGGGGCTGACGATGGAGCCGCGCGTGTCCACGACGAGAGCGGATCCCGCAGTCGCGCTGTGCTCCGGATCGGACCGAAGATCTCGGCCGACCGCCGCGATCAGCGAGCCGACGATGAGAACGTCGCCCATCTCGAGGTCGGGAGTATCCGGATCCATGGTGACGACGGCGCCGCCGGTGAGGAGGATGGGGCGCTGGATCCGGCGAGCTTCCGTGAATTCGCTGAGTGAGGGATTGTTCATGAGCGGCTTTCGAGGTGGAGGGCGTGTCAGGAGCGGTGGAAGGTGCTGAGTGAAGTCGTCGGGGCAGACGCCCCGCGGCAACGTCGATCTTCCGCGCACGCTGGCCGGCGGACCAGGCCGGGCCAGGCCGGGGTGCGGCACGGCCTGCCACAGACGGAACCGAGAAGCTACGGTCGTTCGATGAGCAGTTCTGATCTCGGCGCCTTCCTCAAAGCGCGCCGCGGACACGTCCAGCCCTCCGACGTCGGCCTCCGCGCCCAGGGGAGCCGGCGCGTCTCGGGTCTTCGGCGCGAGGAGGTAGCGATGCTGTCGGGTGTCAGCGTGGACTACTACACACGGCTAGAGCAGGGCCGCGAGAGGAACCCGTCGCCCGCTGTTCTCAACGCACTTGCGGGCGCCCTGAACCTCGACGCCGACCTGCGTGAACACCTGTTCCGGCTGGCGGACCTTGCTCCCACGAGTGTCCACATGGTTCGAGACGTCATCGACCCTTCGCTGCGCGAGCTTCTCTCCGGCTGGGACCACACGCCCGCGATGATCATCAACCGACAGCTCGACGTCCTGGCGACCAACAGGCTCGCCGACGCCCTGTATTCGGGCTTCACTCACACCGAAAATCTCGCGATCATGACCTTCGTCGACCCCGCCGGTCATGCATTCTTCACCGATTGGGAACGAGCGACCGAGACCTGCGTCGCGAATATCCGCCTCGCTCTCGGGCACAGCGCCACTCACCAACGCGTTCAAGGCCTCGTCGCTCTACTGCACGAAGGAAGCGCAGAGTTTCGTCTCCTTTGGGACCGTCATGACGTTCGAGGTAAGACCCACGAGGCCAAGTCCTTCCACCATCCCGATGTGGGCGGGCTCGAGCTCGAGTTCAACGCCTTCGACGTGCGCTCGTCGCCCGGTCAACAACTCATCGTCTACCAAGCCAAGCGCGGCACCCCGAGCGTTGACAAGCTGCGCCTGCTCGGCTCGCTGTCCGTCACCACCTGACGTTCCCGATCTGACACGTCTGCGAGCAGTTCGCATGCGAGGCGTCCGGGTCGACCCCCGGTGCACCGAGCGATCAGCTGCGCGTCGACGTCGTGCTCGCTGGTCGCCTTTCGGAACTACGGTCGAGGGGTGACTCGCACCGACCGGCTCTACGCACTCGTCGAAGAGCTACGAGCTGTGGCACCACGCCCGAGGAGTGCTCGATGGCTTGCCGAGAAGTTCGATGTGAGCTCCCGGACCATCGAACGAGACCTGTCGGCGTTGCAGCGGAGCGGAGTCGCAATCTGGGCAGAACCTGGCCGCACCGGCGGCTACTGCCTCGACCCGGCACACACGATGGCGCCCCTCGGGTTCACTGTCGACGAGGCTCTCGCCGTAATGGTCGGTCTGGGTACGTTGGTCACCAGCCCATTTCAGGATGCAGCGACATCGGCCCTTCGCAAGGTCGTCGCCGTCATGGAAGATCGAAGCCTGAGGGAGACCGTCGACCTCGCTACCCGCATTCACCTGCTCGGCGATGAGAGGTCGAACGAAGCGCCGCATGAGCTGGCTCATGCGTTGCGAACCGGGCACGTCGTGAAGATCGCGTACGTCGACCGGGACGGAAGCGCGACCTCGCGAGAGGTCGAACCAATGGGATTCGTCGGCAAGGGTGACCACTGGTACCTGATCGCCTGGTGCCGCCTTCGCGATGGTCTTCGCGCGTTCCGAGGCGACCGCATCGCCCGGGCTGAGCCTCTGGGCGAGCGACCACCGCGGCGACCGCTACGCGTGGAGGATCTCGGCATCGTCGAGGGGAAGTTGCGAGCGGTCGGTCTTCGCGACGATTGGCCCTAAACACCGACACGACGTTGTCGCCCGGCGAGCCGAGGATGGAGACGTCGAGCCAGACGGTTCGGCGGAAAGGAAGATCATGGATTTCGCATCGATTCGGATAATCACCCACGACGTCGACCGGCTCGCCCGCTTCTACGAGGCAGTCACGGGAATAGTCGCGACACGGCCCGCCCCGGTCTTCGCCGAGCTCCGGACAGCCTCAGGTACCCTGGCGATCGCGAGCACGGCAACTGTCGCGATGCTGGGCGTCGACGCGCCTCAGCCCAGTAGCAACGACACGATCATCATCGAGTACCTCGTCGCGGACGTCGACGCAGAGTTCGCTCGCCTGCACGACGTGCTCGAGGACATCGTGCTTCGGCCGACCACCATGCCGTGGGGCAACAGGTCGACCCTGTTCCGCGATCCTGACGGCAATCTCGTGAACCTGTTCTCCCGGCCGACTCCCTGAAAGCGGCTTGCGACCTGCGCCACGGTCCGGCGCTGAGGGCGCGGGTGCGTCGTTCAGGATCTGCTGCGAGTTCCTGGTGCTCGGCGCTGCCATCGGGGGTCTTGTCGGCGAGGTGCCCCCAGGAGGATTCGAACCTCCGCCCCTGCCTCCGGAGGGCAGTGCTCTA
>CAXTLO010000100.1:0-9281 GCA_964244965.1 uncultured Marisediminicola sp.
TGCGCACCACGAAGAGGTCGCCGATCCCCTTGTCGAAGATGATCTCCGCCGCGAGTCGGGAGTCGCTGCATCCGAAAAGCGCGGCGTCGGGGCGCTGACCGGCCGCGACCTCCTGCCGACGCTCGACATCCTGACGGGGGTGCCGGGGCTCGCCTCGGACGAATCGTTCATTACCGCGCATCATCTGCTCCCAGGCGCGAGCGGGAGTGCGGGGGCGGTCGGTCATCGGTCCTCCGTCGCGGTGAGAGGGGTCGCGGCGACGGTGGACGCGAGAGTGCGGAAGTCCTCGTCGGGGGCGGTGCCGAACAGGAGGACGGTACTGTCGCCGATGGCCGCGCTCATCGCGTAGGCGAGGTTGCCCGGATCGTCGCTGTCCCGCCGGTCGTAGACGTCCCACTCGATGCCGTCGACGTCCACTGTGCCCTCGGCGGTGGCACCATCGACCTGCTCGGTCAGCCAGCCGCGGTCGGCCTCGAGTCCCTGGCGCAGACCGATGAACTCGCTCGCGGGTGTGATGAATCCGATGTACCAGGTGGGGATCGCGGCGTCGGAGTCCAGCAGTGCGGCGTTGGCCGTCCACCCGGGAGGGAGGACGGGGTCGACGAGAGGTTGGTCCACGGCGGGTTGCGCCTGTTGCGCGATGAGCGACCAGTCGACTGGATCGTCGAGGGGCTGATCGGGGCGCACCACCACGAGCACGAGGAGGACCACAATACCCAGACACGCGACCAGAGCGAATACGAGGTTGAGCACCGTCTGATTCGAGCGATGACGACGAGACGCCTCCGCCTTACGGGCGGCCGTCTCGTCGGGAGTCTCCGGTCGGCCGAGCTCGGCGACGACGCGGGGTGGACGGGCCATGGCGCTACGCGCCCCGGGTCGACGGCGCGCCGCCCGACGCCGCGCCACCCCGGGTAGCCGTCCCTCGGGCTTCGTCGAGGCGGGCTTTCGCGCCGATGAGCCACTCCTCGCAACGCTGCGCGAGAGCCTCGCCGCGTTCCCAGAGAGCCAGGGACTGCTCGAGAGTCGAAGAACCCTGCTCGAGTTCGGTGACCACACGGATCAGCTCGTCCCGAGCCTGCTCGTAAGTGAGGTCGGTGATCCCCGGGTCGATACTCGTCGAGGTGTCGTCAGCCACGCCCCGATTCTACCGAGCCGGGTCCGACGCTCCGTCGCGTGCGTCGATGGTGGTGGAGACGGTACCGCGGGCGAGGGTGAGGAGGAGCGGGGTGCCGCCCGTCGCATCCTCGGCGTCCCTCAGTACATGTCCGTCGGGAAGCTGCGCGATCGAGTAACCGCGATCGAGAGTGCGCTGAGGGGACAGTGCCCGCAGCTGCGCTCGCAACTCGCCGACGGCGCCGGCCGCGCGCTCCAGACGCAGGTCGAGCAGTTCGCCGCTCCGGCCCACGTACCGTGCGAGTTCCTCCCCGCGCACGTCGATCAGCCGGGTCGGATCCTGCATCACCGGCCGCGTACGCAATTGGCCGATCCGGTCGATCTCGTGCGTGAGCATCGAGGTGACCCGCATCCCGATCCTCGATCGCACCTGGTGGACGCGTGCGAGTTCCTCCGCGACGTCGGGGACCACACGCTTGGCCGCGTCGGTAGGGGTCGAGGCGCGGAGGTCGGCGACATCGTCGAGCAGAGGCCGGTCCGCCTCGTGCCCGATGGCGCTCACGATCGGGGTGCTGGCCGCTGCGACCGCCCGGAGCAGCTTCTCGTCGCTGAACACCAAGAGGTTCTGGAAGTCGCCGCCCCCTCGAGCCACGATGATGACGTCGACGGTCGGATCGCGATCGAGTGCCAGGATCGCACCGGTCACCTCGCGCGCGGCGCGGTCGCCCTGCACCGAGGCGTGGGCGACCCGGAACTCTACCGACGGCCAGCGCAGTTGCGCGTTGCGCAGCACGTCTTTCTCCGCGTCCGAATCCTGCCCGGTGACCAGGCCGATCCTGCGAGGCAGGAACGGGAGCGGCCGCTTGCGTGCGGCGTCGAAGAGCCCCTCGGCGCGGAGTACCTGCCGGAGTCGCTCGAGCCGTTCGAGAAGCTCGCCGAGCCCGACATGACGCATGTCGAAGACCTGCATCGTCATCGTGCCGCCCTTGAGCCAGTACGTCGGCTTGACGAGCGCGAGGACGTGGTCGCCCTGTTTCAGGTCGTGTGGGAGCTTGATCCGGGTGGACGACCAGATGGTGAATCCGATCGTCGCCTCGGCTTCGAGGTCCTTGAGCTTGCCGTAGACGGTGCCGCCGGACATCCCCCACTGGGTGATCTGCCCCTCCACCCACGCGGTGCCGAGACGCTCGATCCAGCCCTTGATCTTGGTCGACAGCACCTCGACCGACCAGGGTGCATCCACAGTCGGGGTGCCGTGCACGATCGTCATCCGCTCACCTTCCGCATGCTCATGCCTCCCAGAATGCGCCCGTCGCCGCCGCGTAGAATCGCATGTCGTGACCACTATCACCAACGGCGCCCTCGGCATCGACCTCGGTACACCCCGTGTGCCCGCGGTCCGGAACAGGCTAGTGGACGCCCCCGTCGCCGGAACCAAGCGCGTACTTCTCGCCGCCCCCCGCGGGTACTGTGCAGGAGTGGACCGCGCGGTGATCGCGGTCGAGAAGGCGCTGGAGCGGTTCGGGTCCCCGGTGTACGTGCGCAAGCAGATCGTGCACAACATCCACGTCGTGTCCACCCTCGAGAAGAAGGGTGCGGTGTTCGTCGACGACGTCGCCGAAGTTCCAGAGGGATCGCACATCGTCTTCTCAGCACACGGGGTCTCACCGGCCGTGGTGCAGGGTGCCGCCGACCGCGGACTCGACGCGATCGACGCGACCTGCCCGTTGGTCACCAAGGTGCACCGCGAGGCGGTGCGCTTCGCCCGCGACGACTTCGAGATCCTCCTCATCGGTCACGCCGGCCACGAGGAGGTCGAGGGCACCATGGGTCAGGCGCCTGAGCGGACCACCCTGATCAATTCGGCGGCGGATGTCGCGACGGTGCAGGTCAAAGATCCCGACAACCTCGTCTGGCTCAGTCAGACCACTCTCAGCGTCGACGAGACCATGGAGACCGTTCGCCTGTTGCGCGACCGCTTCCCGAATCTGCACAACCCGCCGAGCGACGACATCTGCTACGCCACCCAGAATCGCCAGGTCGCCATCAAGAAGGTCGCCGAGCAGGCCGAGCTGGTCATCGTCGTGGGGTCGGCGAACAGCTCGAACACCGTGAGGCTGGTGGATGTCGCGCTCGAGAACGGCGCGAAGGCCGCGTATCGGGTGGACTACGCGAGCGAGATCGAGCAGGAGTGGCTCGACGGCGTCGCCACCGTCGGCGTCACCTCCGGCGCGTCGGTGCCCGAAGTGCTCGTGCAGGAGGTGCTCGACGATCTCGCTGACGCGGGCTACCGCGATGTGAGCCAGGTGGTCACCGCGGAGGAGGATTTGATGTTCTCCCTGCCGAAGGAGCTCCGCAAGGACTCGGCCGGCGCTCCGGACTCTCGTGGGCTCGGTGGGCGCGTGCGCAAGCTCGACTGGCAGGTGTCGTGAGCGACGAGCATTCGCCGGATCCGCCCGCCCGCCCGCGCCCGCGCTACGGCGAATACGCGACTCCCCAGGAGCAGGCCGCGATCATCGCACGATCGATGCCGCCCGTCTCCCCAGTGCTGATACCGCCGCCCGCCGGCAGCGCGACAGGGGCCGAGAGTGTCAAGCGCCCCGCCGACAGCGACATCGCGCGGGCCGCCCCGGCGGCCTCATCCGACTGGGCGCCGCCCTCCTCGCCTCCCGCGGTGACCGCACGCCGCCGCACCTGGGATGTCGTGTTGAGCATCGCCTTGTTGACCTGGGGGCTCGTCAATGTGCTGACGGGCTTCGCTCAGTACTCGGATCTGCCCGCGCTCATCGATCAGGTCTACGCGACCCAGTCGATCGGCGACTTCACCGCGACACCTCTGGCCTCCACCGTCGGGACGATCATCGTGGTCGCGAATGTCGTGCTGTGGGCGCTGCCCACGTGGATCACGGTACGTCGCCTGATTGCTGGGCGGCTCGCCTTCTGGGTGCCGCTGATCGCCGCCGTCGTCGCGATCGCGGTCGCCTTCATCGGCATCGGCATATTGATGGTCGGCGACCCCGCGTTCCAGCAGTACGCCGCAGGCATCGGCTGACGATCGCGAGCCGGGCGTGATGAGCCGGCAGCGATCAGTGCGCCGTTGAGGAAGCGACGCTGCGAGCCGACAGCTACGAGCCGGAGTGGCCAGCCGAACCGAGCTGCTTGGTCGCCTCGACGACGCGAGCGGCCATCGCCGTCTCCGCGATCTTGCCCCAGGATCGGGGGTCGTACACCTTCTTGTTCCCCACCTCGCCGTCGATCTTGAGGAAGCCGTCGTAGTTGCGCAGCACCGTATCGGCGATCGAACGGCTGTAGGCGTACTGGGTGTCGGTGTCGATGTTCATCTTCACGACCCCGTTGGCCACCGCGGTGGCGATCTCCTCGTCGGTCGAGCCGGATCCGCCGTGGAACACGAGCTCGAGCGGCAAGGCGTCAGTGCCGTACTTCTGCTGTATGCCGCGCTGGATCTCGCCGAGGAGCTCCGGCCGCAGCTTGACGTTGCCGGGCTTGTAGACGCCGTGCACGTTGCCGAAGGTGAGTGCGGCGATGTAGCGTCCCTGGTCGCCCATACCGAGCGCTTCGACGGTCGCGATCACATCATCCAGGGTCGTGTAGAGGTGCTCGTTGATGTCGTGGCTGACACCGTCCTCCTCGCCGCCGACGACGCCGATCTCCACTTCGAGGATCGCGTTGATCGCCTTCATCCGGGGTAGGAGGGTCTTCGCGATGTCGAGGTTCTCGTCGAGCGGCACCGCGGAACCGTCCCACATGTGCGACTGGAAGATCGGGTTACGCCCCGCCTTCACCTCGGCTTCGGACGCCTCGATGAGCGGCATCACGAAGCCGTCGAGGGCGTCCTTCGGGCAGTGGTCGGTGTGCAGTGCGACCGTCACCGGGTAGTTCTTCGCCACCTCGGTTGCGAACCGCGCGAAGGCGAGCGCTCCCGATGCACGGTTCTTCACGGTTTGTCCGGCGAAGTAGTCGGCGCCGCCGGTGGTCACCTGGATGATCCCATCGGATCCGGCCTCGGTCAGTCCCTGCAGTACCGCGTTGATTGTCGACGATGACGACACGTTCACGGCGGGGTAGGCGAAGCCCTTCGTCTTGGCCTTGTCGAGCATCTCGGCGTACTGCTCGGGGGTGGCGACGGGCATGACTTCTCCTTCGATCGAGATCTGCGGGTGCGGTGGGCCGGCTCAGCGGGCTCCCGGTCGGCACGAGTCTATCGAGCGCCCGATCCTCCCCCCGAGTGCGGCGACCCCCTCGCTAGGCTGGCTCACTGACGCCGCCACCGAGGGAGACGGACGGCATCGTGGCCGCCGACCGAAGGACGAAGCGCATGAGTACCGAGAGCCGCAGTACGGATCCGACCTCGCCCGATCATGGTGGGCTGTACGCCCATCCGGATCGGAACCTCGCAATGGAACTCGTGCGGGCCACCGAGGCGGCGGCGATTAGAGCGGTGCCCTTCATCGGACGCGGAGACAAGAACGCGGCGGACAAGGCGGCCGTCGACGCCATGCGCAAGTTCCTCGGCACCGTGAACTTCGATGGCGTCGTGGTCATCGGCGAGGGGGAGAAGGACGAAGCGCCGATGCTGTACAACGGCGAGCACGTGGGGAATGGTCGCGGCCCCGCCTGCGACATTGCGGTCGACCCCATCGACGGCACCTCCCTGACTGCCGCAGGGCGACAGAACGCCCTGTCGATGATCGCCGTCGCTGATCGCGGCAGCATGCTCGACGCCTCGTCGGTGTTCTACATGGACAAGATCGTCGCCGGACCTCAAGCGGTCGGCATCGTCGACATCCGCAAGCCGATCGGCGAGAACATCCGCGCGCTCGCGGCCGCGAAGGGCAAGCCGATCGACGAGATGGTCATCGCGGTACTCGACCGGCCACGGCACGCCGAGCTCGTCGACGACATCCGCGCGGCAGGCGCAGGCACCAGGTTGCTGCTCGACGGGGATGTGGCCGGCGGTATCAACGCCGCGCGCTACGAGACGCGGATCGACATGTGCGTCGGCGTCGGGGGAAGCCCGGAGGGAGTCGCGACCGCCTGCGCGATCAAAGCCCTCGGCGGGCTCATCCAGGGTCGGCTCGTCGCATCGACGGATGAGGAGCGCCAGAAGGGTATCGACGCGGGTCTCAAGTTCGATCACGTCTATGAAGCCGACGACCTGGTGCGCGGCGACAACACCTACTTCGTCGCGACCGGCGTGACCGACGGCGGGCTCGTCAGCGGGGTTCGACGCAAGGGTCCCATCATCCGCACCGAGAGCATCGTCCTGCGGGGCCGATCGGGCACCATCCGGCGCGTGATCGCCGACCACCTCGCGGAGAAGTGGCTGGGTGAGCTCGACCTCGCGGGAGTGGCCGCGACCTGACGGACGGGTCGAGGGACGACCGGCGGATGACGGACGTGCTCCCTAGGCCGACTTGTCGCCCGACTGCGCGTCGACGTCATCGAGCCCGGCGAGGGTGAGGCCGAACCGCTCCGGTGACGCGTGGATCACCCCGGTCTCGTCGAGGGCCTTCAGTTCGCGGTCGATCTTCGCCGCCGCGCTCTGGGAGGGCTTAACTTCGCGCTGCGGCGCGAGCGCCACCAGTTCGGGCGCGGTCAGTTCGCGCGGAGACTCCTCGATGCCCTCGAGCGTGCCGAGCACCTTGGACTCGTCGAGCACATTGAGCTTGCGCGCCGATGGCAGCACCTGGCGTTCGAGTGAGCCGACGAATCGGTTGTAGTCGTTGACCGTGGTCTTGACCGAGCGGCCGAGCTTCTCCACGTGCTGTGCCATGGTCGACAGGCGACCGTAGAGTTCGCGGCTGATGTCGAACAGCGACTTCGCCTCCTCGGTGACGACGGCGTGCTGCCAGCTGACCGCGACGGTCTTCAGCACGGAGAAGAGGGTCACCGGTGACGCGAGGGCGACGCGCTTAGAGAAGGCGTACTCCATGATCGTCGGATCTGCCTCCAGCGCGGATGACAGGAGCGATTCGCTCGGGATGAAGGCGATCACCATCTCTGGGCTGGCGTCGAGCCCCTCCCAGTACGCCTTGCTGCCGAGTGCGCTGATGTGATCGCGGACCGCCTTCACATGCTTCTTCATCAGGGTGCCGCGCTGCGTGAGTGCGCCGTCATCCGCCGTCACCGGGATCGCGTTCGCCTCGATGTAGGAGTTGAACGGAACCTTGGCGTCGACGGCGATGCACTTGCCTCCCGGCAGGTTGACCACCATGTCAGGACGCCCGGCGCCGCGGTCGGAGACGATGCTCGACTGCACGTCGAAGTTGACGCGCTGCAGGAGGCCGGCTGCCTCGACGACTGCCCGCAGCTGGGTCTCACCCCACACTCCTCGCGTGGAGTTGTTCTTGAGCGCCGCGGCGAGCGAGTCGGCGGTCGACCGCAGCCGCTCCTCGGACTCGGCAGCGCTGCGGAGCTGCTGACTCAGTTCGCCGTGCTGCAGGTTGCGCTGGCTCTCGAGCTCGGTGACCTTGAGCTGCATGGAACGCAGCGTCTCCTGCACTGGCGTCAGAGCTTGCAGTACCTTGCTCTCAGATCGTTCACGCTCCTCGCGCATCTCACGTTCCGTGCGGTCCCGCTCGTCGCGCGCGGCTCGTTCGGCTTCATGGCGGCGCACCAGTTCGAGGCGCTCTGCGTCGTGACGGGCGACGAGCTCGGCCAGTTGCGTCTCCTGATCCCGCACTCGATCGCGCAGGGCCACCTCGGTCGCCTCGATCGCGGCGAGTCGAGTGCCGAGCTCGGCCCTCAGGCCGGACTCGTCAGAGCGCACCGCGCTGATCTCGACGGCGTGCCTTGCCTCGATC
Source organism: uncultured Marisediminicola sp. (assembly GCA_964244965.1). Taxonomy (GTDB): domain Bacteria; phylum Actinomycetota; class Actinomycetes; order Actinomycetales; family Microbacteriaceae; genus Marisediminicola. Next base: position 7,941 of record CAXTLO010000100.1, read on the forward strand.
AGCGCGGAGTGTTCACCGGTCGACTGCGATGCCTCGGAGCGACGCTGCGCGACGAACCACGCCCCGAGCGCGCCGAGTACGACGCCGACTATGAGGGCGATGAGAAGGAGGAACTGATCCATGTCGTCAGTGTGTCAGCCGGTACCGACATCGGCGAGGACGGCTCGCGCTGGCGCGGTACGTCCACGGCCTAGCATGGGCGCATGCTCCCTGCTCGGCGATGTGACGCGTGCGGCTGATCGGACGATCCCTCGGCGACGTGCCGTTCCCGCACGCGGTCAGGGTTCGACGCATCCCTGATGGACGCGTCACCTCTGCGGTGACGACCGACCCCATCCGTCGCCGCGGGCGCGAGGTCGTCCTGGTCCGGCTCGCCACGGGTGAGCACGCCCTCGCCCTCAGCTCGGAGACGCCTGTCTGGCGCTGGCCGGAATCCTCTGACGAGAGCTTCGTCGTGATGCTCTACCGCGCCGATGGCAGTCGATCGGCGACGGGCGAGCTGCGACGGCTGCTCGATCCGCAACGGCGTGACGCTCTCTACAAGGCGGAACTGCTGCTCGCCTGAACAGCTCCCGATGCCTCAGGCGATCTCGAGCGCTGCCTCGAGCAGCGTGGGGTCGATGGTCACCGGCGGCAGGCCAGTGTCCGAGAGCGGACGACTCGCCGGGGCGATGGAGCGCGGCGGGCCTCCGATCGCGCCGATCCGCGCGCCGGTCGCGACGGCAAGCATCGTGAGGTCGGATGCCCCGTGCCGGCGTGCCGCGTGGATGACGATCGCCGCGCACGCTTCTGCATCGGCGATCGCGTCGTGGTGCGCGAAGTCCTCGAATCCGGCTGCCATCGCCGCGACGGGGAGCCGATACGACTCCAGATTGTAGGTACGGCGGGCGATGGAGAGGCTGCACAGGTACTCGAACGACGGTGTCGGGAGTCCGGTCGCAGTGCACGCGCCTCGGATGACGCCCATATCGAATCCGGCGTTGTGCGCGACGAGCATGTCGCCCTCGGCGTAGGCCTCGAGGTCGGGAAGCTGCTCGATCCACGTCGGCGCGCCCGCGATATCCGCTGCCACGATGCCGTGCACTCTGGTGTTCCACTCCGCGAACAGGTCGTGGCCGACCGGGGGAGTGATCAGCCATCCGGTCCGGTCCACCACGCGGCCGGAGCGCACCTTGACCAATCCCACAGAGCATGCGCTCGCGCTCGAGGAGTTGGCGGTCTCGAAGTCGATCGCGGTGAAATCCACTGGCACGTGGCGATGCTCGCACGCGCCACCGACGCCGCCCGGCGCCCACGCCGCACGGCCCGATCGCGAGGGATCAGTCGGGAGGGATCAGTCGG
>CAXTLO010000101.1:0-6593 GCA_964244965.1 uncultured Marisediminicola sp.
TTCTTCTTGGTCTTGCCGCCCTTCTTGCCGAGCTCGGCCTGCGCGGCCGACGACTTGCGAGGGTTCTTCTTCCCCTCCTTCGACGCCTTGGCGTTCGCCTTCTTCGCGGTATCGCTGCCCTTGCCCTTTTTGTCGGCCATCGGTCCTCCTCGGTGCGGTGTGCTGCTTCGTGAGATCAGAGTAAGTGGTCGTGGCTTGACAGCGCCGGTCACTCCCGCAGCAGGGCCCGCAGCGTCTCGATGGTGTCCGCCTCGCCTACGGGCTTCGCGTCGTCGCCCACCCTGTAGCGCTTGACGCGGGCGAAGCGCAGGGCCAAGGCTGCCGGATATCGCGGCGAGCGCTGCACCCCGTCGATCGCGATCTCGACGACCGTGGTCGGCTCGAGCCAGACGACGCCCGGTGACTCCCCTGCCGCGATCGTCGGGAAGTAGTCGGTCTGCCAGCGGAGCGTGGCATCCGTCAGTCCCTTGAAGGTCTTGCCCACCATCACGAAGCCGCCCGGCTCTCCGAACGCGCCGTCGGGGTCGCGGGCGCCCAGGTGGAGGTTCGAGAGCAGGCCGGTGCGGCGGCCGTAGCCCCACTCCGCCGCGAGCACGACGAGGTCGTAGGTGTGCACCGGCTTGACCTTGATCCAGGTGGCTCCCCGCCGGCCGGCGGCGTAGGGCGCGTCGATGCTCTTGACCAGCACACCTTCCTGGCCGGCCGCCACCGCGTCGGCGTAGACCTGTTCGGCGACCGCGGGGTCGTCCGTGATCGTGCCGGGGACCAGTGCCGCGGGCGGGACGATCCGCTCGAGGGTCTTCCGACGCTCGCGCAGCGGAGCATCGATCAGGTCGACGCCGTCCGCATGCAACACGTCGAAGAACTGCACAGACAGTCGAGCTTCACGCGCGGCCGTGGCGCCGAACCGGCTCATCGTGTCGGCGAACGGACGCGCCCCGCCGTCCTCGTCGAGGGTGAGAGTCTCTCCGTCGAGGATGAGGTCGCCGCCGGGCAGCGATTGCACGAGTTCGACGAGTTCTGGCACTCGCTCGGTCACATCCGCGAGGCTGCGGGTGTAGGCGGTGACCGCTCCGCCGACGCGATGCACCTGTAGCCGTGCGCCGTCGAGTTTGTGCTCGACGGACGCCTCGCCGGTGCGTCCGAGGGCCGCGGCGACGGATGGCTCGGTGCTCGCCAGCATCGGCGACACGGGTACGCCCGGCGCGAGTCCGATCCCGTCGAGCCCATCGGTCAAGGCGAGCCGCGCGGTCTCTCCGAGGTCGCCGGTCAGCATCGCAGCCCGGCGCACCTCCTCTTTGTCCGCGCCGCTCGCCGCAGCGACCGCGTCGAGCAGCACCCCTTCGAGCGCACCGGTGCGGATCTCGCCGGTGATGATGCGGAGGAGGAGGTCCTGCTCGTCCACCGTCGCGCGACCGAGGAGGTCGCGGAGGATCGCGGTACGCGCGGTCGACGAGCCGGTTCCGGTGCCGATACTGGCGGCGAGCGCGGAGAAGGCGGTGTCGACGTCGGCGACGGTGAGGTGCGGATGCCCGGCCGGATCGGGACGGGCGGACTGCAGCGTCCGCCAGCCGACCCCGATGCGTCCCTGCCGAGGTTTGCCGAGCAGCAGACCGAGCGTGACGGGCGACTCGGCCGGGTCGAGGGCGCGCAGCAGGTCGGCAACCGACTGGACCTTCGCCAGCCGCGACCTGGTGGCGCTCACCGTCTGCGCGGTTCGGACGACGTCGGCGAACAACATGCCACCATTCTCGTGGTTCACTGCACCGCCCGACACGACTCAGGCCAGCACGGCAAGCGCCCCGGGCACCAGTTCGCAGGTCAGCGGCATCGCGCCGATCCGCTCGCCGTCCGCGTAGGCGATCACATCCGGGCAGTCGATCGCGACCGAACGTGCCCGGCGCACGGACACCCGCGGGTCCGTGAGGTGCGTGCCGGCGAAGACGCGGGGAAAAATGGCGAGCAAGCGACGCCGATCCACCGGGTCGAGCACCACCACGTCGAAGAGTCCGTCGTCGAGGTCCGCATCGGGAGCGACCCGCATCCCGCCGCCGAACGACGAGTTGTTCGCGATCGCGACCAGCACCGCCTGGCGGGTCTCACGCTCGTCGTCGAGCGATAGCTCGTACCGTAGCGACCGCAGCGCCGCCAGCTCCTGCAGCAGCGCGATCGTGTACCGGCTCTTGCCGCTCGGCCGCCGCATCCGATTGGCGCGCTCGTTGACCATCGCGTCGAATCCACCCGAGAGTATCCCCGCGAACCATCTGGTGGTGCCGTCGGTGAGCGTGATCAGCCCGGCGTCGATGAGACGCGGGGCGTGGCCCAGCCGGTCGAGCAGATAGTCGATGGCCGCGTCGGCGTCACCGATCGGGATGCCGAGCCCGCGTGCCAGGTCGTTTCCGGTCCCCGTGGGAACGATGCCAAGCGGGATGCCGCGGCGCGCCACCAGTCCGGCGCCGAGATGCACCATCCCGTCTCCCCCGACGACGACCAACGCGTCGGGTGTCGGATCGAGGGCTGCCAGGGTGAGGGCGCGCTGCTCCTCGTATCCCGCTTCGCTCAGCTCGATCACCTCGTGGCCGGCGGCTTCGAGTCGTGCGACGACCGCGGCACCGACGCGCCGACCCCGGCCGAACGCCGCGGCGCGGTTGACGGCGACGACGATACGCAGGGTTCCGGTCATCGTCGGCACACGGCGAGTATCGCGCACCCCGTCATCGCAACCCGGCCCTCGTACCGGCGACGCGCCGCGCCTAAGATGCACCGGTGACCAGCACGACAGCGGATCAGTACCGGCGATTCTCGGCCAGGGACGCCGCGCCTGTGTCGCCGATCTTCGCAGACTGGGCTCGCGGCTTGGCGAGCGACGAACTGATCCTCGCGGCAATCGATGCCCTGCCGGAAGACCGGCGGCATCCGACGCTCGTGTTCGCCTCCGCCCGGTGGGCCGGCTGCCCGGTCGAGGGGTGGTCCGTCGCCGGCCCCTGGATGATCGAGCACTGGGCCGAGATCGAGCCGGTGATCCTTGCCCGAGCGACGCAGACCAACGAGGCAGGCCGCTGCGCGACTCTGCTCGGCGAATTGGCATCGATCGAGGGGCCGATCGCGCTGGTCGAGGTCGGGACATCCGCGGGGCTCTGCCTCTACCCCGACCGGTACAGCTACCGCTACACGGACGGGGACGGGCAGACCGCCACCCTCGATCCGACGGATGGCGTGAGCGACGTCATCCTCCCGTGCGAGCTGATCGGCGACACATCGGCCCCGGCGCGTCTGCCCGACGTGGTGTGGCGGGCGGGCATCGACCGCTCCCCCGTCGACGTGTGGGACGAGAACCAGCTGAGGTGGCTCGACACGCTCATCTGGCCCGGACAGGAGCATCGGCGCCCCCGACTCCGTGCGGCTGCGAACATCCTCCGCGACGACCCGCCCCTGATCATCCGCGGTGATCTCGTCGACGAACTGGCGACCACTGCGGCTCTCGCCCCCACCGACGCGACGCTGGTCGTGTTCCACAGCGCCGTGCTGATGTACCCGGATCCTGGCCGCCGGGGATTGTTCGTCGATGCGGTGGGCGGCCTCGACGCGGTGTGGCTGAGCAATGAGATCGAGTACGTCGTGCCGGGAATCTCAGAGCGGATGCCTGCGGGCGTCGACTCGACCGGACGATTCGTGCTCGCCCGTGATGGCGTGCCGGTGGCGCTCACGGGATCGCACGGGCAGTCGCTGGAGCGCATCGGCGGGAGCCTCGGCACCGGTCCCGCGTAGGCTGCCGAGCATGAAGCTGACCAAGTTCGAGCACTCCTGCCTGGTTCTCGAGGATTCGGGAGACACCCTCGTCATCGATCCCGGCGCGTTCACCCGCGAGCTGACCGATCTGACCGGCGTGGTCGCGATCGTGATCACGCACGAGCATCCCGATCACTGGACCGCGGAGCAGCTCACCCGCCTTCTTGAGACGAATCCGGAGGCGCGGATCTTCGGCCCTGGCGGGGTGGTCTCCGCCGCATCCGACTTCGACGTGACCGAGGTATCGGCCGGCGACAGCCTCGATGCGGGCGCCTTCACCCTGCGCTTCTTCGGCGGAGACCACGCCGTGATCCACCGCTCGATCCCGATCGTCGACAACGTCGGCGTGCTGGTCAACGACGAGTTGTACTACGCGGGCGACTCCTTCGTGATCCCCGAGGGTGTGGCCGTCTCTACGCTCGCCGCTCCGGCCGGAGCCCCCTGGATGAAGGTCAGCGAGGTCATCGACTACGTCGAAGCGATCGCGCCCCGCCGCAGTTTCTCGGTGCACGAGATGGTGCTGTCCGATATCGGCCGCGGGATGTCGGACCAGCGCATCACCGCCGCCACTGAGAGCGGCGGCGGGGCCTTCCTCGCGCTGGCGCCCGGGGACTCGACCGAGCTCTGACCGGACAGCAGAACTGACGCGGCAACGTCGGTCGAGGATCACCGGGCCGCCTACACCGGCGGGGCGTGATCACCCGGGAAGAAATGGCTGGGGTACCTGGACTCGAACCAAGAACAAAAGAATCAGAATCTTCCGTGTTGCCAATTACACCATACCCCACCGGTCACGACCGGAGCCGAGCCGCCGTCTACTTTAGCGCACGCGGGACGCGGCTCGCGCGAGGTCGGTGTTGAGTGCCGACGCCACCCTGGCCCCTTGACCGGCCGCTACGATGAGCTGCCGCGGGCCTGGTGCTGCTGAATCCCCTGCGGCATAGACACCGGTGACCGAGGTGCGTCCCTCGGCATCGACGACGAGGTATCCGTCCTCATCGACGGCGAGGTCGAGCGCCGAGAGGTACTCGAGCCGGGGCTGCCAGAGCGGGCGCACGAACGCGGCCCGTCGCGGGACCGTCTCGCCATCGGCGGTGCGGATGCCGGTGAGGCCGGTGGTGTCGCCCACCACGTCAGTGAGCACGCGCCGGTCGAGCGCTATGCCGCGATCAGCGAGCACCGCCGCATCGGATTCGCTGACGACATCCGCCCCATTGGTGAACACGATGAGGTCGTCGCTCCACTGAGACAGCAGGATGGCACGATCGGTCAGGTCGGCGGTCTCCCCGATCAGAGCGATCGGCTTGTCCCGTTCCTCGTAGCCGTCGCACTCGATGCAGCTGTGGATGCTCGTACCGTAGAAGGCGCGCAGGGTGGGCAGCGCCGGCATCACCTCGGTGACGCCGGTGGCGATCACGACGGTACCCGCCCGGTACTCCGCCCGAGTCAGCCCCGCCTTGGTGGAGACCACGAAGTCGTCGCCTGCTCGCGCGACCGACGTGACGACGGCCTGGTGCAGCTCGTAGTGCGGGTATTCCTCGAGCTCGGCCCGAGCGAGCTTGCGGAGCTCGAGCGGCGATACACCGTCGCGGGTGATGAACCCGTGCGAGTGGAAGGTCGCGGCATTGCGCGGACGGTTCGAGTCCAGCACCACGGTGCGCCGGCGCGCGCGGACGAGATTGAGGGCGGCGCTCAGGCCTGCCGGTCCGGCACCGATGACGGCGACGTCGTAGCGCTCATCGCCCGCCTCATCCGTCGCCGCTCCGTCCGTCGCCTGCCTGACTGTCACTGGCCTGACTGTCACTGGCCGGTCAGTCGCCACCCGGTCAGTCGGATGGCGGTCGAGCCGCACTGACGTGGTCACAGCCCCGAGTACCTCTCGATGCGGCGCAGGGTCGATTCGCGCCCGAGCAACTCCATCGACTCGAACAGTGGCGGGCTGATGCGGCGGCCGGAGATCGCTGCGCGCAGAGGGCCGAAGGCGAGCCGCGGCTTCAGTCCGAGCCCGTCGACCAGTGCCGAGCGGAGGGCGTTCTCGATCGACGCGGTGCTCCAGTCCACGACCTCACCCAGAGCGGACGTCGCCGCCTCGAGAGTCGTCTTCGCGTCGGGCTTCGGCTGCACGTCGGCCTCCCAGGTCAGCTCCTCGTCCGCGGTGAAGAGGAACGCGAGCAGGCCGGGAGCCTCGCTGAGCAGCTGCATCCGCTCCTGCACGAGGGGAGCGGCAGCGATAAGCAGGGCGTCGTGCTCCGCCGTCGAGACGAGCTCGCCGAGGTAGGGACGGAGCCGCTCGGCGAAATCGTCGACCGGCAGCAGGCGGATGTGGTCGCCGTTGATCGACTCCGCCTTCTTGTGGTCGAACCGGGCGGGGTTCGGGTTGACATCGGCCACATCGAACGTGGCGACCATCTCGTCTACCGAGAATACGTCCCGATCGGGCGCCAACGACCAGCCGAGCAGGGCCAGGTAGTTGATCAGCCCCTCGGGAATGAAGCCGTTGGCGCGGTGCAGGAAGAGGTTCGACTCCGGGTCGCGCTTGCTGAGCTTCTTCGTCCCCTCCCCCATCACGTAGGGCAGATGCCCGAAGCGCGGAATCGCGGATGCCACCCCGATCTCGACGAGCGCGTGGTACAGCGCGATCTGCCGGGGGGTCGAGGAGAGCAGGTCCTCACCGCGCAGCACGTGCGTGATGCCCATGAGCGCGTCATCCACCGGATTGACGAAGGTATACAGGGGTGCGCCATTCGGTCGCACCACGACGAAGTCGCTGAAGCTGCCCACCGGGAAGGTGATCTCGCCCCGGA
>CAXTLO010000101.1:6693-9142 GCA_964244965.1 uncultured Marisediminicola sp.
CGCACCACGACGAAGTCGCTGAAGCTGCCCACCGGGAAGGTGATCTCGCCCCGGACGAGGTCGTCGAAGCTCAGGTCGGTGTCGGGCACGCGCAGTCGCAGCGCCGGCTCGCGCCCCTCCGCGCGTCTCGCGGCTCGCTCCTCGTCGGTGAGATCGCGTTCGAAGTTGTCGTAGCCCTGCTTGGGATCCCGCCCATTGGCGAGGTTGCGCGCCTCGATCTCCTCCGCGGTCGCGAAGGACTCGTAGAGGTGACCGCTTCGGGTGAGCTGCTCGACGAGGTCGGCGTAGATGCCCGTGCGCAGCGACTGCCGGTACGGGCCGTGCGGTCCGCCGACATCGATGCCCTCATCCCAGTCGAGGCGGAGCCAGGTCAGCGCGTCCAGGAGCTGGGCGTAGCTCTCCTCCGAATCGCGCGCCGCATCCGTGTCCTCGATCCTGAAGATCAGCTTCCCACCCGTGTGGCGGGCGTACGCCCAGTTGAACAGGGCGGTGCGGATGAGGCCGACGTGCGGAGTACCCGTCGGAGACGGGCAGAAACGCACCCGCACATCGGAACCCGTGGCCGTCGAGAAAGAGGCAGACATATGGTCCCGATTCTACGGAGTGATGCTGATGGACGCTCCCGTGTTCTTACCCGTTCACAATTCAGGACGTCGTGGTGCGCGAGGAGTCCGGTGATGCAGGTGTGACCTCACCCGTCACATCTGCCCCGTTCGTTCCTGAAAGGCGAACAGGTGCTCACACCGCGATGACGAGGTAGGCGAGCCCCGCGATGAGAGCCCAAGAGACCAGCCCGACGATGAGCGCGCGCCAACCGGTGCGGATGAGCTCGCCGACTCGCACCCCGGATCCGAGCGCGAACAGCGCCGCGGCCAGCAACACGGTCTGCACGCTCGCCGCCGTCGCGAGTGCGGCGTCGGGCAGCGCGACGACGGAGTTGAGCACGACCGCGACGACGAACCCGACGATGAAGACCGGCACCACCGGTGGACGCGATGCCTGCTGGCCGGCAATGCCCGGAGTACCCGCGGTCTGCGTCTCTCCTTTCGCCAGTCGTCGCGTGACGACCGACGCGATGGCGACCATCGGAGCGAGCAGCAGCACGCGGGTGAGCTTGACCACGACGGCGGCCGCGAGCGCCGCGGCACCCGCGGTCTGCGCGGTGGCGACGACCTGCCCGACATCATGCACTCCAGCGCCCACCCAGCGCCCGAACTCGACGTCGCCGAGTCCGAGCGGACCCTGCAGCGCGGGCAGTACAGCGATCGCAAGGGTGCCGCACAGGGTGACCAGCGCGACCGGCGTGCCCTGCTCTCGCGGGCGGGCACCGGTGGCCGCCGCCATCGCACCGATCGCGGATGCGCCGCAGATAGAGAAGCCGGCGGCGATCAGCAGCGGCTCGCGCTCCGGGAGCCGCAGCATCCGCCCCAGCCACCAGGTGACGAAGAACGTCAGCACGACGAGGCCGACGATCGCCGCGACCGCCGCCAGACCGAGGTCGGCGACGTCGACCAGGCTCAACTGGAGTCCGAGCAGCACGATGCCGACCCGCATGAGGGTCTTCGCAGCGAAGCGGATACCGGGGGCGAGCGCTCCGTCGAGCAGGATCCTGAACCCCGGGAGCTGCCCCACGACGATCCCAAGCACCACGGCCGCAGTGAGGAGTGGCACGGCGGGCACGAGCGCCGCCAGCACGGTCGCGACGGCGACGGCGATCAGGGCGGCGCCGACTCCGGGGAGCAGCGCGATGGGAGCGCCGCCACCGCTCCCGGTCACCGAGCGCGTGCGGGGTTGGACAGCGTGCCGATGCCCTCGATCGTGATGTCGACCCGCTGCCCATCGGTGAAGCCGCCGAGGCCGGCCGGGGTACCGGTCATGATGATGTCGCCCGGCAGGAGGGTGAAGACATCGGAGGCGAATTCGATGATCTCGGGGATGCCGTGGATCATGTCGGCGGTCGACCCGCTGCGCCGCGGCTCCCCGTCGACGAAGGTCTCGATCAGCACGTTCTGCGCGTCGAGGTCGGTCTCGATCCACGGCCCGATCGGCGCGAAGGTGTCGTACCCCTTGGCGCGCGCCCACTGGCCATCGGCGAACATGACGTCGCGGGCAGACACGTCGTTGCCGATCGTGTACCCGAACACGTAGTCCGCGTAGTCGGCAGCGGCGATCTGCTTGCCGATCTTGCCGATCACGACGACCAGCTCGCCCTCGTGCACGATGCGCCCGTCCACCGGCGGCAGGATGATCGCGTCGCCCGGCCCCACCACCGCCGTGTTCGGCTTGAGGAAGATGAGTGGATTGGCCGGACCGATGTCGCCCATGTCCGATTTGTGCTCAGCGTAGTTCAGGCCGACGCAGATCACCTTCGACCGCGGGATGACGGGGGCGAGTAGCCGCGCGTCGGCGAGCGGGATGCGCTCCCCCGTGGTGTCGAAGCCGGAGAACA
>CAXTLO010000102.1:0-9127 GCA_964244965.1 uncultured Marisediminicola sp.
GGCCTGGGCGGCACGCTGGAGGCGGGGCCTGCGCCGGCGGGCGGTTGGCGCGTGCGCGCGACGCTGCCGACCGGTCCCTTGGTCACGTGAGCATCCGGTTGCTGATCGCGGATGACCAGGCCGTCTTCCGGCGCGGGTTCCGGGCGCTGCTCGAGGACGAGGACGACATCGAGGTGGTCGGCGAGGCGCAGGACGGTGCGCACGCGGTCGCCCTCGCCCGCCAACGCGCCGTCGACCTCGTCCTGATGGACATCCGCATGCCGCGGATGGACGGCCTGGAGGCCACCCGCCGCCTCGCCGGTCCGGGTGTCGAGCACCCGATCGACGTCGTCGTGCTCACCACCTTCGACGTCGACGAGTATGTCTTCGGCGCGCTGACCGCCGGGGCGGCAGGCTTCCTCCTCAAGGACGCCGAGCCTGAGGCGATCTTCGGCGCCATCCGCACCGTGAGCCGCGGCTACGGCCTCATCGCCCCTGAAGTCACCCGCCGCCTGATCGCCCGCTTCGCCGCGATCTCTCCGACCGCCGAGCGTGTCAAGCTGCTCGAGAGGCTCACCCCACGCGAGCACGATGTGCTGGCGCTGATCGCGGCCGGACTCTCGAACGCCGAGATCGCTGCGACGCTCGTGCTCGAGGAAGCCACCATCAAGAGCCACGTGAGCCGCCTGCTCGCCAAGCTCGGCCTCCGCAGCCGCGTGCAAGCGGTGATCCTCGCCTACGAGACCGGGCTCGCCACGCCCGGCAGCGGCGTCCGCACGGCACCGAGCAACCGGTAATCTGGCGGCGTGACGCTCGACATCCGTCATCTGCGCCATGCGGTGGAAGTCGCCGATCGAGGGAACTTCTCCCGCGCCGCCGAGCGGCTCGGCATCGCCCAGCCCGCCCTCTCGCAGCAGATCCTCAAGGTGGAGCGGGAGATCGGCTTCGACCTGTTCAAACGCCATCCGCGGGGTGCCACCGTCACGCCGGCCGGCGCCGCGTTCGTCGAGGACGCTCGGGCAGCCGTGTCGGCCTTCGACGACGCGGTCGAGCGAGCCGCCCTGCGCGCGCGCGGAGGCACCGGACAGCTGACCGTCGGGTTCATCACCGGTGCCGCGCTCTGGCTCACCCCGCTCATCCTGAGCGCGTTCGCCGAGCTCTATCCGGAGGTGGATCTGCGGGTACGCGAGACCGACTTCTCGGACCCCTCCGGCGGACTCGGCAGAGGCGACGCCGACGTCGCCTTCATCCGTCCGCCGATCGATACGCCCGGGCTGTGGTCGGAGGTCCTCATCGAGCGACCGCGTTTCCTTGCGGTTTCGGCGCGGCACGCGCTGGCCGACCGTACCGAGGTGTCGGTCTCCGAGATCCTCGACGAACCGCTGATCGCCATCGACGGACCCGACCGCAATTGGGAGCGTTTCTGGCTCCTCGATGAGTTTCGCGACGGCCGCCCTGCGCGCATCGCCAGGCGGGCACAGACGTACGAGGCCGAGCTGCAGCTCGTGGCCTCGGGGCTGGGCGTGTCCGTGACGTGCGGGACGACGGCGCCGCTCGGCTTCGTGCGACCCGCGGGTGTCGTGTTCGTGCCCATCGTGGACGTCTCGCCATCGCAGATCGTCGTCGCGCACCGGGCCGGGGAAGCCGGGGTCCTCGTGCACAACTTCGTCCGGGTCGCGACTGATGTGCGCGACCGGTGCCGCGCCGTAGCGGGCGCCACGGACGGCGGGCCTCTGACCGATGCGATGCTCACCGATTCGCTTGTGAATCGGCTCTGCTGGGACGAGCTCACCGTCGCCGGGACATGAAGCCGGGTACCGATCTCAGCCGCTCTTGGGCGAGCTGAGACACCGGACCTTCCACCGCCGTCTCGGCTGCGCCATTCGCCTTTCCCGTACTCCGCGGCCGTGCACTCGCGAGGGTTCGCCGGACGCCGACCCGGGCCGAGGGGCCGCGGGTCGGCGCCGGGGGGCAGGTCAGGTCGTCGGAGCGAGCGCCTCGTCGAGCGCGGCCTCAATGGCGGCCCTCGGCTGGGCGCCGACGATCGAGCCGATCACATGGCCGTCGCGGAACACCAGCAGCGTCGGGATCGACTGCACGCCGTGCGCGTCCGCGGTCCGCGGGTTGGCGTCGACGTCCACCTTGGCCACGACGATGTCGTCGCGCTCCTTCGCGACCTGCTCGAGGATGGGCGCCATCGCGTGGCACGGCCCGCACCAGTCGGCGTGGAAGTCGACGAGCACCGGGCGCTCGGAGTGGTCGACGGCGTCGTGGAAGGTCGCGTCGCTGAGGTGGGTGATCTGGCCGCGCACTGGTGACGGGCTCCTTGGGTCGGTTTCACGGGAGGGTGGCCGGTGGCCACCGGGGATGCAAAGACCGCGCCGCTTCGCCGGTATAGGCGCAGGTGATCGCGCGCCCTCGGCGGGGTCGGCGCGTCGGATGGGGCGTCAGGATCCCTTCCCAGCTCGGGCCGGGTCGACGATCCGCACCCCATGGTCGCCGCGTGCCTCGCCCCGTCGGGCGAGTCCGTCGGCGCAGGGCTTGCCGTAGTCACTCGCGCGAGAAGCGCTGTGGTGCTCATGCCGGGGCGTGAGCACCGACAGGACGGCGCCGGCGGCGGCGATCGCAGCTCCAGCGAAGACCGCCCACCGGTATCCGGAAGCGGTCGCGTCCGCTGACTGTAGGTCGCCGGTGACCGAGGCCGCGACGGCGACCATCGTCGCGAAGCCGACGGACGCGCCTACCTCCTGAGTCGTCGTCAGCAGCCCCGATGCGACACCTTGGCGCTGGGCGGCGACCTGCTCGACGCCGATGATCGTCCACGCGGGGAACGCGAGGCCGTACCCGAGCCCGGCCAGGATGCTGCCCGGAAGGACGAGGGTCCAGGAGGCCGTCTCGTCCATCGCCAGGCCCACTCCCGCCAGGCCGAGGGCCGCGGCGATCATGCCGCCTGCGATCACCCGGCGAGCTCCGAAGCGGGCCGCGACCATGGAGGAGAGCGCGCCGGCCGCTACCACCACGCTGAGCGCCATGGGCACGAGTGCGAATCCCGTCTGGAGGATGCCGAGGTCGAGGACGAGCTGCAGGTGCAGGGAGAGCAGTACGAACGCGCCGGCGAAGGCAGCGTTCGCTGTGAGCGACACTGCGTTGGCGGACGCCACCGCTCTGTTCGCGAGCACGGCGGGCGGAGCGAGTGGTGACCGGACGATCCGCTCGACGAGCAGGAACGCTCCGAGAAGAGCAAGTCCGCCGACGATCAGCACCAGCGACATCGCCGACTCGAGGCCATTCTCCTCGATGCGGCTCACGCCGTAGATGAGCGTCACGAGCCCCGCCACGGCGACCAGGGCTCCGGGAAGGTCCAGCGGCTCTCCGGCTTCGCGGCCGCTGCGCGGAAGGACGCTCGAAGCGAGCAGCAGAGCGATCACGCCGATCGGCACGTTGACCCAGAAGATCCAGCGCCAGCCGATGGCCTCGGTGATCACGGCACCGAGGATCAGTCCGGCGGCGAGCGCGCTTGCGCCCACCGCACCCCAGATGCCGAGCGCTCGTTTGCGGGCTTCCTCTTCCTCGAACGTGACGGTGATGATCGACAGCGCGGCAGGCGTCACAAGCGCGGCCCCGATGCCCTGCAGACCGCGCATCGCGATCAACACAGCCGGCGACTCGGCGAACCCACCCGCCAGGGAGGCGGCCGTGAACAGCGCCAGGCCAACCGTGAAGATCCGGCGCCGGCCGAGCACGTCAGCCATACGCCCGCCCAGCAGCAGCAAGCCGGCGATGGCAACCCCATAGGCGTTGATCACCCAAGGCAGTGCCGCGTCCGACAGTCCGAGGTCCGCGTCGATGTCGGGCAGCGCGACGGTCGCGATCGAGAAGTCGAGGATCGTCACGAACTCGGCGGTGCACAGCAGTCCGAGCAGCAGCCACGCCGGTCTGGTGGAGCGTTCGGCCATCTGTGCATCCTTCGATCGGAGACGAGCGCGCTCATGGACCCTCGACGAGCGACGGCGACCGACGGTAAGCCGGTCGAACCCGACCGTCCAAGACGCCGGGTCGCCGGCGCTAGTGGCGCTCGTGATGGCGCGGTGCCGGCGCCCAGCAGGCATGATTCGAGAGCGCCTCGAGACGACCGATCAGCGCCCCGAAGTCGTTCGCGCAATCGCGGCAATGCTCCAGGTGGGCGCGGACCTTCGGCATATGCGCGCCGGCGTCCCGGCCGGCGAGCACGTGAGCAGCGAAGGCCTCGAAGACGGCGAAGGCGTCGTCGCAGGTGATCGCCGCGGGCGACCGTCCGATCGGGCGCTCGTCGGGCCCGGAGTCGCTCATCTCTTCGCGTGATCGGGCAGCGAGCACCACCCGAACTCGTCGTCGACGCCCTCGAGATGGCACTGCACCGTCGCCGACCGGGCCCCGGCCTCGTGCACCACAGCGATCAGGCCAGTACGTCAGCCTCGGCTTCGGCGCGCCAGCTGCTGCTGCAGGGTCTCCGCGTCGTGCAGGGCGGACATATGGAGGAACTTCCCGTCACGCACCGTGTAGATGGCGTACTCGGCGATCTCGAACCGAGTTCCGGTGGGTTCGGCACCGAGCCACGTCTTCACGGTCGTCCCGGTGTTGATCAGGCGGGCGGCCAAGCGCTGCCCATCGATCGCGAGCTCCCGGGTGTCCCAATGGAAGTCTGGAACCGCGTCGACGATCCCGTGCAGTTGTGCGATCACGTCGTCCCGGGTGGCCGGCTCGCTCTGGAGCGTGATGCTCTCGTGGATGAACTCGTCCATGCGCTCGAACTGGTGGGCGTTGAGCGCTTCGATGTAGCGCTCGTAGAAGTCGCGCAGCTTCGTGTCGGACACGGTGGTCCTTTCTGGTCGAAGGAAGGTGGTGGTCGGAGCTCGCCCTACCGATCGATGCGGAACTGACGCGCTCACCAGCGCAGCTCGCCTCCTTCGTCCTGGAAGGTCCCCGTCGGGGCGTCGGCACCCAGGGTCGCCAAGCGCACGACGACCCGGGCGCTCTCCTCGACCGGCCGTCCGACTCCGAAGGCGGCGGTCATGTCGGTGGCGGTCGTGCCCGGCTCGAGGGCGTTGAACTTGATCCCCGGGTGCGCCTTGGCGTACTGCACCGTCAGCATCGTGGCCGCCGTCTTGGAGGCGGAGTAGAGCGCGAGCGGCAGGCCGAACTCCGGCCGCTCGGGATTGGTGACCGCCCAGAACGACCCGGCGCTGCTCGAGACGGTGACGACGTTCGGGTTCGAGGATCTGCGAAGCAGCGGCAGCGCGGCCTCCGTGACGCGTACGATCCCGACCGCGTTGGTGTCGAAGGAGCGCAGCGCCGTGGGGCCGTCGAGCCCGGTCTCCAGGATGCCCGCGTTGTGCACCAGGACGTCGAGGTGGCCCTCGGCCTCGTCGATCGCCGCCAGCGCGTCGCTCACCGAAGCGTCGTCGGTCACGTCGAGCTGCACGGAGCGGGCCCCGAGCGCGGCTGCGGCGGTCTCACCGCGCTGGGCATCACGCGCGCCCATGTACACGGTGTGCCCGAGCTCCACGAGCTGCTTGGCGGTCTCGAAACCGATGCCCTTGTTGGCTCCGGTGATGAGTGTGACGGTCATGGTCTTCCTCTCGTTGGTACACGGTCACCGGACAGGGGTCCGAGGGGTCGCTCTCCCCGCGTTGGGACCAGCAGCGCGACGTCGCGCCGTGGGTGGCGAGCGGTCGCATGGGCGGATCGTGTCGGTGCTCCGGCTCGTGGTCCAAGACGTGAGCGACGCATCGGTATGCGTGCACGCGATGCCGGGTGGCTGTATCGCCGAGTCCGACACGTCTTGGGCCTCGTGAACGAGCGAGGAGACGACCCACCCCTCGGCGCCGGCCGCCGCCCGACCGTTGACCCACCGCGCTCCCGTGCCGCCACGATGGCCCGCTCGTCATGACACCCGGTAGTCGGCCCGGCTATGGCAGGACGCGGCCCGCGTCTTGGACTCTCGGGCCATCCGCGCGCAGAGTTCGCCGCGTGTCCTGCTTCGTACCGTGTGCCTCGACACCGACGCCCAGAACGCCTTCGCCGCGACCGTGCCGCGCGAGAGCCAGTGGCCTGTTCGCGCATGATCGCTGACTCCGCCCACTTCGTCGACGGAGTCCGCCAGCAGGAGGATCCCCTCACTCTCGAGCAGGCGCAGCAGCGTCTCGGAGAGGGTCTGGTGTGGGTCAGCCTCGTCGACCCGAGCGCCACGGAGCTCGTCGAGGCGGGCGAGCGCTTCGGCCTGCATCCGGTCGGGATCGAGGACGCCAGCGACCCGAACCAGCGCCCGAAGCTCCAAGAGTACGATGACCATCTCTTCCTCGTGTTGCGCACCGCGCGCTACGAGGACGGCCGCGAGAAGGCCGAGTTCGGGGAGCTCCACGCCTTCGTGGGAGCGTCGTTCGTGGTGGTGGTCCGTCACGGCCGGACCAACTCGCTCGAGGACGCACTGATCCGGTCCGAGCGGCGCAAGCCGATCGGAACGCGGGGAGCGCCGGCGACGGCCTGGGCGATCCTCGACAAGGTCATCGACGACTACGAGCCGGTGCTCGCCGGATTGGAGCGAGACATCGACGAGGTCGAGCGAGCGGTGTTCGAGGGTGGCACCGACCAGACGCGGCGCATCTACCTGCTGCGCCGGGACGCGGCGGACTTCTACCGCGCGGTGCGCCCGCTCCTGGGGCCGCTGGAGGCGGTGGAGCGCGGCGACTACATGTCGCTCACCGGGGACATGCCGGTCTACTTCCGGGCGCTGACCGACCACCTGCGACGCCTGCACGACGAGGTACTCACGCAGCGCTACCTCCTCGAAGGCGTGCTCCAAGCCAACCTGGCCTCCATCGGAGTGCGTCAGAACGAGGTGGTGCGCAAGGTTTCGGGCTGGGCGGCGATCGTGACCGTCCCGACCTTGATCGCGTCCGTCTACGGCATGAACTTCGAGCGGATGCCCGAGCTCGGCTGGGCGTTCGGTTACCCCTTCGCGCTCGGCCTGATGGTCACGTGTGCGCTCGTGCTGTGGCGCCTGCTGCGCCGCGTGCGGTGGCTGTAGCGCGCGGTCCGTGCACGCCATCGCGCTCCAAGGTTCGAGCGCTCCTGCCGATAGTGAACAACAACATGCTTGCTCGTGCCCCCCGGAGCGTCCGCGGCCCGATGTACGCCCTCATGGCGGGCGTGGCCGTGCTCATGATCCGTACTGCCAGCGGCGTCAGCTTCGGCCTCCCGGACGCCGTGTTCGACAGCGCGATCTACCTCGGAGTGCTCATGGGAGCGGCGCTGGTGTGCGTCGCGCGCGCGGTGCTGGTGCCCACGGAGCGGCTCGCGTGGGCGCTCGTCGGCTTCGGGTTGCTCGCGTGGAGCGCCGCGGACATCTACTACAGCGCGGTCCTCAGCAAGCTCGACGAGCCGCCCTTCCCGTCGGTCAGCGACGCGGGCTGGCTCATCTTCTTTCCCGTGGTGTGGGTCGCGGTGGTGCTCCTGACGCGGCGGCGGGTCCGCGCGTTTCACCGGAGCCTGTGGCTCGACGGCCTCGTGGCTGCCTTCGGGGTGGCCGCGTGCATCGCCGCCTTCGTGCTCACGCCGATCCTGAGCAGCAGCACCCAGGGCTCCGCATCTGCGGTGGCCGTCAACCTGGCCTACCCGGTGGGCGACGTGCTGCTGCTCGCGCTGCTCGTCGGCGCGCTGGCGCTCACGGTCTGGCGACCGGACCGGTCGATCACCCTCCTCGGGTTCGGCGTGCTGCTCTGCGCCATCGCAAATCTCGCCTACCTCGACGCGGCAGCCCAAGGCGTGTACGAGCCTTCAGAGTGGTCGAGCGCCCTGTGGCCGGCGGGGGCAACGCTGATCGCCCTGGCCGCCTGGCAGCCGCTCGCAGCGACCCGCCCCGTCCGGCTCGAGGGCCGCAGGCTACTGGTGCTGCCCATGACGACCACGACCGCCGCGCTCGTGCTGCTGTTCGTCGACCACTTCCGGCCGACCAGCGACCTCGCCGCGTCGCTCGCCTTCGCGGCGCTGCTGGTGGCGGGGGCGCGCCTGTGGCTGACGCTCTCGGAGCACATGACCATGCTCGGCCAGAGCCGCGACGAGGCGACGACCGATCCGCTGACGCGACTGGGCAACCGGCGGGCGCTCGTGGAGCACCTCGACGACCAGGTGATCACCTCGTCGCTGCAGTCCCCGCTGCTGCTGCTCCTCTTCGACCTCAACGGCTTCAAGGCCTACAACGACACCTACGGGCACCCAGCGGGGGACGCGCTCCTGGTCCGGCTCAGCGTCGCGCTGGCACGCGCCATCGACGGGCACGGGAAGGCCTACCGCATGGGCGGTGACGAGTTCTGCGTACTGGTCTCCGGGCCGCGGCAGGACCATGCCGACATCACCGCACGCGCCTGCAAAGCGCTGAGCGAGCACGGGGACGGCTTCGCGATCAGCGCCGCGCTGGGCAGCGCCATCATCGAGGATCCCGACGCCGACTGGGACGACGTCCTCCGCGACGCCGACCGTCGCATGTACCTGGAGAAGAACGGCCGTCGCCCGTCGGCGGGCGGACAGAGCTCGGCGGTCCTGCTGCGCGTGCTCACCGAGCGCCATCCCGACCTCGGCGAGCACGTGAACAGCGTCGCGACGCTGGCCGCGGCGGTCGCGCGCGAGCTGGGCATGGCGGACGCGGACCGCACCGCGCTCTGGCAGGCGGCCGCGCTGCACGACATCGGCAAGGCGGCCGTGCCGGACGCGATCCTCGAGAAGCCCGAGCCGCTCGACGCGGACGAGTGGGCGTTCATGCGCCGCCACACGGAGATCGGCGAGCGGATCCTCGGGGGCGCGCCTGCGCTGGCCGCCGCCGCGCCGCTCGTGCGCTCCTCCCACGAGCGCTTCGACGGCACGGGCTACCCCGACCGGCTCTCGGGTGCCGACATACCGCTCGGTGCCCGCATCATCGCGGTCTGCGACGCCTACGACGCCATGACCGCCGACCGGCCCTACCGGCTGCGCGTGTCCGACGAGGCAGCCGTCCGCGAGCTGCGGCGCTGCTCGGGAACCCAGTTCGACCCCGAGGTCGTCAACGCCTTCGTCACGGCGCTCACCCGCTCGGCCGCCGAAGACGAGCGCGGGGCGGCCATGCTCTCCGTCGCGT
>CAXTLO010000103.1:0-9068 GCA_964244965.1 uncultured Marisediminicola sp.
TCACCTCGGTTCCGCCGTACTTGGAGTAGATGACCTTGTCGCCGACGGCGATGTCCAGGGGAACCCTGTTGCCGTTGTCGTCGATCCGACCGGGTCCGACGGCGACGACCTCGCCTTCCTGGGGCTTCTCTTTCGCGGTGTCGGGGATCACGAGACCAGAGGCAGTGGTCTGCTCTGCCTCGACCTGCTTGATCACGATGCGATCCTCGAGCGGCTTGATGGAGACCGACACGGTTGACCTCTACTTTCTAGGCTTCTACGAACTGAAAAGTTGGCACACTCACACTGTGAGTGCCAGAACAGCTTACGGGTTTCGTTAGCACTCACGCAATCGGAGTGCTAGAAGGCTGGGGCATCCGCCTGCGCAACCCGAGCTCCGGACACACTCCGGCGGATCTCGAAATGCAGGAGAACCGCTGAGGCACGGGCCGGTTCGTCGCTAATGGCGACATCGGCGGCAGAAAGTCCCGCATCCGTAGTGGACGGAGCGCGACGGAGCTGCGGTGGGCGAGGATGGAGCGGTGAAGACCGCGGAACTGCTCGAGGTGCTCTCACCCGAAGGATTGCGGCTGCTCGACGCCGTGCCCGCCTACGACGGCGCAGCGGACATCGTGCGTATCGTCAGCGACCTGCGCAAAGCCGGACACCGCCCCGAGCTCGTCGCCGCGGTGCTCACGCAGGCGAAGTTACGGTCGCGGGCCCGAGCGAAGTTCGGGGAGTTCGCCGATCGGATGCTCTTCACTCCGGACGGGCTCGAGCAAGCGACGAGGCTCAGCGTCGCCGCACTCCACGCGGGGCGGTTCCGTCAGGCCGGGGTGGCGCGGGTGACCGACCTCGGGTGCGGGATCGGAGCGGATGCCCTCGCCCTCGCCGCGCTCGATCTGGAGGTGACCGCGGTCGAACGCGACGAAGTCACGGCGGCGATCGCGGCCTACAACCTGGCTCCATGGCCGAACGCGCGGGTTGAACACGGCGACGCGGAGGAGGCCGAGGTGGCGGACGGGGACGGTGTCTACCTCGACCCAGCTCGTCGCTCGGACGGGCGCCGACTGAGCGATCCCGCCGACTGGTCCCCGTCGCTCGAGTTCGCCTTCTCGCTCGGACGGACCCGCCCGACGGGCGTGAAGCTCGGCCCGGGCATCGACCGGGGGCTGATCCCGGACGGGTGTGAGGCGCAGTGGGTGTCGGTCGACCACGATGTCGTCGAGCTCGGTGTGTGGTTCGGTGCGGTCGCTCGAGAGGGGATCGCCCGCTCCGCATTGGTCATCGGGCCCCACGGCATGGCCGAGATGGTCTCGCACGGGGATAGCGAGGACGCGGAGGTCGGGGAGCTCGGTGACTACCTGCTCGAACCCGACGGCGCGGTCATCCGTGCCCGCTTGATCGGCGACCTCGCGCGGCGGATCGACGCCCGGATGATCAGCACCGGCATCGCCTACCTCGGCTCGGACAGGGTGGTGGACACCCCATTCGCCAGCTGCTTCAAGGTGATCGCGGTCTTCCCCTGGAATGAACGGACGATCAAGCGTGAATTGGCCGCGCGCGGGATCGGGTCACTCGAGATCAAGAAGCGCGGAGTGGACGTCGACCCCGCCAGATTCCGCACCGCGCTGGCGCTGCGGGGCGATGCCGCGGCCACACTCGTGGTCACACGGATCGCGGGCAGACACGCGGCGGTCCTCTGCGAGCGCGTGTAGCCGGAACGGCGAACGGGCGGGCCCTCCGAGGAGTACCCGCCCGTTCGTGATGCCGACCTGCGCCGGAGTGTGGTTCAGAACCTAGTTCGTCAGAACCTTCGTCAGAAGCTCGTTCGTCAGAACGCCAGTCCGAAGTCGTACTCGGGGATGGTCGAGGCCGCACCGGCACCGGCGGCCAGGATCACGACGAAGATGATGATCCCGATCAACCAGAGCAGTGCCATCCCGATCCCGACATAACCCGTGATCAGTCCGGTGAGCCAGAACGGCTTCGCAGCGAGCGACTCGCGTCGCTTGCCGAGGTGCCCGAGGATGACGGCCGCGATCGAGAACAGGATGCCGGAGCCGTAGGCCAGCGAGAACAACACGCCGACGATGCCCAGGATCATCGAGATGAGGCTCAGCGTCTTCGGCGGCGCAGGTGTCCCGTAGCCCTGCGCGTACGGCTGCTGCTGCCCGCCGTAGGGCTGCTGACCGTAGGCCTGCTGCTGGCCCGATGGCTGGCCATAGGGCTGCTGACCATAGGACTGCTGACCGGTGGGCTGCTGACCGGTGGGCTGCTGCGGGACGTACGCACCGGACGCGCCTTCACCGGGCTGGGAGTAGCTCCCGGGAGGTGGCGGGGGCGGTGGGTTCTGGTCATCGCGTGGATCGGTCATGGTCGTCGTCTCCTGCGGATCAGTACGTCGGGATGGTGTCGAACTGACCGTTCTGGAGCGCCGCCAGGAATGCGATCGAGACGACGAGCCAGATGATGCCGCCGAGGATCGCCAGGTAGCCGGTGATCAGGCCGGTGATCCAGAAGCCCTTGCCGGCTACCTTCTCGCGGCGCTGTCCGAGATGCCCGAGCACGACGGCACCGATTCCGAGCAGGATCGCCGGCCAGGTCGTGATGATGAGCAGCACGCCCACGATTCCGAGGATCATCGAGATGATGCTGAGGGTCTTCTTGCCGCCGGTGGCGGGGCCGCCAGAGTACGGGGCTGCTGATCCGTAGCTCGCGGGCTGCGACGCGGGGGGCACTGAGTCGTTCGGGTAGTCGGTCATGTCGTGCTCCTTGATCGAGGTCTTGGTGAAGCGGATCACAGCCTGACAGTCGGGTTTGCAGGTGTCAATCAGGTCGAGGGGGCGCGTCGTCCCGCGTCATGCCTGCACGACGGTGACCGGGAGCGTCGAGTCAGCGCCGAAACCGAGGTCCGACGGCGGTCGGCCCGCCGCGGCCAGCCTGGCCCCGAGAGCGGCGATCATGGCGCCGTTGTCGGTGCACAACGACAGTGGGGGGATGCGCAGGGCGATCCCCTCGGCGGCGCATCGCTCCTCGGCCAGAGCGCGCACCCTGGCGTTGGCGACCACTCCTCCGCCGAGGAGCAGGCGTGGCACACCGAGATCGCGGCATGCGGCGACGGCCTTGCCGATGAGGACGTCGGCGACCGCCTCGCGGAACGACGCCGCGACATCCGCTGTGCGCGGCGGTTCGCCGGCGTCACGTGCCCGCTCGACGTGGCGGGCCACGGCGGTCTTGAGCCCGGAGAAGGAGAAGTCGTAGCGGTGGCGCTCGAGATCCTTCGGCTTGGTGAGGCCGCGGGGGAAGCGGATGGCGCCGGGGTCGCCGTCGCGCGCCGCGCGGTCGATCTCCGGGCCACCCGGATACGCCAGCCCGAGCAGCCGCGCCACTTTGTCGAACGCCTCGCCCGCCGCGTCGTCGATGGTCTCCCCCAGTAGTTCGACATCGGAGATCAGGTCCCGCACGAGGAGGAGCGACGTGTGTCCACCCGAGACCAGCAGCGCGACGGTCGGTAGCACGAGCTCGGTCGCATCCTCGCGCACCAGATCGGCACCGACGTGGCCGACGAGGTGGTTGACGGCGTACAGCGGGATGCCGAGCGCGAGCGCGAGCGCCTTGGCGGTGCCGACGCCGACCATGAGTGCACCGGCCAGCCCCGGTCCGCTGGTGACCGCGATCCCGTCGAGGTCGGCCAGCGCGACATCCGCCTCCGTGAGCGCCGCCGCGATCGTCGGAGTCAACGCTTCGAGGTGGGCGCGGGCGGCGATCTCGGGCACGACGCCGCCATAGCGGGCGTGCTGATCCATCGACGATGCGACGGCGTTCGCGAGCAGCGTCGTGCCCCGCACGATTCCCACGCCCGTCTCGTCGCAGCTGGTCTCGATCCCCAGGATCAGCGGCTCGGTGTTCGGGTTCGCGCTCACGTCCACGCGCTTCTCGCCGGATCGACCGGCAGGCGCATCACGATCGCGTCGACGCCGTCGGGCTGGTAGTACGCGGTCCGCACGGCGATGCGCTCGAATCCGAGAGCGTCGTAGAGCTTCTGGGCGCCGGGATTGTCTGCTCGCACCTCGAGGAAGACCTGCTCCACGCCCCGCTCACGTGCTTCGGTGATCAGCGCCAGCATCAGCAGCCGCCCGAGCCCCGTCCGGCGCGCCGACGCCGCAACGGCGATCGTCTGGATGTCACCCTGCTGCGCGCCGCGCGGGGCGAACAGACCGGCGTACCCCTCGATGACGCTCGGGAACTCGGGTCGGTGGGCGACGAGATAGTAGGTCTGCGCGTTTGCGAGTTCGCTGCTCATCCCCGTCGACGTCCAGGCGTCGGTGCCGAAGGTCGATCCCTCGATCGCCATGATCGCGTCGAGGTCGCTCGGATGAGCCCGGCGGAGCTGCCACGTCATGCGCTGACCCGCTTCGGACCGGCCGAGATGGTGACGTCCGGCGCGCGGAGATACACGGGGGCCTCCCCGGCGAACTGCCGCGCGTGCTGGTGCATCCCTTCGGCGAGCATGCCGAGGGCGGCCGCCGACACTTCGGCGGCATCCGTCCGGCTCTCTCCGTCGGCCGCGGTGACGGCATCGGGAGTGGAGAGCCCCGGGCCGCCGACGCGGATCGGGATGCCGACGCCATCGGCTCCCGCATACCTCGACCAGTAGATCTCGCGCCGACGGGCGTCGGTGACGACGAGCAGCGGTCCGGTCCCGCCCCGCGCGAAGTGGTCGAAGGCCACGGCGTCGTGGCTGACCACGCGGACCACCGGTCTGCCGATGCCCAGCGCGAAGGACTGCGCCGCCGCGATCCCCACCCGGAGGCCGGTGAACGGGCCTGGACCCATGCCCGCGGCGACGGCGGACAACGCCGCGCTCTGGAGTCCGGCATCGGACAGGCACGAGGCGATGAGCGTACCGATCACTTCGGCGTGCCTGCGCGTATCCGCCGAGGAGTGCTCGGCGATCACGCCAGCTTCACGGTCGACGATCGCGACCGATGTCCCGGCGGAGGTGTCGATCGCCAGCAGCATCCGCCCAGCCTACGTGCGTCGCGCCGCCCCGTTCTCGGCGTGCCTGCGCCCCGCTTGCGACACCGGTGACCGGTGTCGCGACCGCAGTCCTCGGCAGCAGGAGCAGGTGTGGGATCGCTCAGGAGAGGTCGCGGAGTGGATCGAGCGCGCGGTTCACCCAACGCGGTCCGCGACCCTCGATTCTGACCGTCCGGGGCTCCACCGGCTCCTCGTCGTCGCGGTAACCGTCGCGGTAACCGGCGTCAGACCCGGCTGCGCCGGTCGGGCGCTGGATCGCGATGGCGAGCACGGAGTCAGTCAGTCGCTCGACCATCCCGGCGGCCCACTCGACCACCACGATGGAGCCCTCCAGATCGATATCGAGGTCATCGAGCTCCGCCGCACTACCGAGACGGTAGGCGTCCACGTGCACGAGTGGTGGCTCCCCCGAGCCTCGGGGATGGGTACGAGCGAGCACGAAAGTCGGGCTCGTGACGCTGCCACGGACGCCGAGCTCCGCTCCGAGACCTCGCGTGAAGGTGGTCTTGCCTGCGCCGAGCTCGCCGTCCAGGGCGACGAGGTCGCCTGCCTGGAGCACCCGTGCGATCCGCGCTCCGAGCCGCTCCATGTCGTCGGGCGTCGCGACCTCGAGCTCGATCACGAGGTCGTGAGGTCCACCCGGCCCCCGATCCGCGTGACGATGTCGTACTCGATCGTGCCCGCAGCATCCGCCCAGTCCCGAGCCGTCGGCATCCCCTCCGTTGGGTCGCCGAACAGCACGGCACGATCGCCGACGGCCACGGGATCGTCGCCGACGTCGACCACGAGCTGGTCCATCGCGATGCGTCCGGCGACCCGGTAGCGTCGACCGCCGATCGACACCGGACCGCTGCCGGACGCGGACCGTGGCACTCCGTCGGCGTAGCCGAGCGGCACGAGGGCAAGTGTCGAGGTCGCCGGTGTGCGGTAGGTCAACCCGTAGGAGACGCCGCTGCCCGCCGGCACGCGCTTGGTCGAGACGATCGCGGCGCTCAGGCGCATCGCGGGGCGGAGCAGGATGCCTCGTTCGGCGAGCCGCTCGACCGACTCGTCCTCGAACGGCGACAGGCCGTAGATCCCGATGCCGAGCCGCACGAGGTCGTACCTCGACGCCGGACGCCGGATGGCGCCCGCGGTGGACGCGATATGGCGCAGCTCAGGCGTGAGGCCCGCCGCGTCCGCGAGCGCCAGTGCCCGATCGAATGCCGCGAGCTGCGCCGCGTCATCCGCCTCGCTCGCGTTGGCGAGGTGGCTGAACACTCCGCGCACTCGGATGCGACCCTGGCGCTCGAGCTCGGCAGCGCGGCCGAACACGCGGTCGCAGTCGTCGAGGGTGACGCCGTTACGCCCGAGTCCTGTGTCGACCTTGAGTTGAACGATCGTCGGACCGTGGGACGCGTCCGCCGCCTCCAGGTGCGCCGCCTTCTCCACGTGCTCCACCGAACTGAGGCCGAGGTCGACGCCCGCGGCGGCCGCGGCCGCGAAGTCGGCCTCGGGACCGTGCAGCCAGGTGAGGATGGGCGCGGTGATCCCGGCGCCCCTGAGTTCGAGTGCCTCGGGGATGTCGGCGACCCCGAGCCAGTCGGCACCGCCGTCGAGCGCGGCGCGCGCACTCGACACGGCACCGTGGCCGTAGCCGCGCGCCTTCACCACCGCCATCGTGTGAGCAGTGCCGATCGCACTGCGGAGCGACCGCACGTTGGCGGAGATCGCCTCGAGGTCGACGTGCGCCTCTCGGAGCGGGACGCTCATCCGAGCTCCCGCTCCGCGACGACGAAGGCGATGGCCGCACCCGCGTCGTGGCTGATGGAGAGGTGCACGCTCGACACGCCGTAGCGCTCCGCGGTCGCCGCGGCGCTGCCCCTCAGCTCGAATCCCGGGCTGCCGTGCGGATCGGAGACGACCCGGATGTCGTGCCAGCTGAACCCCGGGGAATCCGGCAGCGCCTTGATCAGCGCTTCCTTCGCAGCGAAACGGCCGGCAAGGGAGCGCACGGTGACATCCCTCCCGTCGGTGCGCAGCGACCCACCACTGAGTTCGCTGTGAGCGAACAGGCGTGGAAGAAGGGCGGGGGTGCGAGCCGCCGACCGCTCGAAGCGTGCCAGGTCGACGAGATCCACTCCGATGCCGAGAATCATCGCCGCACAGCGCCGCTCATCGCGAGTCGGATCATTCGACGGTGACGGACTTAGCCAGGTTGCGCGGCTGGTCGACGTCGAGGCCCTTCGCAGCAGCGAGCTCCATCGCGAAGATCTGCAGCGGGGCCACGGCGAGGAGAGGTTCGAACAACGTCGACGCCAACGGGATCGGGATGACGACATCGGCGAACGGGAGCACCGCGGCGTCACCCTTTTCGGCGATGGCGAGCACCCTGGCGCCGCGGGCCCGGATCTCCTCGATGCTCGAAATCACCTTCTTGTGCAGCGAATCCTTGCCGCGCGGACTCGGCACGATCACGAACACCGGCTGCCCGGGCTCGATGAGCGCGATCGGCCCGTGCTTCAGCTCGCCCGCGGCGAACCCCTCCGCGTGGATATAGGCGAGCTCCTTCAGCTTGAGCGCACCTTCGAGGGCGACCGGGAACCCCGCGTGCCGTCCGAGGAAGAGCACCGCACGGGTGTCGACCATCCACCCGGCCAGCTGCGCGATCGTGTCGTGCTGCTCGAGGACCTCGGTCAACTGCTCGGGTAGCGCCTGCAACTCGGCGAGCAGGCCGGCGATCTCGTCGCCCGACAGGGTGCCGCGCACGGCGGCGAGGCGGAGGGCGAACAGGTAGAAGGCGGCGACCTGGGCGACGAAGGCCTTCGTCGAGGCGACGGCGACCTCGGGTCCCGCGTGCGTGTAGATCGCAGCGTCCGATTCCCGGGGGATCGTCGCGCCCTGGGTGTTGCAGATGGAGAGCGTCCTGGCGCCCGCATCGACGGCGTACTTGACGGCCATCAGGGTGTCCATGGTCTCGCCAGACTGGCTGACCGAGAGCACGAGGGTGCGGTCGTCGAGGATCGGATCCCGGTAGCGGAACTCGTGCGACAACTCGACGTCGACCGGCACCCTGGTCCACTTCTCGATCGCATACTTCGCGAGCATCCCGGAATAGGAGGCGGTGCCGCATCCGAGGATGACGATCCGGTCGATGTCGGCGAGGGTCTGTTCGAACCCGTCCAACTCGGGGAGGTGCACGGCCCCATCGACGATGCGGCCGAGGAGCGTGTTCGAGATCGCGTCGGGCTCCTCGCTGATCTCCTTCGCCATGAAGCTGGACCAGCCGCCCTTCTCGGCCGCGGACGCGTCCCAGGAGATCTCCGATTCCTGGGTCTGAACCGGTGCGCCGTCGAAGTCGACGACGGTCACCCCGTCCGCCGTGATGGTCACGAGCTGGTCCTGGCCGATGGGGACGTACCGACGGGTGTGCTCCACGAATGCGGCGACGTCCGATCCGAGGAAGTTCTCGCCGTCGCCAAGACCGATGACCAGGGGCGAGTTGCGCCGGGCTCCGACGACTATCCCCGGCTGCTCCTGGTGCATCACGAGGAGCGTGAACGCCCCGTGCAGACGTGAGACCACGGAGGCGAGCGCCGAGGCGAGGTCGCCCGTGCGCCGGTATTCGAGACCGACCAGGATCGCCGCGACCTCACTGTCGGTCTCGCTGGTGAAGACGGTGTCCGGATACTCCGCCAGCAGTTCGGTCTTCAACTCGGCGAAGTTCTCGATGATGCCGTTGTGGATGAGCGCGAGCTTGCCGTCGTCGCCGAGGTGAGGGTGCGCGTTCTCGTCGTTCGGACCGCCGTGGGTGGCCCACCGCGTGTGGCCGATGCCGGTCGATCCGTCGGCGAGCGCCGTGTCGTCGAGGTCATCGACGAGGATCTGGAGCTTGCCTGCTCGCTTGCGGGTATGCAGGTCGCCCGCGCCGTCGATCACCGCGACGCCGGCCGAGTCGTATCCCCGATACTCCAAGCGGCGGAGCCCGCCGAGGAGCACCTCGAGACTCCGATTGCTGCCGACATAGCCCACGATTCCACACATGGGCACTGATTTTACGTGCCCCC
>CAXTLO010000104.1:0-454 GCA_964244965.1 uncultured Marisediminicola sp.
AGTTCGGCGACCAGGCGTCGCGCACCGTCGAGGTGCCGCCGGGGCCGAACACCGTGGAGATCCTGCAGACCTTCCGCGATGCATGGTCGCAAGCCGTGATCTTCGGCGAGGGCGACGTGCAGACGGCACTGGATGACGCGGCCGCCGAGATCGACGAGATCGCGGCTCAGTAGTCGTCATGACCAGCACCCTTCCCGCCCCGGCGTCGCCGCAGGCGCCGAGAGCAGCAGACCCCGCGGGCGGTCGACCCGACCGCCCGCGGGGCAAGGCGGCTGCGCGGCTGCTCGGGCGCAATCCGCTCGGACTGCTGTTCAGCGCCCCGTACCTGATCTTCGTCCTGGTGGTGTTCGCCTACCCGATCGGGTACGCGTTCTACATCGCCTTCCACGACTTCTTCTTCACCGCACCCGGAGCACAGGTCGAGCGGCCCTTCGTCGGCCTGGACAACTTCGTC
>CAXTLO010000104.1:489-9024 GCA_964244965.1 uncultured Marisediminicola sp.
GTGTGGCTGTTCCTCTTCAACGGGAACGGGTTCGTGAATCAGGTGCTCGGGCCGCTCGCGCCCGACCCGTCATGGCTCGTGAACAGCAATCTCGCGATGCCGACCATCGCGATCTTCGTCACCTGGAAGCAGCTCGGGTTCTACATCCTGCTCTACCTCGCAGCGCTGCAGGGCGTGCCGAAGGAGCTGTACGAGTCCGCGTCCACAGATGGGGCGGGCGCGGTGCGGAGCTTCTTCTCGGTCACCGTGCCTGGAGTGCGACCTGCGACGGTGCTGGTGCTACTGGTGTCGACCGTGACCGGCGCCAACCTGTTCACCGAGCCCTACCTGCTCACCGGCGGCGGGGGCCCGAACGGCGCCTCCGCGTCGCCGGTACTGATCATGTACCAGAGGGGCCTGCAACAGGGCCAACCCGACATCGCCGCGGCGATCGGAGTGGTGCTGGTGCTCGTCGTGCTCGTGATCGCACTGCTGCAGAACCGCTTCGCCGGAGGGAGAGACTGATGACGGCCACCGCTGCTCGCCCACCGAAACTCCGACGGGGGAGCCCCGCGTTCTCCCGCGGGCAGATCGCGCTGCGATACGTCGTGCTCGCCCTGGGCGCGCTCCTGTTCCTATTTCCCTTCTACTACATGGTGATCGGATCGCTGCAGACCGAGGTCGACCCGACCGTGGCAGGAGCGTTCCCGAATCCGGCGAACATCACGCTCGACAACTACGCCGCGATCAACGAGCGCATCAGCTTGATCACCGGTCTGGTCAACTCCGGCATCTTCACCATCGGAGTGCTCCTCGGAACGCTCGTATTCGGCCTGCTCGCCGGCTACGCGCTCGCGGTGCTGCAATGGCGAGGCAGAGGGGTGACCTTCGCGCTCGCGCTGCTGGTGCAGGTGGTGCCGTTCCAGTTGCTGATGATCCCGCTGTACGTGCTCATCGCCCGCGACTACGGACTCGCCGACAACTACCTCGGCATGATCCTGCCGTTCTTCATCAACTCGACCGCAGTGATCATCTTCCGCCAGTACTTCCTGCAGCTCCCGAAGGAGCTGTTCGAAGCGGCGCGGATCGACGGGGCATCCGAGCTCAAGCTGCTGTGGAGCATCGCCATCCCGCTGGTGCGTCCGGCGCTGATCACGGTGGTGCTGCTGACCTTCATCGGTCCGTGGAACGAGTTCCTGTGGCCATTCCTGATCACGAAGGATGCCGCGCTGCAGCCGCTCGCGGTGTCGCTGGCCAACTACATCTCGACGGTCGCGGCATCCGCCTCGAATCCGTTCGGCGCGACCCTCGCCGGGGCCGTCGTGCTCGCGGCACCGGTGGTCGTGCTGTTCATCGTGTTCCAGCGCTATTTCACCTCCACCGACATCGGATCCGGAGTCAAAGGATGACCTCACCCACGGCCACGACGACGGCCGCTTCATCCGGGATCGAGCCCTTCCCCTTCACGCTCACTCGGATTGGGGTGATCATGTCCCCGGAGCTGGGCAACGACCTCGAGACAGAGGGTGTACTGAACCCGGGCTCGGGGCGAGGCGCCGACGGCGAGCTCTACCTCCTGCCCCGCATGGTCGCTCCCGGGAACATCAGCCGGGTGGGACTGGCCCGCGTCCTCATCGAGCACGGCGTCCCGGTCGGGGTCGAGCGCCAGGGCGTGGTGCTCGAGCCGGACCGGGGGTGGGAGCGTGGCGCCGATCACGCCGGTGTCGAGGATCCACGCGTCACATTCATCCCCCGGCTCGGCCTGCACGTGATGACCTACGTCGCCTACGGCCCGCTCGGCCCGCGGACCGCCATCGCAACCTCCGTCGACCTCCGCGAGTGGACCCGGCTGGGCCCCGCGCTGTTCGCGTACGAGCACGACCTCGACATGGATCTCGGCCTGTTCCACAACAAGGACACGGTGTTCTTCCCGGAGCCCGTAATCGCAGCGGACGGGGTCGAGAGTCTCGCGGTGCTGCACCGCCCCATGTGGGACATCGGCGAGACGGTTCCCGGTGAAGGCGTGCGCGTCCCCGCGGGCGTGACCGACCCGCGGCAGAGCATCTGGATCAGCTACGTGCCGGTCGAAGCCGTGCTCGCCGACATCCGCAACCTCGTGCTCTGGCGGGGGCACCGATTCGTCGCGGGTCCGGAGTTCCCGTTCGAGGAGGTCAAGGTCGGCGGCGGGCCACCACCGCTGAGGGTTCCCGAGGGCTGGCTCGTGCTGCACCACGGGGTCACCGGGGTGATCGACCAGGCATTCGCGCAGCAGAAGAACGTGAACTACGCCGCAGGCGGGATGATCCTCGACGCGGATGACCCATCCGTCGTCATCGCCCGCACGCCGTCGCCGCTGCTGGAAGCGGAGACCGAGGAGGAACGGAGCGGCATCGTGCCGAACGTCGTCTTCCCGACCGCCATCGAGCAGATCGACGGCACCCACTACGTGTTCTACGGCATGGCCGACACCAAGATCGGCGTGGCCCGCCTCGATCGCGCCTGACACCCCCGCCCCCTGCTATTCGCGATTATGGGCTGTTCGCAATTCAGGAATACCTGTGACGAATGCCGCCCACTGTGACGGATGTGTCCACACCCGTGACTCTGGCAACGCACGTTCCTGAATAGCGAACCCCACCGGCGGGAGCGGGAGCTCGAAGCCACCACGAAAGGAACAGTTCGATGAAGAACACCACCTCGGCACACCGGTGGGCGGCGGCCGTAGCGGTCGCCGCCTTCACCGGGGGGCTCGCCATCGCGAGCGCCCCGGCATCCGCTGCACCTGCACCTGCACCTGCCCCGCTGAGCAACCTCGATCACCTGGACTTCCTGCTCGACACCGTGTCGCCCGACGAGATCGAGGGCCACACGACCTACGACCTCGCCGAGAGTCCTGAGCTGGTCGTACCGTGGACCTACGCCGACGCACGGCCGGGCGGCACCTTCGAGAGGGTCGGCGGCGGGCCGCTCGACCCGGCGACGGGCGACTGGGGCCAGGGCGCCTACAACGCCGACGACGTGACCCGCACCGCGGTGGTATACCTGCGGCACTGGACGCAGACCGGGTCGACCGAGAGCCGCGACACGGCCTACGAGCTGCTGCGCTCGGTCGCGTACTTCCAGACCGCGTCCGGCCCCTACGCGGGCAACGTCGCGCTGTGGATGCAGACCGACGGCGACTTCAACCTCAGCCCGGAGCCGGTCGAGCTGCCCGATCCGTCCGACAGCGGCGACAGCTATTGGCTGGCCCGCACCCTCTGGGCGCTCGGTGAGGGATATGCGGCGTTCAAGGACGCCGACCCCGACTTCGCGGCGTTCCTGCAGGACCGCCTGCAGCTGTCAGTGGCGGCGCTCGAGCGCGAGGTGCTCGGCTCCTACGGCACCTACGCGATTGCGGACGGCGTCGAGGTGCCGTCATGGCTCATCGTCGACGGGGCGGATGCCACGGCTGAAGCCGTACTCGGACTCGCCGCCTACTCGGCGGCCGCACCGGACGATGCTCCCGCGCGCGCCGCGCTGCAGAAGCTGGCCGAAGGCGTCGCCGCTCTCGGCGCGGGCGATACCCGCACGTGGCCGTACGGCGCCGTCCTGCCGTGGGCCAAGTCCCGCTCCCTCTGGCACGCCTATGCGTCGCAGCAGCCCGCGGCGCTCGCCGCTGCATCCGCCACCCTCGGAGACCCCTCACTGCTGCCAGCCGCTGTCGCCGACACCGCCGGATTCACCCCGGTGCTGCTAACCGCCGGCGGGCCGGACAACGGATGGCTGCCGACGCCGGTCGACCGCGTGCAGATCGCCTACGGGGTCGACTCGCGTCTGCAGTCGCTGCTGGCCGTGGCCGAGGTCGCTAAGAAACCCGGCCTGCGCGAGCTCGCCGGGATCACCGCCGCCTGGTACTTCGGCGCGAACAAGTCGGGCGAGCCGGTGTACGACCCGGCGAGCGGCGTCGGCTTCGACGGCGTGCAGCCCGACGGCACGGTGAACCGCAACAGTGGTGCGGAGAGCACGATCCACGCGCTGCTGTCGATGCTCGCGCTGGATGCGAATCCGGATGTCGCCGCGCGAGCACAGGCGGCAACCTCCGTGACGGCGATCGACGGCCTGACGGTCGTGGAGGCAGAGTCGGCGACCTCGACCCGCGGTACCGTCATCACCCCCGAGTCCGCCTACACGGGCGAATCGCAGTACTCCGCAGGCGCCTACCTCGAGCTGACAGCGGGACAGAACGCGACGATCCCCGTCGGTCGCGGCTCCGGTCTGCGCCACGTCGAAGCCGTGGTCGATCAGCCCACCGGTACAGCGGCGTATTCGATCTGGCGATCGGGCCGGCTTCCCATCGGGGTGCTCAAGCACTCCGTCGGAGCGCAGGGCATCACCGAGGCGCCGGGCGCGCTGCTGCCACAGCCGCTGCAGCTTCCGGTTGCAGCTAACCGAGATGACGTCGCCGTAACCGGACTCGGCGGAACCATGGCGCTCGACGCTCTCATCGTGCGTCCGTTCGTGTCTCGGCTCGAACTCGCGGGATCGGCCGCGTCGACGCAGCTCGTGCATTCGACGTCCCTGCTACCGCAGCGCGCGACAGTCGGTGCCCCCGGACATCGGATGACGCTGCGCAGCTACGACGGGACCGGCGCGCTGGTGGAGGAGCGGTCGATCAGGAGCACGGCCAAGGTGACACTGCGACCCGGCGGGTTCGCGGTCGCCTCCCGGTAGCGCCCGCCCATGTCCGTCGGGTGAGCTTGCCGAGACCTCCCGCGTAGAGGTCTCGGCAAGCCCGACCAGCGGCGGTACTCGACCAGCGGTGGTGTTTGGCCAGCGGGGGTGCCGTCACGGCCAGAGCCGGGTGACCATCTCTTCGAGCAGGCCGCTGGTCGGGAAGTTGAACTGGTCGACGGTGATGTAGACCTCGTCGCGCAGGAACACGGTGTGCCCCTCCTCTACCGGATAGATGTCGTTCTGTCGCACGAGCTGGCAGCGACGCCCCTCGAATGCCTCGTCGCAGGTGTAGTCCCTGTCGGCCAGGATCTGCAGCTGCTCCTCGGCGACCGCCACCTCCACTTCGGCGATCGCGGCGACGAGCCCCGTGATGTCGGCGTTCGGGTCGCGCCACACGCAGTAGAGGCGTGCGGCACTCGCGAGGATCTGCTCCGGCGTCGCGCCCGCCGGCGGTTCGGTCGGCTCGATGGCACCGGCGGGCGTCTCGCCGAGAAAACCAGGATCGTTGAGCGGAGTCCCCTCGAAGAGCGTCGCATAGGTCTCCGTGCTCACGAGCTCTCGGCAGTCCGTCGGTATGGCTACTGCGGGTACCGCCGAGGCGGACGGCGACGGGGCGGCGCTCGGGCTCGTGGAGGGCGAGGGATCCGGGGTTTGCTCGACGGGGGTGCATCCGACCAGCACCGTGACGCCCACCGTCAGTGCTGCGGCTGCCAGCACGCGGAACCTCGGCGCACCGGTGACCCGCACATCCGCAACACGAGGGGTGACCATCATCCGTTCCTCCTCTGTGGAGCCGCTCGCGCTCAGCCTAGAACCAGGGCGACGCCTAGAACCCGCGCGACGCGACTCGAGGGTGCATGGCCGCATGCGCGAGCCGCGTCCACGGCACGACAGACTTGACCCGTGATCGGTGTGCTCGAAGGATTCGCGATCATCGGCGTCGTCATCGCGGCGGGGTACCTCGTGGGACGGCTCGGACTGCTCGGGCCGCACTCGAGGTTCGTGCTCAGCCGGGTCGTGTTCTTCGTGCTGTCGCCCTGCCTTCTGTTCACGGTGCTGGCCGACGCTGACGTGGATGTGCTCTTCTCATCTGTGCTCGTGGTCTCCGCGATCGCCGCGGTCACGTCGTTCCTCATCTACGCGGTGGTCGCCTTCGGCCTCTGGCGGCGACCGGCCGCGGAAGGTGCGATCGGGATGGCGGCGGCCGGCTGGGTCAACGCGAACAATATCGGCATCCCGATCGCGGTCTACGTGATCGGCGATGCTGCCTCCGTCGCGCCGGTGATCATGATGCAGCTCATCGTGTTCACGCCGCTCCTGCTGACGCTGCTCGATGTGGTGACCAGCGGGCGGACATCCATCGGCCGGGTGCTCAGTCAGCCGGTGCGCAATCCGATCATCATCGGATCGGCCCTGGGGGCGCTCGTCTCGGCGACGGGCGTCGAGGTTCCGGAGCTGGTCTTCGAGCCCATCCGCCTGGTCGGTGCTGCAGCGGTGCCGGTGGTGCTGATGGCCTTCGGTATCTCGCTGCACGGGCAGCGTGCACTGGCGCCGGGCTCATCACGCCGAGACGTGATCCTCGCTTCGGCGGTGAAGCTGTTGGTCATGCCGGCGGTCGCATGGGCGCTCGGCCGCTTCGTGTTCGAGTTGCCGGCCCAGCAGCTGTTCGCGTTAGTGGTGATCTCGGCGTTGCCGACCGCGCAGAACGTATTCAACTATGCGCAGCGCTACGAACGCGGCGAGATCGTCGCCCGCGACACCGTGCTCATCACAACCGTCGGATCGGTGCTGGTGCTGTTGATCATCGCCGCGCTGCTCGGACCCACCTGAGCCGAGCCGATCACGGTCAGAAGATCATCGGCCTGTCATCGTCATCGGCGGCCTGCAGGTCGAGATCGACGACGACGGGGATGTGGTCGCTCGGCGCGGTGCCCTTCCGCTCGTTCCGGTCGAATCGCACGCCCGTAACGAGATCGTCGAACGGCTTCGAGCCGAGCACGAAGTCGATGCGCATGCCCTCGTTGCGGGGGAAGCGGAGCTGCTGATAATCCCAGTACGTGTATCCGGGCACCTGACGCGAGCGGGCAACATCGGTCAGTCCGGCCCGCTCCAGCGCCGCGAACGCCTCGCGTTCCGGTGCGCTGACATGTGTGCGCCCCTCGAAGACCACCGGGTCCCAGACATCCTCATCGAGCGGGGCGATGTTGAAGTCGCCCATCAGCGCGAGCGGGAGGTCGGGCCGCGCGCCCAGCCAGTCGGATGTCTCGCGCGCGAGATTCGCGAGCCACTCGAGCTTGTAGTCATAGTGCGGATCGTCGAGGGTGCGCCCGTTGGGCACGTACAGACTCCACAGCCGCACGCCGTTGACGGTGACGCCGATGGCGCGAGCCTCCTGCGGGACGTCGCCGTCCGGGCCGGGCTTGCCGAAGCCCGGCGCGGTCGGGAAGCCCCGCTCCACCTGGTCCATGGGAAGGCGGCTCGCGAAAGCGACTCCGTTCCACTGGTTGAGCCCGTGCATCACGACCTCGTACCCGGCCTCGGAGAACGCCTCGAACGGGAACTGGTTCTCCTTGCACTTGATCTCCTGCATACCCACCACGTCGACGTCTTCGCGGACGAGCCAGTCGACTACGCGACCGACCCTCGAGCGGACGGAGTTCACGTTCCAGGTGGCAACACGCATGCCGTCAACGCTAGCGGCTGGCACCTCTGACGCGGATTCACACTCACCCCCTCGTCACCCTCGAACGGGGGGCGGTACGGAGTAATGTATGAAGGTGGTCCGCGACCGAAATCCCGACGGCGCTGGCACGGAGACAGACCCGAAGCACGACTGGTTCCTTGCGCAGCTGCGTGGCACTGCCACGCCCGAAACGCCCACCCCCGTTCCCGATTCGCCCGAAGCGTCAGCTGCCGACGCACTCGCATCGGATGCTCCGGCCGGAGGGCAGCCGTCTCGCGATGAGCCGCGCCAGGCCCGTAGCAGTCGCACATCGCGCACATCCGCTGACCGCAAGACCCGCCCTCGCCCGGTTGCGGCGGGAGCGTCGCTCGCGGCCGGTCCCTCGTCGACCAAGGGTGAACTTCCACGCCTCGGTGACGATCGCGAGTCGACCCAGACGATCGCCGCTTCCGAGCCGGATGCCGCCGCGCCGGTCCCGCCCGCTGGTTACCGTGCGGTGCGCACGCCCGTGCGTCGCCCCGCCGCACCGCGCGTGGCCGAGCTACGACGGACACGTCAGACGGCGGCGCCGGTCGGTCCTACGAGCGCCGCGCCGATTGAGCCGATAGTCCCTCCCCGCCGGGTCGCTCCTCGAGCCACGGGGGCGCGCCCGGTCGCTCGCCCCTCGGCGACCGAGGTCGCGACCCGCAATGCCGAGGCGACTCAGCTCTCGCGCCCGACCAAAAACAAGCCCGGTGATGCGCGGGTCCGTCCAGCGATCGCGCCCACCGGGGCGCCGTCTGCGGATGCAGCACCGGCCCTCACCGGTCCCGTCGCGGTCGCGCCTGCCCCGCTCGTCACCGTCTCACCCGACGCGGCATCCCCGTCGAAAGTCGCTGCGCCGAGGAAGCCGAGGGCGGGGGTACCTGCAAAGACCGACAGCGCCGCCGGTGCTGTGAAACGAACTGCTCCGATGCGAACTGCTCCGACGCGGACTGCTCCGAAGGCGGCATCAGCGACCACGGTCTCGAAGCCGGCCACGCCGGCGAAGGCCGCCCCGTTGCGGACTGCGCCGGCTAAGGCTGCTTCAGCGAAGGCGGCGTCGACTGCGGCGGCGCCGAAGAAGTCCACTCCGACACCAGCGGCCGCGACGAAGCCGAGCGCCGACAAGCGCGGTGCGA
>CAXTLO010000105.1:0-8989 GCA_964244965.1 uncultured Marisediminicola sp.
CACCGGAAGGCAGATCCCATGGCAGACAGTTCCCAGGCCGGCGCGACCATCTTCGTACTGTTCGGGGCGACGGGTGATCTCGCTAAGCGGATGGTCCTTCCCGCGTTCTTCCAGCTCGCCCAGCACGGGTTGCTGCCCGAGAAGTGGATCCTGATCGGCAACGGACGCGGCGACGTCTCCCACGAGGACTTCGGCGAGCACGTGCGCGGGGTGCTCGAGGAATTCGGCCCCAAGCCCTCCGATGGCCCGTGGGACGAGTTCCGTGCGCGACTGCGGTTCGCGGGCGGCGGATTCGACGCGTCGACACCCGGCAGCCTGCTCGACGTACTCGCCGAGGCGAAGGAGGAACTCGGCGACGACGCCCAGTGCGTGCATTACCTCGCGATCCCCCCGAGTGCGTTCATGAAGGTGACCGAGGGTCTCGGGGAGCACGGACTCGCGAAGGGCTCCCGCGTGGTCTACGAGAAGCCGTTCGGCACGTCGCCCGCGAACTTCCGCGAACTCGACGAGGCGGTGCACGAGGTGCTCGACGAGAGCCAGGTGTACCGGATCGACCACTTCCTCGGCAAGGAGGGGAGCCAGAACCTTCACGCGCTCCGCTTCGGCAACGGTCTGTTCGACGGCGTCTGGAACCGCGAGCACATCAGCTCCGTGCAGATCGACGTTCCCGAGACCCTCGATATAGCGGACCGCGCCGAGTTCTACGACGAGACGGGCGCGCTCCTCGACATGATCGTCACCCATCTGTTCCAGATCGCGGCGGAGATCGCGATGGAGCCGCCGCTGTCGATGTCTGCTGACGACCTTCAGACCGCGCGCGAATCCGTGATCGCGGCGTTCCGTCCACTGACCGGAGACGACGTGGTGCTCGGCCAGTTCGAG
Organism: uncultured Marisediminicola sp.; assembly: GCA_964244965.1. Lineage (GTDB taxonomy): Bacteria > Actinomycetota > Actinomycetes > Actinomycetales > Microbacteriaceae > Marisediminicola. The sequence goes on from CAXTLO010000105.1 coordinate 883, forward strand.
GGATACACCGACACCGAGGGCGTCACCGACGACTCGACTACCGACACCTTCGTCGCCGCCCGCCTATGGATCGACACCGACCGGTGGCATGGCGTGCCGTTCTTGCTGCGCACCGGAAAGCAGCTGGCCGGCGACGCGCAGCAGGTCAGCCTCGTCTTCCGCAGGCCGGAGGACGGGCCTCTCGCGGGTGCCGTTCCGCCCGTCGGAAACGTCCTCACCGTCAAAGTGGCCGGAGCCGGGCATATCGACTTGCGCATCGTCGTGAAGGAGCCCGGCGCGGAGTTCGACCTCACCACCGGAACCGCGGATCTGTCGCTCGCCGAGGTGGAGGACGCCGACCCGCTGCCGCCGTACGTCAAGCTCATCAACGACGTGATCGTCGGCGACCGGTCGCTGTTCACCCGCCCCGACGGACTCGCTCACGCCTGGGATGCCGTCGCGCCGGTGCTCGAGAACCGCCCCGCGCTGCATCCGTACGCTCGCGGATCGTGGGGACCGGATGCCGCAGCCGACCTCGCAGGCCCTGGCGGCTGGTTGCTCGGACAGTGAGCGGCACCCGCCGCACCTCCGTCGTCGCGGGGCTGGTGCTGATTGCGGAGGCGGTGGCGCTCGGCGTCGTGCTCGCGACAACCGGAGCGCGCGAGGTGCTCCCGGTGACTGTCGCCTTGCCCGGCGCCGACCGGGTGGAGCTCGCGGCCGTCGAGGCGGGTGCGGCGGTCGTCGTGCTGTGCGCGCTGGTCGGGATCGCGCGGCTGCTGCCGTTCGGATGGGTGCGCCTGGTCGAGTACTCGCTCAGCGCGTCGATCATCGTGTTCCTCGTCGCGCAGCTCAACGGCATCACCGACGTCGGCGCCCTGGTCGGCATCTACGCGCTGACCAGTGCTCTCGTGTTGTTCGTCATGCTGCAGGAGCGGATCACTGTGACCTCCGGTCATCCGCTGCTCCCTCTCTGCTTCGGCGCGGGGGTCGGGATCGTCCCCTGGGGAGTGATCGCGTTCCACCAGGTCGGCTCCGGTCTCGTCGCCGACGGTCCCTCAGCGATCGTGCGGGTGATCACCCTCGTGATGCTGGCGTTCGCGTTCGTGATGTTCCTGCGGGAGTGGCGGGCTGCTCGCGGGCGCCCGACCCCGGGCTACGCGCTGCTGAGCGCGGTGTCCACCTCCGTGTTCGCGTGGCTCGTCGTGCTCGGGGTCGTGCTGGCCTGACGCTGCTGCTTGGGCCCCGGTCGCACGAAACTCCACGCCTGATCCCCGGATACCGCCGGACGCGCCCTTAAGGTGGCGGTGTGTGGCGCGCTGACCGACGAGACCTGGCGGAGGACCTCCTGTCCGAACCCGACGACACCCATGCCCACGCGGCGCGACAGGTGACCGCTCCTCATGCGCTCAGCCTCGGCGACCCCGGCACGAAGCTCGCCAACGCGGCCGATCCGGTGTGGGAGGCCTGGCGCACCGAGCTCGCCACCATCGGTGGACGGTCGCCGCTTCTGCACTTCGTCGACGCCCCCCGCACGCGCATCGAATTGTCCACGACCCACCCCGGTGGGCTCGCCCGCTTCATCACCGGCAAGACGACGCTGCTGTCGAGCCTCATCCGCGACGACCTCGCGCTGCGAGCGGCGAAGACCGCCGCCGCGGAGATCGCCGCCAAAGGGGTCGAGCTCGCCACCGCCCGCGGCATCGACTCTGTGCACCTCGGCATCGGGATCGCCCAGTGGCAATTCGACGGCGAGGATTTCTGCGCGCCCATCCTGTTGCGTCCGCTCGCGATCCGCCGGTACGGCCGCGACTTCGAGGTGCGGCTCCGCGGTGCCGCGTACCTCAACCCCGAGCTGGCGCGGGCACTCCATGATCAGTTCTCCATCGAGCTGGATGCCGCCGCCTTCGCCGCGCTCGCGGAATCCGACGGCACCTTCAAGCCGAATCCGGTCATCGACCGACTCCGCGGGCTCACCTCGCACCTGGACTGGTTCAACGTGCAGCCGCGCCTGGTCGTGTCGTCATTCGCGGATGTCGCCACGCGACTCACGGCGGATGCAACCGACCTCCAGCATCCGATCCTCGACGCACTCGCGGGCAATTCGACCGCGAAGTGGACGCTCGAGGAGTCGTACTCCCCGGTCGATCCGCCGCATCAGGACCGCCGATCGCCCGACACCGACCGTCTTCTGCTCGACGCCGACGCGGAGCAGGAGAACGTTGTCGCACAAATCGCCTCGGGGAACTCGCTCGTCGTGAAGACGCTGCCGGGCACGGGCGGTACTCAGACGATCGTGAACGCCGTGGGTGCGCTGGCCGCGCAGAACAAGCGCGTGCTGGTGGTCAGCCCGCGCCGGTCGAGCCTGCGCGACATCCAGTCCCGCCTCGGGCAGATCGGCCTGAGCGGATTCGCCGTGTCGCCGTCCACGCTGCGCCGCGACCTCGTGCGCTCGATCACCCGCAACGAGAAGTCCACCCAGCCCGAGACCCGTGATGTGGATGAGGCACTGGTGCGCCTGCGCAAGGTGCTGCTCGACTACCGCACCGCCATCGCGCGTACCGATCCCGAACTCGGCGTCTCCGTGATGGACGCGCTCACCGAGCTGTCCCGCCTCGCCCTGCTGGCCGTCCCTCCGTCGACGACGGTTCGTCTCCGACGCTCCTCGATCGAAGCGCTCGCCGGGTCGCGCGCACGCGCCGCAGAGGCGATGGTGCAGGCGGCGACGCTCGGCGAGTTCAAGTACGGTCCGGGGGATTCGCCCTGGTACGGGGCCACCTTCGCCACCAGCGACGAGGCCGGAGCCGCTCACGAGCTGGCGAAACGCTTGCACCGCAGCGATCTGCCGCGCCTGCTGGTCCGGGCCGAGGACGTGCTGGGTTCCACGCACATGCGACCGTTCGAGAACATCACCCAACTCGGCGTCTACCTGCGGTTGCTCACCGAGATCCGCGACACTCTCGATCGATTCACCCCGGATGTCTTCGACCGCTCGCTGAGCGAACTGGTCGCCGCTACCGCGTCCAGGCGGGACGCTCCGGAGATGTCCGGAGCGAACCGGCGGCGGCTGCGCCGCCTCGCGAAGGAGTACGTGCGCCCGGGAGTGCACATCAGCGACCTGCACGGGAGCCTGCAGCGCATCCAGCAGCAGCGCATCCTGTGGCAGCGGTTCGTCGCCGCGGGAGCGGTGCCCGAGATCCCCGTCGGGATCGCCGACGTGCAGGTGGCGTACCAGCAGGTCGAGCAGGATCTCGCGTCCCTCGACCGTCCGCTCGGCACTTCGGTGCAGAGCGACGAGCTGGTGAACCTCCCCATCGCGCAACTGGGTGCCAAGCTCGGTCTGCTCGCGCAGGAATCCGAAGTGCTGCACAATCTGCAGGAGCGCGCCGAGATCCGGCAGATGTTGCGTACCCTCGAGCTCGATCCGCTCATGGCCGATCTCGCCTCGCGCCATGTCCCCGCCGAGGAGGTGACCGCCGAGCTCGAGCTCGCATGGTGGCAGTCTGCGCTCGAATCCCTCCTTGCCTCCGACCGGGCGCTGTTGAAGGCCAACACCGACGTGCTCGACCGTCTCGAGGCCGATTTCCGGCTCGTGGACGAGGCGCACGCCGCCGACGGCGCTCAGCTGCTGAGCTGGCAGCTCGCGGAGAGTTGGAACCTGGGACTCGTCGACTGGCCCGACGAGGCGGCGGCGCTGAAGACCGCGCTCCGTCGTGCGACGATCACGTCTGCCGCTCTGCAAGCGGCGGCCCCCCACCTGTCCCGCACGGTGTCCCCGGTCTGGCTCGCGTCGCCTTACGAGGTGGATCAGATCACCGACGAGATCCCGTTCGACACCGTCATCCTCGTGGACGCGGGCGCGATCACGCTCACCGAGAGCCTCGGTGCGATACGTCGGGCGAAGCAATCCGTCGCGTTCGGGGATCCGGTGACTCAGACCCCCGCCGCCTTCCGGATTGAGATCGCAGACGAGTACGAGCAGACCGGCCCGGGTGCGACGGAGTACGACCTCGACGCCCTGCACCAGGAATCCGTACTCGCGCGTCTGGCGGCCAGAGTGCCGACGTTGTCGCTGACCCGCAGCTACCGTGCCGGAGGCGAGGACCTCGCCGAACTGGTCAATCGCCGGTTCTACGGCGGCCGCATCCAGTCGCTTCCCTGGGCGGGGAGCTTCCTCGGTCATCCGAGTCTCCGCCTCGACCACGTGACCGGCGGCAGTGGCCTGCCCGACCCGCAGACCGGCGCCGTCGAGAGCGTCGATGCGGAGGTCGCGCGCGTCGTCGAACTCGTGCTCGACCATGCCGCCAGTCGCCCGCGCGAATCGCTCATGGTGCTCACCGCCAGCGCCAAGCACGTCGTGCGCGTGCAGCAGGCGGTGCTGGCCGCTCTGTCGTCGCGCCCGGAGCTGAACGACTTCCTGCTCGGCGACCATACCGAGCCGTTCACGGTCATGACCATCGATCAGGCGGTGGCCGAGAGTCGTGACCGCGTCATCTTCTCGATCGGATACGGTCGCACGCCGCACGGACGGGTGCTGTCCGATTTCGGCGCGCTCGGCCGTCCCGGCGGCGAGCGGCTCCTCGCCGTCGCCATGACCCGCGCTCGGCGATCGATGGTGATCGTCACGTGCTTCGAGTCGTCCGACATCGATGAATCGCGGATGAGGCACGGCGCTGTCGCTCTCGCCGACATCCTGAACGACGTCGGAGCCCGCTCCACCGACGGATCCGACGACGAGTCGGGCGATCCGATGCTCGTGGATCTCGCTCGCCGGCTCCGCTCGCGAGGACTCCGCGTGGCACTCGAACACCGGGGCAAGCTCGGACTCGTCACGTCACGCGGGGGCATGTGCCTGACCATCGAGACGGATTCGAACCTCGGTGGCCATCAGGACACGAGCCTGCGCGAAGCCCTTCGCCTGCGTCCGGAGATGCTGCGCCGATTGGGCTGGCACTACCTCAGGGTGCACGCCTTCGAGTTGTTCAGCGATCCGAACCTGGTGGCCGACAAGATCGCCACCATGCTCGGCGTGCCCACCCAGCTCAACACCGAACCCATCCCGATCGTTGGCCGATAACTCCCCGCCGGATGCGGCATCTCCTCGTCATCGGGCGGAGCGGATGCCGCGGCAGCGTCGACGGGTGACGACGCAGGCGATCCCCGGTACCGACCCGGCGCCGTCGAACGAACCCGCACGTCACGTCGAGGGCGAGAACGACGAGCGGCTGAAACGCGACAAGCCTCCGCACTGGGCTTGAGAGCACGGATCGTCTCGTCCACTGAAGGTGGACCGCCGGGAATACCGTGCGCGGTGAAGCGTTGACGCTCATACGTTCGCATGAAAAGGAGTACGACATGGCGCAGGTCGAATTAGGTCTCGACACCTTTGGCGATGTGACGAGGGGGCAGGACGGCCAGCCCGTCGACTTCCCGCAGGTCATCCGGAACGTGATCGAGGAGGGGGTGCTCGCCGACGAGGTGGGGATCGACTTCATCGGTGTCGGCGAACATCATCGCAGCGACTTCGCGGTATCCGCGCCCGAGACCGTGCTCGCCGCCATCGCGGGCCGTACCTCGCGCATCCACCTCGGGTCCGCCGTCACCGTGCTGAGCTCGGACGACCCGATCCGGGTGTTCCAGCGCTTCGCGACACTCGATGCCGCGTCGAACGGTCGAGCGGAAGTCATCCTGGGTCGCGGTTCCTTCACCGAGTCGTTCCCCCTGTTCGGCTTCGAGCTGGGCGACTACGAGCGATTGTTCGAGGAGAAGCTCGACCTGTTCTCGCACCTGCTCGCCGAGCAGCCCATCACCTGGAGCGGTTCGACCCGCGCGCCGCTGACCGATCAGCAGGTGTATCCGACGACCGCCTCCGGGTCGCTCAAGACGTGGATCGGCGTCGGCGGCAGTCCCGAGTCCGTGGTGCGGGCCGCCCGGTACCGGATGCCGCTCATGCTGGCGATCATCGGCGGGGCGCCGGAGCGCTTCGCACCCTACGTCGACCTGTACCACCGGGCGCTCGACCAGTTGGAGGTACCGCAGCTGCCGATCGGGGTGCACTCACCGGGGTACGTCGCAGACACCGACGAGCAGGCGCGCGAGGAGATGTTCCCCGACTACAAGATCATGCGCGACCACATCGGGGCGCAGCGGGGCTGGCCGCCGATGGGGCGGGACGAATTCGAGCAGGAGGTCGCGCACGGCTCGCTCTACGTCGGGTCGCCGGAGACCGTCGCCCGCAAGATCGCCTCGACCGTCACCGCCCTCGGCGCGGACCGGTTCGACCTCAAGTACAGTGCTGGTCCGCTGCCGCACGAGAAGCTGACGCACGGCATCGAGCTGTACGGCACCCGGGTCATCCCGATGGTGCGGGATCTCGTGGCCTGATCGATCACCTTCGAGGTCTTCGTCGACGGATGAGGTGCACGAGCGCTCCATCCGTCGACAACCCCCTCGGCTGACCCGTCGTGACGGCGTTGTATTCAGGGTCGGGTCTGCCGTTCAGGCGCGGGGTGCGTCCTGCAGCGAGTGATCTCCCTCGGCTGAGGGGCGTCCGGCGAGCAGGTCTCGGATCTGGATGAGCAGCTCCTCCTGCGTCGGAGGGGTGTCGGCCGGTGTCGCCGTCTCCTCCTCCTTGCTGCGGAGGAAGGCGATCTTGCTCAGCCGGTTGATCGGCAGCACCAAAGCGAAGTAGACGACTGCCGCGATGACGATGAAGTTGATCACCGCGGCGAGGGCTGCGCCGAACATGATGTCGGCCGTGCCGCCGCTGAGAGTCGGGATCGGCACGACCAGCGCCGTGTTCAGAGACTCGGCGTTGAACAGCGCGCCGATGATCGGGTCGAAGATCGCGGCGACGAGCGTGTTCACGATGCCCGTGAACGCGGCGCCGATCACTACTGCTACAGCGAGGTCGATCACGTTGCCGCGGAGGATGAACTCCTTGAATCCCTTGAGCATGATGCGGTCCTGATCCTTCTACGCGGCGGGGGTCGCCTTCGATGATGTCGAGCCGGATGCCGCGGGCGCAGCTTTGCCGGAGCCGGCGCCGGCGCCGGCGCCGGAGCCGGAGCCGGAGCCGGAGCCGCCGGTATTCGTCTTCGCGCCGCTTTTCTCCTTCGTGCCGCTCTTCTCGCCTGAGCCGGAGGATGAATCCGAGGATGAGCCCGACGACGAATCCGACGACGTGCCGCCGTCCGAGGATCCGCCACCCTCGGATGACCCGCCTTCTTTGCGCGGCGCACGCGAGTCGTTGCGGTAGAAGCCCGATCCCGTGAAGCTCACCCCGATTGCGGTGAACACCTTGCGCAGCCTGCCGCCGCAGACGGGGCATTCGGTCAGCGAGTCGTCGGTGAACGCCTGATGGATGTCGAAGGCGTTCTCGCACTCGGTGCAGCGATACGAGTAGGTGGGCACGTGGGAATCTCCGGAGCTCAGGATGCCGCGGCGCAGGCGACGGATCAGAAGGTGACGGTCGCGCTGGGCGTGATCACGCCGTCGACGCGCTTGTCGTGCACTTCGCTGGGCACGGATTCGACCAGTTCATGATCGAACACCACAGCATAGACCGGCGGGCATTTCTCCATCGACCCGAGCGTGCGGTCGAAGTAGCCGCGTCCCCAGCCCATCCGCATCCCAGTCCGATCGATGCACGCCGCCGGCACGATGATCAGGTCGACGTCGTTGATCGCGATCGGCCCGAGCAGGTCGCCGACCGGCTCCGGCATGCCCCAGAGCCCCTCCGTCTCGCCGGCACCGGTCTCCACTGCCCAGTCGAGCAGGCCGTCGTCGCGGGATATGGGCACCAGCACCCGGATGCCCTGCTCGACAGCCCACTGGACATACGGCCGGATGTCGGGTTCGTCGTTGGTCGGCAGGTACGCGGCGACCGATCGAGCGCGCACCGACGACGTGAGATCGATGAGACGCCGTGTGAAGGCATCCGTTCCGGCATCCCGGTCCTTCGTGGTCACCTGACGGCGCCGCTCGCGCAACTCGGCGCGAAGCGCTCTTTTCTGGTGGCTGACGGCACCGCTCATACCGCCCCACCCTAAAGCAGACCGCTCTTCGCGCTGGCCCGAAACCCGTTGCCGCTACCCTGAGCCCATGGCCTCCATGATCACGAAAGCCGTCA
>CAXTLO010000106.1:0-8973 GCA_964244965.1 uncultured Marisediminicola sp.
ACATGGATCCGTTCTTCGAGAGCTTCGCGGAGGTGCAGCCGTTCCTGCAGTCTGCATCGAAGCCAGACAAGGAACGCCGCCAGTCACCTGCCGAGCGCGCCCGCTTCGACGACACCACCAAGTGCATCCTCTGTGCCGCGTGCACGTCGAGCTGTCCGGTGTTCTGGACGGACGGCCAGTACTTCGGCCCGGCCGCCATCGTCAACGCGCACCGCTTCATCTTCGACTCGCGAGATGACTCGGCTCAGGTGCGCCTCGACATCCTGAACGACAAGGAAGGGGTTTGGCGCTGCCGTACCACCTTCAACTGCACCGAGGCGTGCCCCCGTGGTATCCAGGTCACCCAGGCGATCGCCGACGTCAAGCAGGCGATCATGCGCGGCACGCCCTGACGGACCCAGCGGCATCCGCTTCTCCCCGATCCTGTTGGGACAGCAAGGACGACGGGATGGCGCAGGCGACCTCGCGCTCAAGCGCGACAGCGCAGCTACTACCACTGACGTAGCCGCGGGTACTCGCCCGGGTGGATGGGTCGCGCAGGTCAGTGAGTCAAGCTGTACTCATGAGTCGCAGCCGTTCCCGACGCGTACGAGCGGCTCGTACCGCAGCGGCGCTCGGCGCGGTGGTGGCGGTCCTCGCCACCGGGCTCGGGGCGCTGGCGCCGCACGAAGCGCGTGCCGACGAGCGCTCCCATTCGGCGCCGCTGTCGAACGCCCGCGTCGAACCGGTGCCTCACGCTCGCACCGCACCACAGCGCGCTCCCGAACCGCTCACACCCACCACGGATGACCGGCAGCCGACGGCGCCCGAGAGCGCCATGGTCGACGTCCCCGCAGCACCCGGCTCCGACGCGACGATCGTAATCGACACGGATCTCTACCTCCCGTCCGACAGCGGGCCGGCTCCCGCTGTGCTCCTCGCCCACGGGTTCGGGGCGTCGAAGGAGGCACTCGCCACGGAGGCACTCCGACTGCGGGACGACGGCTACGTCGTGATGGCCTACACCGCTCGAGGGTTCGGAGAGTCGGGCGGGCAGATCGCGCTCGACTCGCTGGACTACGAGGTAGCCGATGCGCGGGCCCTCGTCGACCTTCTGGCGACGAGGGACGACGTGCTCGAGGTCGACGGTGATCCGGTCGTCGGAGTGGTCGGCGCCTCCTACGGCGGTGCGCTCGCGCTCATGCTCGGCGCCACCGATGATCGCGTCGATACCGTGGTCGCGGCGATCACCTGGAACGAGCTGGCGGACGCCCTCGTACCGAATGCGGCGGCACCAGACTCGTCCGTAACCGGTGGGGTGTTCAAGCAGGGATGGGCCGCACAGCTGTTCGGCAACGGGGCATCGGCCGAGATCGGCGCGTGCGGCCGATTCACCGTCGAGCTGTGCGATTTGTACAGCGGTCTGGTGGCGGGCGAACCGCTCTCCGATGCCGACCGCGATCTGCTCGCGAACTCATCACCGTCATCGGTTCTCGACCGGATGACGGCCCCCACACTCCTCCTACAGGGGACCCGGGACACACTTTTCGGGCTCGACCAGGCAGATGCGAACGCACGCCAGATCGCTGCGGCGGGAGCGCCCGTGCAGGTGACCTGGTTCGATGGGGGCCACGATTCCGGCGGCGCATCGATCACAGCCGGATCCGACACGGCGGGTTCGAGCGCCGACACGAGTGCCGGGGGGGATACGACGGAGGAGGTCGACGCGTGGCTGGCGGAACGTCTGCCATCGAATGGTGACGACGATCAGCTGCCCTTCACCTTCGCGGTACCCGCGTCGTCACGGTCATTCGATGAGACACGCACCGCCGAGAACTACCCCGAGCGGGAGGGCGCCGGTCGGGAGGTCGCGCTATCGGGGCCACCCCGCGCGATCATCAATCCACCAGGAGCTCTGCCCGCTACCACGACCTACCTGCCCGGCGTCGGATCGCTCGACGCGTTGACCGGTGGCCTGGGGGCCGCCGTCGGTGGGGCGGCGGCCGGAGCAGCGGAGTCACCCGCGCAGGTCGCGTCGTTCATCTCCGAACCACTCGACTCCACGACGATCCTCGCCGGGACACCGACGGTATCCCTGGAGGTGGCCAGCGCCGCGGCATCCGAGGAGACCGCGACCGCCCCGGATGAGGCAGTGCTGTTCGCACAGCTCCGGGTGATCCCCGACGACTCGCCGCGAGCGGTTGGCGGCGGGGGCGTCGCGCCGGTGCGGGTGTCGCTTGCACCGGACGGTTCTCCGACCACGGTCTCACTCGCGTTGCCGACCACGACCTGGCGGTTCGAGGCCGGCGACCGCGTCGAACTCGTCGTGCGGACCACCGACGCGCTCTATCTCGGATCTCCCACCGCCGCATCATTCATCGTCGGACCGGCCGGACCGATCCTGCTCCCGACGGTGGACGCGGCGGCGCCGACGCAGAGCTCCGGTTCCGCCTCTCCCGGGACGGTGATCGCCATCGCCGTCGTGCTGATCGTCGCGGTCGGCCTGATCCTGGTCACGGCGGTGCTCACCCGGAGGCGACGAGCCGGTGGCGACGTCGTCGCCGATGGCGAGCATGCGGGTGGCATCCCCTCCCCCGATGACGCTCCGCCACTGGTCATCCACGGTCTCACCAAGGACTACCGCTCCGGATTCCGCGCCGTCGACGACCTGTCGTTCACCGTGGAACGCGGGCAGGTGCTCGGGCTCCTCGGGCCGAACGGAGCGGGTAAGACCACCGCGCTCCGGATGGTCACGGGCCTGCTCCGTCCCGGCGCGGGTCGGATCGAGATCTTCGGGCACCCGCTCACCCCGGGGGCACCCGTGCTCGCACGGGTCGGCTGTTTCATCGAAGGTCCGGGCTTCCTCTCCCACCTGTCCGGGCGGCGCAACCTCGAGCTGTACTGGGCGGCCTCCGGTCGACCCGCCGCGGAGGCGCGATTCGACGAGGCATTGGCGATCGCGGATCTCGGCTCCGCGATCCGGCGCCGCGTCGGCGGTTACAGCCAGGGGATGCGTCAGCGGCTCGCGATCGCGCAGGCGATGCTCGGCATGCCGGAGTTGCTCATCCTCGACGAGCCGACCAACGGACTCGATCCACCCCAGATCCATGCGCTACGCGGAGTGCTGCGCAGCTACGCAGCGAGCGGACGCACGGTCATCGTGTCGTCGCACCTGCTCGGCGAGGTCGAGCAGACCTGTTCGCACGTCGTCGTGATGGCTCAGGGTCGCCTCATCGCCTCGGGCACCGTGGCCGAGCTCGCAGGTGACGCCACCGAGCTCACCATCGAGGTGACGGATGCCGACGCTGCCGCCTCGGCGCTCGCCCTGCTAACCGGTGTGCGCTCGAGACTCGTCGCACCGGGGTCGGTGCGCGTCATCCCTGGCGGTCACACCGCCGAAGATATCGTCGCCGCGCTGGTGGCCGCCGGAGTCGGAGTGCGCAGTGTCACGCACGGTCGGCACCTCGAGGAGACGTTCCTCGCCATGGTCGGCGACGTGGGAGCGGCGAGGTGACGACGGTGGATGACGCGGCCTGGAGCCCTGGCCCGATCCCCGGTGCAGCGAGGACGTCGCGTCGCACGCTCCCGATCAGGGTGGAGTTCGCGCGCCAGATCAGCCAGTGGCGCGTACGCGGAGTACTGCTCGTGCTCGCCCTGCTCCCCGTAGTCATCCGACTCGCCTTCCTCATCGGTGGCTCTGGACCGCCTGGAAGCGCTGGCGGCAGCGCTCGCGCGAGCTTCACCGCCTTCGCTCAGACCAGCGGGGCGAACTTCGCGGCCTTCGTGCTGGTGGTCACCGGAGGGTTCCTCCTCACCCTCGTGGTCGCGCTGCTGTTCGGCGACATGATCGCCGGCGAAGCATCCCGGTCCACGCTCAAGTACCTGCTCACCATCCCGGTGTCCCGCACCCGCCTCCTCGTCGTGAAAGTCGTCGTCGCCTCCGCGCTGCTGCTGATCGGTATCGCCCTCCTGGCCGGGATGGCGCTCCTGGTCGGGGTGCTGTCCTACGGCACCGGCGGCTTACAGGTCCCGGGCGGGCCGGAGCTCGGTTTCGCCGAATCGGTCGGGCGCCTCGCGTCCGCATCCGTCCTCATCGCCATTGCCCTGATCTGGGCAGCGGCGCTCGGCACACTCCTGACCGTGATGACCGATGCGCCCCTCGCGGCGGCGGGCGGTGTGGTGATCGCGTCGATCCTGTCGAACATCCTCCAAGCCATCCCCGACCTGGGCGACCTACGCGTGGTGCTTCCGACCTGGAACGACGGGGCGTTCCAGGAGTTCTTCGCCGGCGCGGTCGACTACGGCGCGGTGGCGGACTCGGTGCTGTCGTCGCTGATCTACGGCCTGGTGTTCGCTACGGCGGCCACCTGGTGGTTCCTCCGCAAGAACATCTCCAGCTGACCGGTCACCTCTCGGCGTGCAGGCCGAGACTGATGCGCCGGGCTGGGGGCTTCTCCTCCTCGTCGAGGGAACGATACGCGGTCGGCGTCATCCCGGTCTCGGCGAGGAACTGACGGTTGAAGTTCGCCAGGTTGCGATAGCCGACGGCGGTGCTGATCGTGGCAATGGACGAGTCCGTCTGGTCGAGCAGGCGGCAGGCACTGGCGATCCTCAGCCGCTTGACCATGTCGGAGAAGGTGATCCCCGTGGCTTTCTTGAAGAACTTCGAGAACGACGGCTCCGACATGTAGGCGAGTTTCGCCGCCTCCGCCATGCGGATGTGCCCGGTGAGGTTCGCAAGCACGTACGCGAGTCCGGCGTCCACCGCTGCCTTCCCCACGTGACCGACATCGGAGGAGTACCACTCGTTGGTGACGAAGTGCCGATGCGCGTCCGGCGCCCGGAGCAGGATGCCGAACAGCGCCAGGAGGTGCGATATCCGCTCCGATCCCGCCGTCACACCGACCAACTCGATCTGCCATGCCGCCTCGATGGCGGTGGATCCAGAGAAGACCAGTCCGCGCTGGGAGTCGTGCACCAGGGTCCGCAGATCGTCGAGTTCCGGGATCAACTGGATGCACCGGTCGACCCAGTCGGCGGTGAATTGGATGACGGCGTCGCGGTTCTCGATCGATTCACCATGTGCCACGTCGCTCATCCAGTCGTGCGGCACCCCGGCCCCCACGATGGCGACGTGGCCGGGACCGAACGCTCCCACCTGGTCGCCGATGATGTAGCTGCCGGTACTCCGTCGGATGAGGTGGATCTCGATCTCGGGGTGGTAGTTCCAGCGCGCGATGCCGCTCGGATAGTCGTGCTCGATCCACCTGAACGACTCGCCGGCGTTCAGCGGCACCACCTCGCGAGCGGCCGGCCGCTCGATCATCGTCCGCGCTCGGAGGACCGGTGACATAGTGGCTCCCACTCGTACCTCCCGCGGGTGCATTTGACCACGTGGTTTGGAAAGAAAGTATCAGACTCTGATCGGTTTGATGCAGACAGCAAGTACGCCGATGGCTCAGAGTCAACACTGTCGGCGGTGAGGAACGAACCTCCTACCGACACCGAGAGTCAGCAGTCACAACAAAGGAGTTCGAATGATTGTAGGAAGACGCGCCGTCACCCTCGGCGCCGGACTGGCCGCTACGGCCATGGTCCTCACCGGGTGCGCCGGGGCCGCAGGCGGCGGAGGCGGCGGTGGCGAGAACGTCACCCTCACGCTCGCCACCGTGAACAACCCGCAGATGGTCGACATGGAGGAGTTGAAGGGCGTCTTCGAAGAGGAGAACCCCGGCATCACCGTCAACTTCGTCACCATGGAGGAGGGCGACCTTCGCGCCGCCGTCACCGCCGACGTCGCCTCTCAGGCCGGTCAGTACGACATCGTCACGGTCGGCGCCTACGAGGTGCCGCAGTGGGGCGCACTCGGCTGGCTCAAGGACCTCACTCCGGAACTCGAAGGCGACGAGGAGTACGACGTCGACGACCTCCTCGAGCCGGTGCGCACCGCGATCTCGGTCGACGGCAAGCAGTATGCCGTGCCGTTCTACGGTGAGTCCTCGTTCCTGATGTACAACAAGGACATCTTCGCCGAGGCCGGCATCGAGATGCCGGCCGAGCCCACCTGGGAGCAGGTGGCGACCTTCGCGAACCAGCTGAAGACCGAGGACCGGGCCGGTATCTGCCTCCGCGGCAAGCCGGGATGGGGAGACCTGTTCGCCCCTCTGACGACGGTCGTCCAGACCTTCGGCGGAACCTGGTACGACGAGAACTGGGACGCGCAGGTGAACTCGCAGGGCTTCAAGGACGGCGTGAACTTCTACGTCGACCTCCTCGCCTCTGCCGGTGAGCCGGACCCGGTGTCGGTGAGCTTCACCGAGTGCCTGAACCTGCTCAGCACCGACAAGGCGGCCATGTGGTACGACGCCACGTCGGCGGCCGGATCGCTCGAGGACCCCGAGGCGTCGACCGTCGCCGGCAAGATGGGCTACGTCAAGGCACCGACCAACCTGACCGAGGAGTCCGGATGGCTCTGGTCGTGGAACCTCGCCATCCCGGAGACCTCGCAGAACTCCGAAGCGGCCACCACGTTCATCAAGTGGGCCACCAGCAAGGAATACCACCAGCTGGTCGGTGAGGAACTCGGATGGACTCGAGTGCCGCCCGGAGCCCGCAACTCGACCTACGAGATCCCCGAGTATGCGGAGGCCGCCGAGGCGTTCGGCCCGATCACGCTCGAGATCATGAACTCGGTGAATCCCGAGCAGCCCGGTGTCGAGAAGCAGCCGTGGGTCGGCATCCAGTACGTGACGATCCCCGAGTTCCAGGACGTCGGTAATCAGGTCGCTCAGGAGGTCGCTGACGCGATCGCCGGCCGACAGACTGTCGATCAGGCCCTCGAGACGGGTCAGCGGATCGCGCAGGAAGCCGGCGACAAGCAGAAGTAACCGCACCACCCAGGCGTCGGGGCCGACCGCTCACGCGGTCGGCCCCGGTCCGCCGCTCAAGCTCAACGAGGAGGACGAGAAATGACCACCACCACACGGCCGGCTGCGGCGGCAATGAACACGCCGCCACCGAAGCCTCCGCCTGCTCTCCGCGGTGCGGTCAGCCCGACGACGAAGAAGAAAGCCCGGCAGGCGCGAGCGCTGGTGCTGCCAGCGCTGATCTTCTCGATCGCTTTGACGCAGATCCCCTTCCTCGTCACCATCTACTTCTCATTCCTCAACTGGAATCAGCTGCGCCCGGACGAGATCGCGTTCACCGGCTTCGACAACTACGCCGCAGTGTTCACCGGCGGAACCTTCCTTTCGTCCCTCATCGCCACGGTGACCATCACCGGATCGTCCGTCGTGCTCTCGCTGCTCTTCGGGCTCGGCTTCGCACTCCTCCTCGACCGCAAGTTCGCGGGGCAGGGTGTCGCCCGCACGCTGATGATCACACCGTTCCTGATCATGCCCGCCGCGGCATCCTTGATCTGGAAGTGGTCGATGCTCGACGCCAACGTCGGGATGGTGAACGTCGGATTGAACTTCATCGGGCTTCCGTCGGTCGCCTGGAACACCGACTTCCCGGCGGTGACCATCATCGCGGTGCTCACCTGGCAGTACACGCCGTTCATGATGCTGATCCTGCTCGCCGGGCTACAGAGTCAGAGTCGCGAGGTGCTGGAGGCGGCATCCGTCGACGGGGCCGGCCCCTTCCGTACCTTCCAGTACATGACGCTGCCGCACCTCCGCCAGTACATCGAGATCGCGACCCTGCTCGGCGGCATCATGCTGCTGCAGGCGTTCGACCCGATCGCCATCATGACCAGGGGCACCGGAGGCACCAAGACCCTGTCGTACCTGCTCTATGAACGAGCGTTCATCGGGCTCGACATCGGGCAGGCGGCGGCCTTCGGCGTGATCACCGTGATCATCACGATCGTGGTGGCGACCGTCGCGCTCCGCACCCTGTTCAAGGTCTTCATCAATGGAGGGGAGCGCTGATGCGCGCCGTACGCGGTGGTCTCTTGACCACTCTGACCTGGGTGCTCGCGGCCCTGTTCTTCTTCCCCGTCGCCTGGATGGTGTTCACCAGCTTCAAGACCGAGAGCGCGGCATCGGTCAGTCCACCGAGCCTCATCACCGAGCTGAGCTTCGACAGGTACGCCGAGGTGTTCAGCCGCGGCATGGACGGCTACCTGATCAACTCGCTCACCGCGAGCCTGAGCTCCACCCTCATCGTGCTGCTACTGGCCATCCCGGCCGCGTACGCGCTGAGCGTGCGACCGATCAAGCGGGTGCAGGATGTGCTGTTCTTCTTCATCTCCACCCGGTTCCTGCCGGCGGCGGCATCCATCCTGCCCGTGTACTTCATCCTCCGATCCATCGGAGCGCTCGACAACATCAACGCGATCGTGCTGCTCTATGCGGCGATGAACCTGCCGATCGCGGTGTGGATGATGCGATCGTTCTTCAACGAGGTGCCGCTGGAGATCATCGAGGCGGCGCAGATCGACGGCGCCAACCTGCGCGTGGAGTTGATGCGGGTCGTGCTGCCGATCCTCCTGCCCGGCGTCGCGGCGGTGGCGCTGATCTGCTTCATCTTCTCCTGGAACGAGTACTTCTTCGTCACCCTGCTCACGACGGACACGGCGCGCACAGTGCCGCCGTTCCTCGCGAGCTTCGTCGACGGACGCGGCCAGTTCCTCGCGGTGCTGTCAGCGGCTTCCACAATCGCCGTACTGCCCGTCGTCGCCGCGGGGTGGCTCGCGCAGAAGCAGCTGGTACGCGGGCTCGCGATGGGAGCAGTCAAGTGAGCGACGCGTCCACCGCATCCGCATCCGCGCCACGATTGACCGACGCGACCCTCCAGCGCGTGGACTCCTCGATCGGTCGGCCGGCCTACGACCGGAACGCGATCTCGGTCGGCATCGTGCATGTGGGTGTCGGCGGCTTCCACCGCGCGCACATGGCGATGACGCTCGACAAGCTCATGTCCGGCGGACTCGCTGCGGAGTGGGGCATCTGCGGCGTCGGACTGCTCGAGAGCGACCGGCGCATGAAGGAG
>CAXTLO010000107.1:0-8970 GCA_964244965.1 uncultured Marisediminicola sp.
AGGCCCACATCAAGTCGACGTTCAACAACACGATCGTGTCGATCACCGACCCCAGTGGCGCGGTGTTGAGCTGGGCGTCCTCGGGCGCCGTCGGGTACAAGGGGTCGCGCAAGTCGACCCCGTACGCCGCTCAACTCGCCGCAGAGTCCGCCGCGCGTCAGGCGCAGGAGCACGGCATGAAGAAGGTCGACGTCTTCGTCAAGGGCCCGGGTTCCGGTCGCGAGACCGCCATCCGCTCGCTCCAGGCCGCCGGCCTCGAGGTCGGCTCGATCAGCGACGTCACCCCTCAGGCGCACAACGGCTGCCGGCCGCCCAAGCGGCGTCGAGTCTAAGCGCGAACTCCGGGCGATAGGCCCTATCGTCCCCTTTCTTCAGCCAGTGTGGGCCGACCGCTTCTGCGGCCGGGATGACCCTGGCGCGTCATCCAACTGAATACATTTCCCAAGTGTCAAATAGCGGACACTTCGCCGAAAGGAACCAATAGTGCTCATCGCACAGCGCCCCACCCTGACCGAAGAGAACATCTCCGAGTTCCGTTCGCGGTTCGTCATCGAACCACTGGAGCCCGGTTTCGGCTACACCCTCGGCAACTCGCTCCGTCGGACGCTGCTGTCATCCATTCCCGGAGCTGCGGTGACCAGCATCCGCCTCGACGGCGTGCTGCACGAGTTCAGCACCATCGCGGGCGTGAAAGAGGATGTCACCGAGATCATCCTCAACCTCAAGGGACTGGTCGTCTCGAGTGAGAATGACGAGCCGATCACCGCGTACCTGCGCAAGCAGGGGTCAGGCGAGGTCACCGCAGCCGACATCTCGGCACCCGCCGGCGTGGAGATCCACAACCCCGAGCTGGTCATCGCGACCCTCAACGACTCGGCGAAGTTCGAGCTCGAGCTGACCGTGGAGCGCGGTCGCGGGTACGTCTCCGCGACTCAGAACCGCAGTGAGTTCAGTGAAGCCGGTCAGATCCCGATCGACTCCCTGTACTCGCCGGTGCTCAAGGTCACCTATCGCGTGGAGGCCACCCGTGCGGGCGAGCGCACCGACTTCGACCGCCTCGTCGTCGACGTCGAGACCAAGTCCGCGATCACCCCGCGTGACGCGATCGCATCGGCCGGCCGCACCCTCACCGAGCTGTTCGGTCTCGCCCGCGAGCTGAACTCGTCCGCCGAGGGCATCGAGATCGGCCCCGCGCCGGTCGACGCCGTGCTCTCGTCTGAGCTCAGCATGCCGATCGAAGACCTCGACCTGAGCGTGCGCAGCTACAACTGCCTCAAGCGCGAGGGCATCAACACGGTGAGTGAGCTCGTCGCCCTGTCGGAGACCCAGCTGATGAACATCCGAAACTTCGGACAGAAGTCGGTCGACGAGGTCAAGGACAAGCTCGTGGAGATGGGTCTGTCGCTGAAGGACACCGTGCCCGGCTTCGACGGCGCGCACTTCTACAGCGGATACGACGACGCCGACGACACCAACAGCTGACTTAGCTACCGCGACGCAGACCACCTGATCCAGGAGACAACACACCATGCCCAAGCCAACCAAGGGTCCCCGTCTCGGCGGAGGCCCGGCGCACGAACGCCTTCTGCTCGCCAACCTCGCGGCCGCGCTGTTCACCCACAAGAGCATCAAGACCACCGAGACCAAGGCCAAGCGTCTGCGTCCGGTAGCCGAGCGTCTGATCACCTTCGCCAAGCGCGGTGATCTGCACGCCCGCCGTCGCGTGCTCGGAGTCATCGGCGACAAGACCGTCGTGCACGAGCTGTTCACGCAGATCGCACCGCTGGTCGAGAACCGTGAGGGCGGCTACACCCGCATCACGAAGCTCGGCTTCCGCAAGGGCGACAACGCGTCGATGGTGCAGATCGAGCTCGTGCTCGAGCCGGTGAACGCTCGTCCGAAGGCGAAGGCCGACAAGGTCTCGACCGCAACGCCCGCAGCTGTCGTGCCGGCGCCCGACGACTCGGATGCCATCGAAGTCGACGACACCGAACTCGATGACACCGACGTCGATGACGCTGCTGTCGATGACACCGACGTCGATGACGCTGCTGTTGATTCCGATGAGACGACCGCGGACGAGGCCACTGCTGACGAGACTGTCACCTCCGACGAGACTGTCACCTCCGACGAGGCCACGGTCGATGAGCAGGCCGGGGGAGCGGCGGACGATGCCGCCGCCGACTCAGCGCCCGACGATGTCGCGCCGGCCGAGCCCACGGACGACAAGTCCAAGTAAGCGCTACCGCACGATCGGAACAAGCCCCGCACCTCACTGGAGGACGGGGCTTGTCCCGTTCAACCTGGCATCGCCGCGATACGGTGAACGACATGGCATCCGACGCGGTCATCCTCACGGTCCCCGGCCCGCAGGGCGAACGCGAGGTGCGGGTCTCGAGTCCCGGCCGCGTGATCTGGCCGGAGGTCGGCATCACCAAGGGTGATCTCGCGAGGTATTTCATTTCGGTCGGTGACGCATTCGTCGGGGCCAATGGCGACCGGCCGGTGTCTCTGCAGCGCTTCTCGAGCGATGTCGAGGGGGAGTGGTTCTTCTCGAAGAATCCGCCGAAGGGCGCGCCGGAGTGGATCCGCACCGTTATGTGCACCTACCCGAGCGGACGGTCCCATCCGCAACTGGTGATCGATGAGCCCGGCGCACTGGTGTGGATGGTGCAGATGAACACCATCGTCATTCACCCGTGGCCCTCGCGAGCGGCCAACACCGACAATCCGGACCAGGTGCGCATCGATCTCGACCCGCAGCCCGGCCGCGGATTCGGCGACGCGGTCCGCGCCGCCTTTCTGCTCCGAGAAGTGCTCGCGGAGGCCGGACTCACCGCGTTCGTGAAGACCTCCGGCAATCGCGGCCTCCACGTCTTCGCGCCGATCGCTCCGACCCATGAGTTCCTCGATGTGCGGCACGGGGTGATCGCGGCTGCCCGCGAGCTGGAACGGCGCTCGCCCGACGAGATCACCACGGCCTGGTGGAAGGAGGAGCGGGGAGAGAGGATCTTCGTCGACTACAACCAGGCGGCCCGGGATCGTACGATCGCTGCGGCGTATTGCCCGCGGCCCCTGCCGCAGGCGACGGTCTCGTGTCCTCTCGGCTGGGACGAGCTCGAAGGAGCCGATCCGCTCGACTACACGATCGCGACGGTGCCCGAGCGGCTCGCGACCATCGGCGATCCGTGGGCGGGCATCCACGACTCGCCCGGTTCCATCGCAACGCTGATTCAGTGGTGGCAGCGCGACCTCGATGATGGCCTCGGCGAGATGCCGTTCCCGCCGGACTACCCGAAGATGCCCGGCGAGCCGCCGCGGGTGCAGCCGAGCCGAGCGAAGAAGCCCTGACCTGCTCCTGAGAGGGGACCGGGTCAGCCGAGCACGTCGTCCAGATCGTAGGCATGCGGCACCTCGAGCTGATCGAAGGTGCACGAGGCCGGGTCCCGATCGGGCCGCCAGCGCAGGAACTGCGCGGTATGCCGGAAGCGGGCACCCTCCATCTGGTCGTACTTCACCTCGAGCACGCGCGTCGGCTCGAGTTGCACGAACGAGACGTCGCGATTCGTCGAGAACCGGTTGCGGTCGGATGCGCCGAGCAGGGCGTCGCCGGATGAATCGCGGCGGACGAGCGGCTCGAGCTCGTCGATCAGCTCGAGTCTGCGCGCATCCGTGAACGCCGACACCCCGCCCACCGACCACAGCTCGTCGCCCTGATACAAGCCCACCAGGAGCGAGCCGACTCCCGCTCCGCTCTTGTGCACGCGATAGCCGGTGAGCACGACATCCGCCGATCGGACGTGCTTGGTTTTCAGCATCACCCGTTTGCCGGGCGTGTAGACCGAGGTCAACGGCTTCGACACGACGCCGTCGAGACCCGCGCCTTCGAACTCGTCGAGCCACTGTCGGGCCAGCGCCACGTCCCTCGTCGTCCTGGTGAGGTGCACGGGTGGACGCGCGTTCTCGAGGACTGTCTCGAGCGCGTCCCGGCGAGTCGCCAGCGCCTGGTCCATGAGCGAGTCGTCGCCGAGGGCGAGCAGGTCGAAGGCGATGAACGACGCGGGCGTCTCGGCAGCGAGCTTCGCCACCCGGCTCGCGGCGGGGTGGATGCGCTGGGACAGCGCTTCCCAGTCGAGCCGTTCCCCCGTCGACGTGGTCGACCGCACGACGATCTCCCCGTCGAGCACGCACGGGCCGGGAAGCTGCTCCGCGAGCACGGCCACCAGGTCGGGGAAATAGCGGGTCAGCATCTTGGACCCCCGGCTGCCGATCTCCACATCCGTTCCATCGAAGAACACGATCGCGCGGAAGCCGTCCCACTTCGGTTCGTACAGCAGGCCGCCGTCCACCGACTCGGGTTCGGGAACCGCGGTCACCGCTTTCGCCAGCATCGGGTCGATCGGGGGCGTCACCGGTGAGCTCATGACCGCATTGTCGCACCGGGCGACCGCCGGGGGCCATCGACGTCTCCGAGCTGCCACCGGATACCCCGACCGTAGAATCGGGCGGTGAACCCAGCGCCCGAGACCGATGCCGTGAGCCCGGCGGCGAATGTCACCCGAGTGCGCCTCGATATCGCCTACGACGGATCGGACTTCAGCGGCTGGTCGCGGCAGCCCCGGTTGCGAACCGTGCAGGGCGAGCTCGAGGCGGCCCTGGAGACGGTATTCGCAAGGCATCGGCCGCTCGCGTCGCTCGTCGTCGCGGGGCGTACCGATGCCGGGGTGCACGCGCTCGGGCAGGTCGCGCATCTCGACCTCACCGCGCAGCAGCTCGCGAGTCTCGAGCGTCCGCACCGCGGACCGGCGAAGGGGCGCAAGCTCGACGGGCCGGCGACCTTGGCGAAGCGGCTCAACGGGATCGCTGGGCTCTCCTCCGACATCCATGTGTCGCGGGTGTCCGTCGCTCCCGCCGGCTTCGATGCCCGGTTCAGCGCGATCTGGCGGAGGTACGAGTACCGGGTCTCGGACGCCGCCGGCCCTCGCAATCCTCTCGAACGGGGACGGACCCTCTGGTATCCGACGGCGCTCGATGTGGATCGGATGCAGCCAGCGGCGGCAATGCTGCTCGGGCTGCACGATTGGAGTTCGTACTGCAAACCCCGTGACATCGGCACCAACATCCGGGATCTGCGCGTGTTCGACTGGCGGCGTGACGAGGCGGGCGTCCTCATCGCGACTGTCGAGGCGGACGCGTTCTGTCACAGCATGGTGCGCGCCCTGGTCGGCGCAACGGTCGCGGTGGGAGAGGGCAGGATCCCCGTCGATGGACTCGTCGGGATCCGCAACGAGTTGGAGCGGGGCAATCACTTCAAGATCGTGCCCGCGAAGGGGCTGACGCTCCTGGAGGTGGGATACCCGGCGGATGACGCGCTTGCTGCTCGAGCAGAGCAGACGCGCGCAATCCGTCCGGCGCTGGACGTCCTGCTGCCGGGTCTGCAGCTCGACGCTGCACCACCGCGCTGAGCCGCCCCTTTCGGGTAGACAGACCGTGCGGCTGATGTCTAGGCTGTGACGAAGTCATTTTGAGAGCGCTCTCAGTGGCCGATCGACGAAGATCCCACAGAACGGAAGACAACGTGGTCTCACAACGCCGCCCCATCCGAATCGCGGCTGTCGCCATCGCGGGGTTGCTCGGCGGGGCATTCGCGGTTGCGACCCCAGCAGTCGCGGCACCTGTCGACACCGTGCACGACTTCGAGGTCGATGCGGGTGCCTTCTTCGCGTACGGGGACGGCGTGACCTCCGCGGTGGTGGACGGCGAATTCTGCGCCGACGTCCCGGCACACACGGGTGATACCTACGACATCGCGATGCCGCATAACGCCATCGCTCTCACGGATGGCGCGGAGTACGACATCGCGCTCACCGCGCGTTCGACCGCGGACGTCAGCATCCGCGCACAGGTGGGGGTGAACGCGCCCCCCTACCCCTCGGTCGATGCGCGGACGCTCGAGGTCACCGAGCAGGAAACGGCATTCACCTACTCCTTCACCTCCAACACAGATGCGGCCGCGACGGAATCGGGAGGGCAGTTCTCGCTTCAGCTCGGTGATCAGGGCGAGCAATACACGTTCTGCATCGATGACTTCTCCCTGACCGCGGCGGGATCCGGAGACGCCCTCATCCCGAACGGCGACTTCGCCAGCGGTGCGCTCGACCCGTGGTTCGCGGCCGCCGCATTCGGTGAGCCCGACCTCTCCACGGGTGCCCTCTGTGTCGCCGTGCCCGCGGGAGGAAGCGTCTACGACGGCGTCGGCTTCAACGGCCTCGCGGTGAAGGCGGGTACCACTTACACCCTGACCTACACAGCGAGCGCGTCGTCGCCCCGCACCATCCGCACCATCATCGGGGAGAACGGTGGCAGCTACCGCACCGTGCTCGAGCAGGCACCGCCCGTGACAGATGTGCGGACGGTGTTCACCCACACCTTCACCTCGCCGTTGGAGTTCCCCGCGACGACCACCGTGGGCGGACCGTACGAGGGACAGCTCGCGTTCCAGGTCGGCGGCCGGTCCGGCGCCTACACCTTCTGCATCGACGACGTGTCGCTGGTCGAGAGCACGACTCCGCCGCCGGCGTATCAGCCCGAGACCGGCCCGCGCGTGCGGGTCAACCAGGTCGGCTACCTCCCCGAGGGGCCGAAGCGGGCGACGCTGGTCACCGACTCCGACGTCGCTGTGCCGTGGACTCTCCTCAGCGGCGGTTCGACTCTGGCATCCGGCGTCACCGTTCCTGCGGGCCTCGATGCGAGCGCCGGGCTCGAGGTGCACACGATCGACTTCAGCGACGTCAGCGCCGCGGGGGCCTACACACTCGTCGCCGACGGCGAGACGAGCTACGAGTTCATGATCGATGCGGGCATCTACCAACAGTTGCGCTACGACGCACTGAATTACTTCTATCTCGCGCGAAGCGGGATAGCGATCGATGCCGCCGTCGTCGGCCCCGAATACGCGCGTGAGGCAGGACACGTCGGCGTCGCGCCCAACCAGGGAGACACGGATGTCGCGTGCCTGACCGATGCCGCCGAGAGCGACCAGTATTCCTACGGTGACTGGACCTGCGACTACACGCTCGACGTGACGGGCGGTTGGTACGACGCCGGCGACCACGGAAAGTACGTCGTGAACGGGGGCATCGCCGCCGCGCAGGTGATGAGCACCTACGAGCGCACTCTCACCGGACCCTCGGCCGCGGGCGCGGATCTCGGCGACGGCACACTGGCGGTTCCGGTCGATGAGAGCAGCAATGGCGTGCCCGACGCTCTCGATGAGGCGAGGTGGGAGCTCGAGTTCATGCAGAGCATGCAGGTTCCGTCCGGTGAGTATGTCGGGATGGTGCACCACAAGATCCACGACATGGGCTGGACCGGCCTTCCGCTGGCTCCCGCGGACGACCCGCAGCAGCGATACCTGCACCGCCCGTCGACGGCGGCCACGCTGAATTTCGCCGCCACCGCCGCGCAGGGGGCGCGACTGTGGGCGGATCACGATGCCGCGTTCGCTACGGAGCTCCTCGCCGCCGGTCGTGTCGCGTGGGACGCGGCGCTCGCCACTCCGGATCTCTACGCCCCGGCCGACATGGGCAATAACGGTGGCGGACCGTACGACGACGCCGAAGTCGGCGACGAGTTCTACTGGGCCGCGGCTGAGCTGTTCCTCACCACCGGAGAGCAGCCGTTCGAGGACTACGTGCTCGCGAGCAGCTACCACACGGCCGACATCTGGACTCCGAGCGGATTCAGCTGGGGAGAGACGGCCGCATTGGGCCGCCTCGACCTCGCGACCGTCGAGTCCGACATCGAGGGGCGCAGCGGCATCCGTGAATCGGTGGTCGCCGGTGCGGAGAAGTACCTGGCCTGGCAGCAGCAGCCGTTCGGTACCACCTACCCCGGCCTCGACGGCAGGTACGAGTGGGGGTCGAACAGCATGGTGCTCAACAACCAGGTCGTGCTCGGCACCGCGTTCGACCTCACCAGTGATCAGCGCTTCGCCGACGCCGTCCTCGAGGCGATGGACTACCTGCTCGGCCGCAACGCGCTGAACAACTCATACCTCACCGGATACGGCACCGTGTACTCCGAGAACCAGCACAGCAGGTGGTTCGCGAATGCGCTGAACCCGGATCTTCCGAACCCGCCTGCCGGCTCGATCGCCGGCGGTCCGAACTCAACAGTGAGCACGTGGGATCCGGTGATCAGTGCCCTGTACGACGCCGACTACATGTGCGCGCCGCAGCTGTGCTACGTCGACGACATCCAGTCCTGGTCGACGAACGAGATCACCGTCAACTGGAATTCTGCGCTGTCCTGGGTCGCGTCGTTCGCCGCCGACCAGGGAGACGGGCGGGTCGAGGTGGACACGCCGGTGCGCATCGAGACCGACCCGCAGGACGTGACCGCGGCCGTGGGCGAGCAGGTGCGCTTCACCGCCTCCGCGTCGAGTGATCCGGAAGCGACCGTGCAGTGGCAGATCCTCGACGAAGCAGCGTGGGTCGACCTCGACGGTGAGACGGCGAGCGAGCTCACCTTCACCGCCGCTGCGGATGACGACGGCTCGAGCTACCGCGCCGTGTTCAGCAATCGCGTCGGATCGTTGGCGACCTCCGCGGCGACGCTGACGGTGAGCGCCGCCGCGCTGCAGCCGAGCGGCGCGGGGGCGGTCACCCCGTCAGGCGACCGCACGGCGACGGGTCGTCTCAGTGTCACCGGGGCGGATGCGAATCCATGGATGTGGGTACTGCTCGGTGGCCTGCTGATCGGCGCCGGCAGCTCGCTGGCGCTCGGACGACGCCGGATGGCCGCTCAGTCGGTCGCAGCCCGGTAGTTCGCAGCCCGGTAGTCCGCAGCTTTGACGCGCTTGGCCGCAGGGGCTAAGCTCGACCGTTGGTGCGCGCGCCCTCTCGGCGCAGCATCCGAACTTGAGCCCTCCACCAGGCAAGGTTCCCGTCGGGAACGTTCCACGGAGCG
>CAXTLO010000108.1:0-8895 GCA_964244965.1 uncultured Marisediminicola sp.
TGCTCGGGATCGTGAGTTCGGCGTCCTCGGTCTCCGCGTCGATGTTGATCGTCGAGAGCACCTTCTCGAGCACCGACTGCGTCGAGACGTGCCCCTCGCCGACGGCGGCGTAGAGGGAGGAGACGTCGTCGTAGCGCATCGACGAGGCGACCTCGCTGAGCGAATCCTGGTTCATCAGTCGCTGCAGCGGCAGGTTCTGCTTGCGCATCGCCCGAGCGATCGCGTCTCTGCCCTGCTCGATCGCCTCGTCTCGGCGCTCCTTGGTGAACCACTGCTTGATCTTGTTACGCGCCCGCGGGCTCTTGACGAACGAGAGCCAGTCCTTGCTCGGACCGGAGTCGGGGTTCTTGGATGTGAACACCTCGACGACGTCGCCGCTGTTGAGAGCACTCTCCAGCGGGACCAGCCGTCCGTTGACCTTCGATCCCATGGTGCGGTGACCGACCTCGGTGTGCACCGCATAAGCGAAGTCGACCGGCGTCGCCCCGGCGGGGAGGCCGATGACCTTGCCCTGCGGGGTGAAGACATAGACCTCTTTGGCGCCGATCTCGAAACGCAGCGAGTCGAGGAACTCGTTCGGGTCGGCTGTCTCGGCCTGCCAATCGCTGATGTGGGCGAGCCAGGCCATGTCGTCATCCGCCGGCCCGGGTCCGCTCGACTTGCCGGTGACCCGCTCTTTGTATTTCCAGTGCGCGGCGACGCCGAACTCGGCCCGCTGATGCATCTCCTCAGTGCGGATCTGGATCTCGACGGCTCGACCGTGCGGGCCGATGACGGTCGTGTGCAGCGACTGGTAGAGGTTGAACTTCGGGGTGGCGATGTAGTCCTTGAACCGTCCGGGGATCGGCGTCCAGCGCGCGTGGATCGCTCCGAGGATGGCGTAGCAGTCACGCAGCGAGGTCACGAGAACCCGCAGCCCGACGAGGTCGTAGATCTCGTCGAACTCCCGGCCGCGAACGACCATCTTCTGATAGATGGAGTAATACTGCTTCGGTCGGCCTGCCACCCGGCCCTTGATCCGGTTGACCTTGAGATCGTCGTTGACCCCGTCGACCACCTCCTGCAGGAACTCCTCCCGTTTCGGGGTGCGCTGCTTGACCAGACTCTCGATCTCCACGTACAGCTTCGGGTACAGCACGGCGAACGAGAGGTCCTCCAGCTCCCACTTGATCGCCTGGATGCCGAGGCGGTGCGCGAGGGGCGCATAGATCTCGAGCGTCTCCTGCGCCTTCCTCGTCGCGGAGGCCGACTCGACGAAGCCCCACGTTCGCGCGTTGTGCAACCGGTCGGCGAGCTTGATCACGAGCACGCGGATGTCCTTCGACATCGCGACCACCATCTTGCGCACGGTCTCCGCCTGAGCGCTGTCACCGTATTTCAGCTTGTCGAGCTTGGTGACTCCGTCGACGAGCATGGCGATCTCGTCGCCGAACTCCTCGCGGAGGAGGTCGAGACTGTACTCGGTGTCCTCGACCGTGTCGTGCAGGAGCGCTGCCGCCAGGGTCTTCGGACCGATCCCGAGATCGGCGAGGATCTGCGCCACCGCGACGGGATGGGTGATGTACGGCTCGCCACTCTTCCGCAGCTGTCCGCTGTGTGCCTGCTCCGCAACGGCGTAGGCGCGTTCGATGACGGAGGTATCGGCCTTCGGATGATTCAGGCGCGCGGTCTTCAGCAGACGCTCGACAGCGCCGACGGGCTGTGCACGCGAGAACAGTCGAGGAAGGAGCGAGCGCAGCGAGGCAGCGCTCGGCGTAGTGGTGTCTGTCATCCGCGCACCTCCCCGATCGGGCGGAGTCCGCTCGGGCTTCGCCGGATCCGCCGTGGACGTCGGGATCCTGGACTCTGGCATCTGCTCCGCCGCATCCGTCAAGCTAGCACCGGCTGGGCGCCGCCCGGGTCGTGTTCGCTGCCGGCGGGACGGTCGCTGCGCCGGTATCTCGGCTGCCGATTCGACGGTCGCGATCTCCGCTGCCGTTCCCTCGAGCTCCTGGGCCATCCGTTCGTGGTCCGATCGCTCAGTCGACCCGTGGGACTGAACCGTCCGAGGACACGACCTGCCCGCCCGCCGCCTCCCACGCGATCATGCCGCCTGCGACGCTCGCGGCGTCGTAGCCTGCATCGACGAGAGCGGCGGCGACGCGGGCGGAGCGCTGTCCGGAGTGGCAGAGCACGAGGATGCGGTCGTCTGCGGGGACCTCGGCGAGTCGATCTCGCAGCGAGCTCATCGGTAGCAGCGTCGCCAGCGGCGAATGCCCCGCATTCCATTCGCTTGGCTCACGAACGTCGATCAGCGCCACGGATCCGTCCGCCGCCCGGGCAAGCGCATCGGCGGCGGTGACCTCTTCGACACCGGGCGCCTGGCTCGAGTCCGACATCGTCAGACCGCCACACGTTCGCGGACCGCGAGAGCTCGCCGGTCGTTCTCGCTGATGCCCTTTTCTCCCTCGCGGATCTGCGCGTAGAGCGGTGCGGCGACGAAACCGGTGGAGTACGTACCGACGATGATGCCGACGAGTAGCGCAAGGGAGATGTCCCGCAGTGTGTCGGCGCCGAGCACGAACGAGCCGATGAACAGGATCGCGGCGACGGGCAGAGCGGCGACCACCCCCGTGTTGATCGAGCGCACGAGGGTCTGGTTCACCGCGAGATTCACCGCCTCGCCGAAGGTGGAGCGCGAATCGGGCCCGAGCTCTGCCGTGTTCTCGCGGATCTTGTCGAACACCACCACGGTGTCGTAAAGCGAGAAACCGAGGATGGTGAGGAACCCGATCACGGCGGCCGGGGTGACCTCGAACCCGGTGGCGGCGTAGACCCCGGCGGTGATGATCAGGTCGTGCGCGAGAGCTGCCATCGCAGCGACCGCGATCTTCCAGGTGCGGAAGTACAGGGCCATCGCCACCGCGGCCAGCACGATGAACACTATGAGTCCACGGATCGCCTGGCCGGTGATGTCGGCGCCCCAGCTGGGGCCGATGAACGACGTGTTCACCTCCGAGGCCGGAACGTCGTAGGCCTCGGAGAGTGCGGATGCGACCTCGCGCGACTCGGCGTCGGTCAGCTGGTCGGTCTGCACCCGGATGCCGTCGCCGCCGACCGTGGTCACGCGTGGCGCCTCCTCCTCCACGACGCCCTGGACAGCGTCGATCGCGGGCTGCTGCACGGTGTTGGTCACCTGATTCACGATGAACTGCGACCCGCCGCGGAACTCGATGCCGAAATTGAATCCACCGGTGAGGAACGGGATCACGAGCGAAACGGCGACCATCGCGAGGGCGATGGTGTACCAGAGTCGCCGTTTGGCGATGAACGGCACCGAGCGCGCGCCGGTGTAGAGGTCGTTGCCGAATTGCACCAGATTGCTGGCCATCAGGACTTCTTCCTGTTGCGCTGCGACTTCGGGGCCGGCACCACCGCGACGGCGGCCGGCGGCGACTCCTCGGTCTCGGGCTGCTCGATGGTGGCGGTCGAGGTACGCGCGGCGCGCTCGGCCCGGCCCGAAGCCGAATTGCTCGCCGCGAGCGCCTCCGCAGCCTTGCGCTCGGCGATCGTCTGCCGCTTGGCCGCCTCGCGGGTGCTTGCGAGCACCTTCGGCGATCCGCTTCCGACTGGCGCTCTGAACTGGGCCCGCCCGCGGTAGACGGCGCCGAGCGCGTTCGGGTCGAGGCCCGAGATCGGATGCCCGCTGGCGAAGAACCGCGTCGTCGCCAGCAGCTGCAGCATCGGGTGGGTGAAGAGCACCACCACCAGCACATCGATGATGGTGGTCACACCGAGGGTGAGGGCGAACCCGCGCACGTTGCCGATCGCGAGGATGAACAACACCACCGCGGAGAGGAGGTTCACGCTCTTTGCCGCGTACACGGTTCGGAGTGCCCGTTTCCAGCCCGCCTCGACGGCGGAGACGAGCCCACGACCGTCGCGTAGCTCGTCCCGCACGCGCTCGAAGTACACGATGAATGAATCCGCTGTGAAGCCGATCGCGACGATCAGCCCGGCGACCCCCGCGAGCGACAGCCGGAAACCCTGGCGCCAGGACATGATCGCGATCACGAGGTAGGTGAGGATCGCGGCGACGACAAGCGACGCGACAGTCACCATGCCGAGCAGTCGGTATTGGAACAGGGAGTAGATCACCACGAGCACGAGGCCGATGATCCCGGCGATGATGCCGCTCTGGAGCTGGGTCAGTCCGAGGGTGGCCGAGATGGTGTCGCGGCTCTGCACCTCGAAGCCGATGGGCAGCGCGCCGAACTTCAGCTGGTCGGCGAGCGCCTTCGACGAATCCTGGGTGAAGGACCCGGTGATGCGGGCGTTCCCGTCGGTGAACACGCCCCCGGTCGTGGGTGCCGTGATGACCCGACCGTCGAGCACGATCGCGAACTGGTTCTGCGCTCCCGTGAGGGAGAACAGCCGCTCGGTCACCTCTGCGAACTGCTGAGTGCCGGTGCCGTCGAATTCGAGGTTCACGCCCCACTCGTTGGTGGTCGCGCCCTGGCTGGTGGTGGTCAGACTGTTCGTCGCGTCGGCGATGTTCTCACCGGAGATCTCGACCGGACCGAGAACGTACTTGAACTGCCCGGTGTCATCGCAAGTGATCAGCGGCTCGTCCTCGGGCGCCACATTGGTTGCGAGGTCGTCCACGGTCGAGCAGTCGAAATTCGTGAACGCGTCCTGCAGTGCGGGGGTCACATAGGCGAGATCGCTCGGGCTGGTCGGGCTCGTGCTCGGGGTGGACTCCAGAGGTGCCGCCGCCGGGTCGCTCGGGGAGGGCGACGGGCTGGCCGCGCCATCCTCGCCGACCGCGCTGACGGGCGCGACATCGGTTACCAGCACCGGGCGGAACTCGAGCTTGGCCGAGGATTCGATGCGGTCGAGGGTCTGCTGGTCGGGCGTGCCAGGGATGGAGACGACGATGGTCGAGCCGCCCTGGCTGCCCTGGGTGGAGACCTCCGCCTCGGAGACGCCGCTGGCGTCGATCCGCTGCCGGATGATGCCCACGGCCTGATCGAGCTGCTCGTCGGAGACGGTTTGACCATCGCCCAATTGCGGCTGCAACACGATCTGGGTGCCGCCTTGCAAATCCAGAGCCAGCTTGGGCGCCCAGGACGCGTTGTCCCGATCGAAGATCACGCCGCCAGCGAGTATGGCGGTTAGCGCGGCTGTGATGACCAGCAGCCACGTCAATGACCGCCACGCTTTCTTGACCGGGGTCGATCTTGCCACGAAGTTACTCAGCTCTCTCTGTGGACCGGCTCTGTCTTATACCAGCACGGGCGGTGGGGTCTCAGCGGTTCCGGCGGCATGCGCGCCGCCACGACCCCGACGCTCCCCAGCCACCCCGTGGCATGGAACCGCGTCGCGGCAACGCGACACGGTCCGGCTGATGCTCACAACAGGGTAACCGCTACTTGTCGCCGGTCTTGTCGGTTGGCGTCGTGTCCGCTCGTGACGGGTTCTTCGAATCATCACGCAGCTCGCCGAATCGCGGTTCGGTGAAGCGTGGTCCGTCGGTGGCCGGGGTCGTGTCGTCTTCGTCGCGACGGATCGCGGAATCGGTGTCGAGCTGCACGTCATCGTCGGTCGCAGCGACGGCGGCCGCCTCATCCGTTGCCTCGTCGTCGGCGACGAGGGTGTCGTAGTCGGCGACCTTGAGGATCGTCTGGCGGTGGATCTTCAGCTGCGTGCCGGGAGTCGTCTCGATGACCGCGAGGTTCTTGTCGTCGTCGATCGAGATGATCGTGCCGTACAGGCCGTAGTTGGTCATGATCTCGACGCCGGGCGTGAAGAGGGTCTGCCGGTTCTCGGTCTCCCTGCGTCGCTTACGCCCCTGGAAGATCTGGAAGACGATGAACGCCCCCAGGAACAGGACGAGGAGGATGAGTGTGGGATCCATGGTGGTGAGACGACCCTTCCGGGGCTGCGCTGTTGTTTCGGCTTCCGAGAGCTTAGGGCCACTCGCTGGGAGCGGTCAGCCGTATCGGGTCAGAGGTCGTCACCGAACAGCGTGGTCGCGCGGTCCGCGACCGTCGGCGTGAGGCCGAGATGTTTCCACGCGAGCCGGGTCGCCACCCGCCCGCGGGGTGTGCGGGTGATCAGTCCGATACGCACCAGGAACGGCTCGACGACCGACTCGATCGTCTCGGCCTCCTCCCCCACCGATACCGCGAGGGTGTTGAGGCCCACCGGCCCGCCGTCGAAGCGGGTCAGGATGATCTCCATCACCGCGCGATCGAGACGATCGAGGCCGAGTTCGTCGACGTCGTAGAGCCGCAGGGCATTCTGCACTGCCATCAGGCCGGCCCCGCCGCCGTGCACGAGCGCGTAGTCCCTGACCCGCCGGAGCAACCGGTTCGCGATGCGGGGGGTGCCACGGCAGCGACCGGCGATCTCGGCGAGCGCCGACCGGTCGACCGGGAGGTCCAGCAGCGCAGCCGCTCGCACGAGTACCTGCTCGAGTTCGTGCTCGGCGTAGAACTCCAAGTGAGCGGTGAATCCGAAGCGGTCCCTGAGCGGGTTCGGCAGCAGACCGGAGCGGGTGGTCGCGCCGACCAGTGTGAAGGGAGCGAGATCGAGCGGGATGGATGTCGCACCGGCCCCCTTCCCCACCATGATGTCGATACGGAAGTCCTCCATCGCGAGGTAGAGCATCTCCTCGGCCGAACGCGCCATCCGGTGGATCTCGTCGATGAAGAGGATCTCGCCCGGCACGAGAGATGACAACACGGCAGCGAGGTCGCCGGCGTGCTGGATGGCCGGACCACTGGACATCCGCAGCGGACGTCCGCTCTCGTGGGCGACGATCATCGCCAGGGTGGTCTTCCCCAGCCCAGGGGGCCCGGCGAGAAGGATGTGATCCGGCGTGCGGTTCTGCATCGATGCGGCGGTCAGGAGCAGTTGCAACTGAGCGCGCACCTTTTCCTGCCCGACGAACTCGGCGAGTGAGTGGGGACGGAGGGCGCCCTCGAAGGCGAGCTCGGCGTCGGACTCTGGCGTGGGGCGTACCGCGGCAGTACCGGGGTCATCGAAGGCGGTCATGTCGAGTCTCCTCGCGTAGCGCCATCGGTTCGCACGGCATCCGCTGATGCGGCTGCCGACGATGCCACACCACCCGGTCCGAGACGGGTGAGTGCGACGCGGAGCAGGGCGGGCACCGAGGCGCGCTGAGCTTCGGCGGTGGCGGCCACCGCGTCGTCCACCGCTTGCGCGGCGATCCGCTCCGTCCAGCCGAGTCCGACCAGAGCGACGAGCACGTCGTCGCTGACGGAGCCCCTGATGGTCGGCCGCGTGGCGGCGGGTGCGACGAAGCGGAGGAGCTTGCCCGAAAGCGAGACAACGATGAGCTTCGCCGTCTTCGGACCGATTCCGGACACCTTGCGGAACGCCCCGTCGTTCTCGGTCGCGACGGCGGACGCGATCTCGGGCGGGCTCATGGCGGCGAGCACCCCCATCGCGGATTTCGGCCCTACTCCGGTCACCCCGCGCAGCAGGTCGAACACCGCGAGCTCATCGGCGTCTCGGAAGCCGAACAGCGACAGGTCGTCTTCGCGCACGATGAGCACGGTGCGCACGGCGGCCTCCGCGCCGACACGCAGAGACAGAGCATGCTGGGGCGTGAGAGCCACGGCGAGCCCCACTCCGCCGACCTCGATCACCGCAGCGGTGCCGTCGACAGCGAGCACTGTGCCGCGAACCGACGAGATCATCGAGCCAGCCTACGGACCACTACCGACGCTGCCCTGCACGCTCCGCGGCGAGCCAGGTCTGCTGTGCCGGGGTCAGGGCGGCGGGGCTCCCCGCCGGACCGACGGCGCGCTTCCACCCGTGGCAGATCGCGATGGCGAGGGCGTCCGCGGCATCCGCAGGTCTGGGCACCTCGACGAGCCCGAGGACACGCGCCACCATCACGCCCACCTGCTGCTTCTGCGCGGAGCCGTAGCCCGTGACGGCGGCCTTGACCTCAGACGGCGTGTGCAACCCGACCGTGAGGCCACGTCGAGCGGCTGCGTGCAGCGCGACGCCGCTCACCTGAGCCGTGCCCATCACGGTGCGGAGGTTGTGCTGTGCGAACACCCGCTCGAGTGCCACCGCGTCGGGAGCCCACTCGTCCAGCATGGCGTCGATGCCGGAGCCGACCGCGAGCAGCCGCTGCTCGAGTGCGAGTTCGGGCGGAGTGCGGATGACGGTGACGGCGACGAGTCGTGCCGAGCGGTCGGGAGCGACATCCACCACGCCGACACCGCAGCGGGTGAGACCAGGGTCGATGCCGAGGATGCGAACGCTCACCCCGTCACGGTACGCGCGGTACGGCGCCGAGCCTCGGCCCCACGCGGAGCACCGACGTCTCTACTCAGTCCTCGTCGAGCTGGGCGAGGACCTCGGGCGGGACGTCGAAGTTGCCGTACACGTTCTGCACGTCGTCGTTGTCCTCGAGTGCGTCGACCAGCCTGAACACCTTGCGAGCGGTCTCGGCGTCGACTTCGACGAGCACGCCCGGTACGAACTCGACGTCGGCCGACTCGTAGTCGATGCCCGCCTCCTGAAGCGCGGTTCGAGCAGCGACGAGTTGGCCGGGCGGGGTGTACACGTCGAAGCCCTCCCCGCGATCGGCCACGTCCTCGACGCCCGCGTCGAGCACCGCGGTCAGCACGTCGTCTTCGGAGACCGCGTCGGTCTTCCGCACCGCGATGACCCCCTTGCGGGAGAAGTTGTACGCGACGCTGCCAGGGTCGGCCATGGTGCCGCCGTTGCGCGTCATCACGGTGCGCACGTCGGCTGCGGCGCGGTTCTTGTTGTCGGTGAGGCACTCGATGAGGAATGCGACGCCGTTCGGGCCGTAGCCCTCGTACATGATGGTCTGGTAGTCGACCGCGTCGCCGAGCTGACCCGACCCGC
>CAXTLO010000109.1:0-8784 GCA_964244965.1 uncultured Marisediminicola sp.
GAGCTCGTGCACGTGCATCCGTCCGACACCGTGCGCGACGCGATCCAGATCATGACCACCTACGGCGTCTCGCAGTTGCCGGTGCTCACCGCCGAGCCGCCGGTGGTGATGGGGGAGGTCGTCGGCGCGATCGAGGAGCGCACACTGCTCGAGCAGATCTTCAGCGGACAGGCCTCGATGACGGATGCGGTGAGCCCATTCATCGGCGCGCCGCTCGGGCTCATCGGCATGAACGAATCCATCGGCTCCGCCCGGGCCGCGTTCGGCTCCGCCGACGCACTCCTGGTCACCGAAGACGGCAAGCCCGCAGCGGTGGTCACCAGGCAGGACCTGCTCACCTTCCTCTCCCGCTGATCCTCTTCCACGCTGATCGCATCACCCGTCGCGCCACTCACTCTCGAAGGACCGTCATGACCGAGTTCGCCACCCGCGCCATCCACGCCGGCCAAGACCCGGACGCGGCGACCGGGGCCGTGGTTCCGCCGATCCACCTGACCTCCACATTCGTGCAGGACGGGATCGGGCAGTTGCGCGGCGGGTACGAATACGCGCGCGGCGGCAATCCGACTCGCACCTCCCTCGAAACCCAACTCGCCTCACTCGAGGGCGCCGACCACGCATTCAGCTTCGCCTCGGGGCTGGCCGCCGAGGACGCCTTGCTGCGCTCGGCGCTCCGGCCAGGCGATCGGATCGTGATGGGCAACGACGTGTACGGCGGAACCCATCGGCTGGTCAACCGACTCTTCGTTCCCTGGGGGATCGAACTGGTCACGGTGGAGATGACGGATCTCGACGAGGTGCGGGACGCTCTCGCCCAGGGCACGCGGGTGCTGTGGCTCGAGACGCCGAGCAATCCCCTGATCAAGATCAGTGATATCACCGCGCTGGCGGAGCTCGCCCGCACGGCGGGTGCCCTCGTGGTGGTCGACAACACCTTCGCCTCGCCCTACCTGCAGAATCCGCTGGCACTCGGTGCCGACGTCGTCGTGCACTCCACCACCAAGTACCTCGGCGGGCACTCCGACCTGCTCGGCGGTGCGGTCATCACCAGCCACGCCGAGCTCGCCGAGAAGGTCGGCTTCCACCAGTTCGCAGCCGGTGCGGTCTCGTCACCGATGGATGCCTGGCTCACGACCCGCGGGATCAAGACCCTCGCGGTCAGGGTCCAGCGCCACTCCGAGAACGCGCAGGCCATCGCCGAGCGCCTGGTCGGGCATCCGGCCGTCGGTCGCGTCTACTATCCCGGCTTGCCGCAGCATCCGGGGCACGACATCGCCGCGAGGCAGATGCGGCACTTCGGCGGGATGCTCACCGTGCAGCTGGCAGGCGGGGCGGCGGTCGCGCGCCGATTCGTCGAGTCCACCGAGGTGTTCCTTCTCGCCGAGTCGCTCGGCGGCGTCGAGTCGCTGATCGGCTACCCCTCCGAGATGACGCACGCATCGGTGCGCGGCACCGAACTCGAGGTGCCCGACGACATCGTGCGCCTCTCGGTCGGGATAGAGGACGCGAGCGACCTCCTCGCCGACGTGCTGCAGGCGCTGGAGCGCGCGACCTCGAGCTGAGCGACCGCAGCTGATCCCCCACATCGAGGGACCGGCGATCCCGGGATGATCGCGTCGCGGTGATCGGACGCCAGCACATCGGACCGACCCACGAGGCGGTACTGGGCTAGCGCGCGAGGCCGACCGGCTCGAGCGTAGCGATCTTCGGCTCGCGGCCGTCTCCTGAGGATCGCCCCGTGACACGCCTCCCGATCCATGGCAGTACGTACTCCCGCCAGTAGGCGGCGGTGCGCTGCCTCGGTACGTCGGATCCGGGATCTCCGACGGCATCCGGGACCGGGAGTCCGAGGGCGGCGAGCACGTTCGCGGCGACCCGCTGGTGCCCGCGGGTATTGAGGTGCAGTTTGTCTCGCGACCAGTACCGGATGTCGGCGAGCTCGCGGTCCGCCCAGTTGTCGACGAAGGTGACGCCCTCAGATGACGCGCGGCGACGCACAGCGTCGGCGAGCTGGTCGCCGCGCCGCTCGATGAGCGAGCCGAGAGGCAGATGACGCGTGGGATTCGCGCCGCTGGCGAGCACGACGTGGATGCCCCGAGCCGTGGCGCGATGCACCGCCTGATCGAGCCGGTCGGCGATCGTCGTGATGGATACGCGCGGGCGCATGATGTCGTTGCCGCCGCCATTGATGCTCAGCAGCTCCGGTCGCAGGGCGATCGCCGCATCCAGCTGTCCGTCGACGATCGGGTCGAGGAGCCGGCCGCGGATGGCGAGGTTCGCGTAGGTGACCGGCTCCCGCGTGCCCTGCGCAACGGCGGATGCCGCGAGACCGATCGCGACGAGGTCTGCCCAGCCGCGCACTGCGCCATCGGGGAGTTCGTCGCCGACGCCCTCGGTGAAGCTGTCGCCGATGGCGACGTAGCTGGAGTAGGCAGTCGGCATCCATCGAGCCAACCACATCGAGCCGCCGCACGGAGCGAGGAAGTGCGGCTACAGCCCGAGGGTGCCGGCGACTCGGTCCCACCAGGCACCGGATGCCACGCCCGCCTGCCCGGCGGCGGCGAGCCCCCGCGCCCGGATGTGCTCCCGGTCGCGCCAAGATCTGAGCGCTACATCGGTGTCGCGCGCGAGCTCGCCGAGCGGGATGACGTTCCACTGGCCGAAGTTCGTCAGCGCGCCGTTGAGCTTCACCGAGGTGTAGTCGTCTACGGAGATCCCGACCGCAGGGACGCCTGACGACACGGCGAAGACCACCGGATGATACCTACTGGAGATCACGAGGGCGGCGGTGCGGGCCAGTGCTGCGGCCGAGGGCGCGTCGCCGACCGGAGCGTGCACGACGGGTGCCGACATCCGCTCCGCCACCGCGTGGTGGACCGCCGCGTCCCCGCGGATCTCCTCGGCCAGGATCGACCCGAAGTGGCAGACGAAGACCACGCGGAGCCCGGTCGCCGCGACCGTGCGATCGAGCAGCGTCGCAAACGCGTCGAGCGCGGTCTCCCGGTCGATCGCGCCCAGGTGCGACGACAGCGTCACGGCGACATGATCGCCGGTCGGCCCTCCCGGATGGCCCATGAAGCTCGCGTCGTCGACGGTCTGCTCGAGTAGTGCAGCATCCACTCCCATACGGCTCGCGACCGCGAAGGACGCGCCCTCGCGCACCCCCACGAGTGCCGCTGAGCGGAGGAGCGCGCCGATCGAGTCGAAGTCCTCCGGCACGAGGTCGGGTCCGAGCGTCTGCCCACTCACCACCAGGGGCACCCCGCAGATGGCGGCGATCGACGCGACCGCCACACGCTCGGCGATGTTGGCCGGCCAGATCGAGGCGAGATTGCCTCCCCCAGTGATCGCCACTCCGCTCGACGACCGGATCGCTCGTACCACCGCCGACATCCCGTCATCGGCGACCGCGCGGCCGGAGGCCGCAAGGCGCACGAGATCCAGACGATTCCGCTGCTCTTCACGGTCGAGACCGCGGAACCCGAGCTGGCCGATCGCCTCGATGCCGTAGCGAGCCGCCGACTCCCGAGGGTTGGCGGACAGCCCCATGATGCGATCGGCGCCGCGGTGCCGCATCCCGCTCACGAACTCCTCGAACATCGCCTCGTCGCCGATGTGGATCATCCCGTTCACGACGCCGATATCGCCGATCGCCACGATGGACATGCGCGCTCCGATCCCAGCCGACGTCTCTCGCGAGCCGCGACTACGGTAACGGAAGCCGGGGCGGCGGTGTTCGCCGAGAGCATCAGTGACGAACCCCCGCGACGACACCCGGCCGGGCTACGCTCAGGTCGGCGCCGGGTCAACGGGTTGCGTCAACGAAGCGGCACGCGTAGGCGCCGCACGAGTAGGAGGCCGCCCATGGGCATTCAGACAGCTCTCGACGCGGTGCAGCAGGCCGACCGCGTGGTCGACGCCCTTCGCGCCGCTGAGGATCTCGCGTTCGAAGCCAGCCGAGACAGCGGCATCCGCACGCTCCGGGTACTCAGCGCAGCTCTGCGGGGCGACGATCAACTCTCGGCGATAGCGGCGATCCACGCGCTCGGACAGGTCCAGGACCAGCAGGCGGATGTCGCCCTCTCCCGTCTGCTGTCGTCGGAGACCCCGTGGCTGCGCGAACACGCGGCCTGGGCTTTCGGGTCCCGGCTTCCGCGCGCCGAGGTCATCGGCCGCCTGGTGGGGGCCATCGCCGTCGGAGGATTCAGCGGCATGCTCGCGCAACGGACGCTCGAGCAGTGGTCTGTGGCGGCACCCGACCTGGCGACCGTGAGTCTGGAGAGCGCGCTGCTCGGAGTCCGCGAGCCCGACGCCCGGCAACGTGTCGTCGAGAGCCTCGGGCTCGTGCGGCACGTGAACGCGACGCGTCCACTGGTGGCCATCGCCCGCGACAGTCGCGAGGACGACTCGGTCAGGGTGGCGGCGGTGTCGGCCCTCGGGCAACGGCGTGGCGACCGCGAGGTGGCGGCGCTCGTGGACGAGCTCGCCCGCGGCGACGGCTTCCTCGCCGACACGGCGCGGCTCGCCCTCGTCGACCTCGCCGCCTCCGAGCCGGTCATCGGTGACAGTGCCGACGCGCCACCCGATGGCGGGGGCGAGCTCACCGTCGCTCAACTGTTCTTGCACGCCGACATCGACGCCGGGCTCACCCGCGTCGGCAGCGGTGACAATGGCGGAATCGCGACCCTGCTCGTGCGGCTCGGCGACGCGTTGATCGCCGGCGACGAGTCCAGGGTCGGACGCGTCATCACCATGTCCCGCGGTACCGCCGCCGGGGCGGTCGCGAGCGTGCTCGACATCGGTGCGGCAGACCGCGGGCACATCTTCGGGCGGGTGCCACTGCTGAGCGATCCGGTGCAGTCCGCCAGCGCCTGGCCGATGCGCGTCGTCGCGCGCCGCGGCATCCGTCGCCTGCTCCGCGCCGCGGGCACAGTCGACCTGCTGCACCTGCGGATGGCGGACGTCGGCAGCCTCGCCGCCGCCGACGTGGCGCGAGAACTGGACATCCCCGTGGTGTTCACCGTCGCGCCCGACCCGCACGCCGTCATCCATTCCCTCGACCTCGCGGGCACGCTCGACCGGTGGAACTTCGGTGAGGTGGATGATGCGGAGCACTTCTGGTTCCGCTCACGGCTCGTGCAGCGGCTCGCCGCCAACGCCGCCCACTCCGTGCTGTTCCCGCGGCCAGAACTCGCCCGGGACATGCGCGAGCTGGTCGGCATCGACATCACCGCCCATCCCGAACGCCACTCGGTCGTGCCGGAGGGGATCGACCTCGAGGTCGTCGACCGGGCCGTCGTCGAAGCGACGGCACACGCCGCGGACCCTGAGGTCGCGAGCGCTCCGATCGCCGAACTGGGCCAGCTGCTCGAGCGCCTTCCCGACGCCCGGCGCGGGTTGCCGCTGGTGGTCAGCGTCGGCCGGTTCCACCGCGTGAAGGGGATGGCGACGATCGTCGACGCCTGGCATCGGAGCGGGCTGAACGCCAGGGCGAACGTGCTGCTCATCGGTGGAGACCTCGCGGCCCCGTCGCCCGATGAGCAGGAGCAGCTCGACCGCATCGGCGAGATACTTCCGAACGAACTGTGGGAGGAGTCGGGATTACTGCTGGCCGGCCACCGGAGTAACAGCACGGTGGCGCGCTGGGTCGCCGCCGCGCGCACGGGTGTGCCCGGTCTCGCCGCTCCACGGGGCATCTACGTGTGCGGCAGCCTCAAGGAGGAGTTCGGAATCGCCCTTCTCGAGGCGATGGCCGCCGGGCTCTACGTGGTGGCCCCGGACGGCGGCGGCCCGGCCACGTACGTCGAGCGGTCGGTCACCGGCGAGCTGACCTTCACCTGGGATCCGGATCTCCTCGGCAGCGCCATGACGACGGCTCTCGATCGGTCTCTCGGCGAGATCACGACGGAGCGCGCGGCAGCCTCGCGAAAGACCGTGGCGGACAG
Organism: uncultured Marisediminicola sp.; assembly: GCA_964244965.1. Taxonomy (GTDB): domain Bacteria; phylum Actinomycetota; class Actinomycetes; order Actinomycetales; family Microbacteriaceae; genus Marisediminicola. The sequence goes on from CAXTLO010000109.1 coordinate 5,946, forward strand.
TTTCACGATCCAGGCGATGGCGAAGACACTCGGCGGCATCTACACCGATGTGCGTGCCGAGTACCGGGAGCTGCCGGACTGGCTGGTCAACGCCGGATGACTCTGCTCGTCATCAGTCCGGACTACGCCTCCCACCTGTATCCGCTGGCCACCCTCGCGACCGCGTGGCGCGAGCGTGGAGAGCGCGTCGTCGTCGCCACCGGAAGCGCGACGGCCGGGATCGTGGATGAGTTCGGCTATGAACGGGTCGACCTCCGCCTCGGCCGTGGCTCGAATCCCGGTGTGATCCGGGCCGAGCAGCAGCCCCGCGGGGAGGACGACGCACTGCGCGGCTTCTTCGCGGCGACCCTGGAGGGAATGGTTCCGACCCTGACCTTCCAGGCCCAAGCGCGACTGACCGACCTGATGTGGCAGCCGGTCGCCACCGCTCGCACCGTGCAGGAGATCGTCTCCAGGGTGGCGCCCGACCACGTCGTCGTCGATCACCTCGCATTCAGTGCCAGGCTCGCGCTCACCGCGGCAGCCATTCCGCACGCCGACGTCGTGCTCGGCCATCCCTCCGCGCTGCCGGTCGGCGGCGAGGTCTACGGGTATCCCGCGGAGTGGCCGACCGCGTTCACCCCGGACACTGCGGCGCTCGCCGCGCTTCGCTCGCTGTGCGAACGCGTCTCCACCTCCTTCACCGACGAGTGGAACGGAGCCCTCGCCCAACTGGCGCCCGACGTAGTCCCGGTGTCCGCCGCGTTCGCCGAGCATGGCGAACTGCTGCTCCACAACTACCCGGCGGCGCTGTCATCTCGAGTCCACGGCACCCATCTCGGCTCCGCCGTCCGCGACGAGCCACGCGACGCCGAGGTCGACCGGTGGCTCGATGCCAGCGACGACCCGTTCGTGTACGTGAGCTTCGGCAGCTTCCTGTCGGTGCGCGGCGACGTGCTGCACCGGGTCGCTGCGGCGCTCGCCTCGCTCGGTGTACGTGCCGCGATCGCGACAGGTTCCACGGCGCCCGATCAACTTGGACCTCGACCGCGCGGATGGCTCGTGCGCGAATTCCTTCCGCAGGTGGCTCTGCTCAGACGCGCTGCAGCAGCCGTCACCCACGGCGGCAACAACAGCGTGACGGAGGCGATGACCTTCGGCGTTCCGCTCGTGGTGCTGCCGTTTTCCACCGATCAGTTCGCGGGAGCCGCCGCGATCGAGCGCGCCGGGTTCGGCGTGGCCCTCGCTCCGAACACGGCGACCTCGGCCGACCTCGCGTCGGCGATCGACGGGGTACTGGCGCTGCGGCATCCGTCTCTGGTCCAACTCGCAACGGAGCTGCAGAGCGACCCTGGGGCCGAGCGCGCATACCGTGCGATCACCGGCTCGACCGATTGAGTCGCACCTTGCGACTGGGGCCGATCGCCGTGAATCCGGTCAGGATGACCCGACCACCTCACGCATCGCAGCTCGGTCGACGGCGGCTGCCCGGTAGCGCTCCATGAGGGCGGCGTTCGCATCGTAGTTCGCTCCGGACCGTGCCTCGGGCTGATGATGCAGCGCGAAGACCCGACCGACGTGGCGCCGGGGAGGATCACCGAGCAGGGTCTCGTGCGCCAGGTACCAGGCCGCGTCTTCGAAACCCCAGCCGCGGAAGCGTTCGTCCTGACCGCCGTGACTCCACCAGGTAGCAGGCGTGGTCACGTAGATCCCGGAGCACGCGCCGTGCACCAGCTCGAAGTCGCATTCGAGGAGCGGTCGCCCCGAGCGGTACTGCTCGCTGCCGTCCGCGCCGAGCCAGTGGTAGCCGGTGTACGGCAGGTGGACCCGATCTGACACCGCCGCGGCCGCGATGGCGGCACGCAGCGATCCTGCCTCCGGGATGGTGTCGGCGTCGTTGATCACGACCACCTCGTCCGGGTCGGGGATAGACCGGACGCCGGCGTTACGACACCTCGCCAGATTGAAGACGGCGTCATCGGTGTCGACGGGCCGCAGCACCGCCTCCGGCAGTTCCCGCCGGTACCAGGCGACCACCGCGTCGAACGCGGGGATCCGGCTCTGCTGGGGGCGCCAAGGTATGAGCACGGAGACCACCGGTGCACGCTACCAGTTCGTCCGGGCTCCGCTCCGGGTCACGCTCCTGCAGCCGGGACCGCCGGATCGACGGCGGGGCTGTGCGTCATAATGGTCCGAGTCACACGAATGTGAACGTACACATCGCCGATGAAGCCGGATGCGAGACGCATGGAGCCAACGAGGAGTCGGGCGCCGAACATCCGTGACGTCGCGCGCCTCGCCGGGGTCTCCTACCAGACCGTGTCCCGGGTACTCAACAATTCGGAGAGCATCAAGCCGAGCACCAGGCAGCGCGTTCTCGAAGTCATCGACGAGGTCGGGTACCGACCGAATCAGGCTGCGCGTGCGCTCGTCACCAGCAAGTCGCGCACCATCGGCGTGCTGACCTCGCAGACCGCCCACTACGGTCCGACCACGAGTCTCCGCGCCATCGAAGACGCGGCGCGGCATGCCGGCTACCTCGTGAGCACCACGAGTCTCGCATCGAGTGATTACGACTCGGTCTCCGACAGCCTGGAGCACTTGATGTCGCAGGCGATCGAGGGTCTGGTGGTGATCGCGCCACAGGTGCGGGTATTCGACGCATTCCGCCGCCTCGCCCTCGAGATCCCCCTCGTCACACTCGATTCCACGCGCCAGGATGCACCGCGGAGCCTGTCCGTCGACCAGATCCTCGGAGCGCGGCTGGCGACCCGTCACCTGATCGAACTCGGACATCGCGAGATCCTCCACATCGCCGGTCCGCAGGACTGGATCGAGGCCGGATCGTCTGCCTCGGCTC
>CAXTLO010000110.1:0-8739 GCA_964244965.1 uncultured Marisediminicola sp.
CGCACGAGTCGCTCGTGCGGTACCTCATCGAGGAGACCTGGGAGCTCGTCGACGCCATCGAATCGGGCAGTCGCGAGGAGATGATCGAAGAGCTGGGCGATGTGCTCTACCAGGTGATCTTCCACTCCGACATCGCGGCTCACGACCCGTCGGAGGCCTTCACCATCGAGGATGTCGCCGCTGGGATGACGGCCAAGATGATCGCCAGGCATCCGCACGTGTTCGGCGACGCCACCGCGCACACGGCCGATGACGTCGTGACCGTCTGGGAGGACGTGAAGGCGATCGAGAAGTCGGCGCGGACAAGCGTGCTGGACGGCATTCCCCAGCGCATGCCGTCGCTGCTCCTGGCGGACAAGCTTCTCGGACGAGCGGAGAAGGTCCATTTGCGCGTCGAGGCGGCCGAGGAGTCGATCGACACCGAGGAGGAGTTCGGCGACCGATTGCTGGCACTGGTCGCGGAGGGGAGGGGGAGCGGGATCGATGCGGAGCGGGCTCTGCGCGCGACGCTCAGACGATTGCAGGACAGCATCAGGCAGGAGGAGGTCCGCATCGCGGGCCGCGGCCGGCCGGGCTCTGAGTGAGAGGATGCCCCCCAGTGCGAGCACCGGGGGGCATCCTGGCAGGCGGAGATCGTGGGAGATCCCGCGAGAACGTCCGCTGCCGGGAGGGCCAGGGTGCAGCGACCCGAACGCGCACCGTGGCCCAGTTGAAAAGGCAACCCGAATGCCTCTTCAGTAACAGGATAGAGCCAGTAGCGATGAATGACAAACGATTGTTATGCTCAACCTCGTTCGTATGTCGGACGCTACCGCAACGATGAGGGAGCAGGGGAGCTAGCCGTGTCGAGGAGGCCCGATCCTGAGCGCAAGCCGCAGCTCTTGGCTGACATCTTGGACTACCTGCGCGAGCGATCGCTGTCGTCTCTGACGTTCCGCACGCTGGCCGAGCACCTCGACGTCAGCGCGTTCACCCTCGTCTACCACTTCGGCACGAAATCACAACTCCTGGCCGAGGTGATCGAGTCGATCTGCGACCTTCAGCGCGCCGCATTCCTCGAGGCGCAGGTGAGTACCGTCAGTGTCGATGAGTACTTCGACACCTTCCGTCGCTACTGGAGGTGGACTGTCGAGCACCGTTCTCTGCAGCGGCTGGAATTCGAGGCCGCGATGCTGGAGGCGGTCGGATTGGACGCGAGCTCGATCACGCGCACCAACCTGCTCGGCTGGCACGAGATCGCAGCAGACGGGATGCGCGAGCTCGGTATCCCCGATGACGTCGTGCGGTCCGAGGCTCGGGCTATCGCCAACACCGTCTACGGACTCCTCTACGACCTGATCGTGCTCGACGACCCTGAGCACGTGGACGAGGCGTTCGAGCGGGCGCTGGAGAGTTCGCGTCTGCGAGTTCGCGGTCTCGTCGCTCCGATCACCTCCGCGTGACGCGGGTCGCCGACGTCGGATTCCGTTCGGAGCGCGGGCCGATCCTCATCGCCCTGATGCTCTCGACGGGTCTGGTGGCTATCGATGCGACCATCCTCGCGACCGCTGTACCCACAATCGTCGACGAGCTGGGCGGGTTCTCCCTGTTTCCGTGGCTCTTCTCCGTGTACCTGCTGGCCCAGGCGGTGTCGGTGCCGGTTTACGCGAAACTGTCCGACGTGGTCGGGCGCAAGCCCATCATCCTGTTCGGCATCGGGCTGTTCCTGCTCGGATCCATCGCGTGCGGCCTCGCCTGGAGTATGCCGGCACTCATCGCCTTCAGAGCACTGCAGGGGCTCGGCGCCGGCGCCGTCCAGCCGATGGCTATCACGATCGCCGGCGACATCTACTCGGTTGCGGAACGGGCGAAGGTGCAGGGCTACCTCGCGAGTGTGTGGGCCATCTCGTCGGTGGTCGGGCCCACGCTCGGCGGCGTCTTCTCCGAGTTCGTCTCGTGGCGGTGGATCTTCTTCGTGAACATCCCGCTGTGCATCGCTGCGGTGTGGATGCTGCAGCGCACGCTGCACGAACGCATCGAGCGACGTGAGCACAAGGTGGACTGGCTCGGCGCAGGCGTGCTCACGGCATCGATGACGCTGCTGATCCTCGCCATCCTGCAGGGAGGGCAGGCGTGGGCGTGGAACTCGGTGGAGAGCATCGGCGCCTTCGGTATCGGCGGCGTGCTCCTGGCAGCGTTTCTCGTCGTCGAGACGCGCGCCGCGGAGCCGATCCTGCCGCTGTGGGTGTTCTCCCGCCGTCTCCTGCTGTCCACTGCGATGGTGTCGCTCGGCGTCGGCGCGATCCTGATCGGACTCACCTCCTACGTTCCCACCTACCTCGAGGGCACGATCGGGGTGTCCCCGCTGACGGCGGGACTCGCCCTCGCCGCGCTGACGATCGGGTGGCCGATCGCTGCGGCGCAGTCCGGCCGCCTCTACCTCCGATTCGGATTCCGCACAACTGTGCTGGTGGGCATGGGATTCGTGCTCGCGGGATCGGTGGTGCTCGTCGCGCTCGCGTCCGCTCCCTCGGTGACCACCGTCTCGGTGTGCTGCTTCGTCGTGGGACTCGGCCTCGGGTTGGTCGCCTCACCGAGCCTCATCGCGGCGCAGGCGAGCGTCCCCTGGAATCAGCGCGGTGTCGTCACGGGCGCCAACCTGTTCGCGCGGTCGATCGGGAGCGCCGTCGGGATCGCCATCTTCGGGGCCGTGGCCAACGCGATCTTCGCGTCATCGGGGGGAGAGGGCGATCCCGCTGCCGTCCGCGACGCAGTGGCGAGCGTCTTCGTCGCGGTGCTCATCGCCGGGGCATTCACACTCGTGGCCGCGGTGACGATGCCGGCCGTCACCGTCGAGGCGGCGCGAGAAACGTCTGCCGCTGGCTGATGGAATCTCGATGAGGCGTCGGGTCAGTGAGACGGGGGAAGGGCCTGTGCTCAGAGCTGTTCATATCGGCGGTGTCACGAGCGCGAGGTAGCCATCTTCGTGGAGCCTGTGGCCGGCGCCGGCGACGACCATGCGGAGGATGGCAGCACTCGCGACCCTGCGAGAATCGGTGGATGGCTTCCTCCGCGTCATCCGCCCGTTCGGTATCGCCGCCACGGGGTATGCGCGATTTCCTTCCCGCAGAGAAAGCCCGCCGGGAGCGCGTGCTCGGCGTCATCCGCCGCGTGTACGCCGCACACGGGTTCGACGAGATCGAGACCCCCGTCATGGAGGACAGCGACCGGCTGCACGCCGGACTCGGCGGTGACAACGAGAAGCTCGCGTTCGCGGTGTTGCGGCGTGGTCTGACGGGGGATCAGCTGCGGGCGGCAGTCGATCCGCTGGATCTCGCCGACCTCGGGCTCCGTTTCGATCTGACCGTGCCGCTGACCAGGTTCTACGCGTCGCACCGGGCGGAGCTGCCTGGCGTGTTCCGTTCGATCCAGATCGCTCCGGTGTGGCGTGCCGAACGCCCGCAGCGGGGCCGGTACCGGCAGTTCGTCCAGTGCGACATCGACGTCATCGGAGAGCAGGGCCCGCTCGCCGAGATCGAGTTGATCACCGCGACGGTCGCGACGCTACACGCGCTCGGGCTGGACGGCTGCACGATCCGCATCAACGATCGGCGCCTTCTCACCGCGATGCTCGAGACGCTCGGCTTCGCGGCGGCCGACCACGAGGGTGTGCTGATCACCATCGACAAGCTCGACAAGATCGGTCATGACAAGGTGGTGGCGGAGCTCGGCGAGCGTGGGTTCGGAGCCGACGCGGTCGCAGCCCTGCACTCCTTCTTCACGCGGCCGGACGCCGCCGGGCCCCTGCCATTCGGTGCCGCCGCAGTGCGCGCGGCTCTGCCGCCGGGCGTCGACGATCGGCTCGTCGACGAACTGGTCGCCCTCGGCACGACTGCAGCCGACGCGAGCGGGGGAGAGCTCGTGTTCGACCCGTTCCTCGTGCGCGGGATGGGGTACTACACCGGGGCGATCTTCGAGATCGCGCACCCCGGGTCCACGGGGTCACTCGGTGGTGGCGGCAGATACGACGGCATGGTCGGCCGCTTTCTCGGCGCCGACGTGCCAGCGGCAGGGTTCTCGATCGGCTTCGAGCGCATCGTCGACCTGGTCGAACTCGCGGCGGAGGAGGGGACGGATGCCGTCGCGCTCGTCTACGACGCGGAGGTCATGCCCGGCACGCTCATGGCCCTCAAGGCCGCGCTAGTCGATCGAGGCGCGCGGGTGCGCCTCGAGCGCCGACCGCGCAACCTCCGACCCGTGCTCGAACAGCTCGCGTCGGCCGGGTTCACCTCGATCGCGTCGGTGACGCCCGAGACCCGCTTGGTCGACGACCTCGAGTTCCGGCCGATCGGCTGAGCGCGCCGCGCTCGAGCACGGCGACGTGCTTCGGCAGCGGTTCGCCCGGTCAGCCGCAAGCGGTCGCGATCACGCCCTCCTGAGGCTCGCGGGTAGGATGACGATCGCGCGGATCCGGGCCACCGGTACGGCGAGAGTGCGACATCCGCTCCCAGAACGACACTGACTCCGACCTCATCCCCGAACCCAAGGAGACCGCCATGGCCGCGATCGAGATTGTCCGAGCACGCGAGATCCTCGACTCCCGAGGCAACCCCACGGTCGAGGTCGAAGCCCTCCTCGACGATGGCACCGTCTCCCGCGCCGCCGTCCCGTCCGGCGCCTCGACCGGCGCCTTCGAGGCATACGAGTTGCGCGACGGCGATAAGGCCCGCTACCTCGGCAAGGGCGTGACGAAGGCGGTCGACGCGGTCAACGAGGAGATCTCCGCCGCCATCGAGGGGCTCGACGCCACCGAACAGCGCATCGTCGATGCCGCGCTGATCGAGCTGGACGGCACCGACAACAAAAAGCGCCTCGGCGCCAACGCCTTGCTCGGTGTCTCCCTCGCGGTGGCGAAGGCCGCTGCGGACTCCGCCGACCTGCCGCTGTTCCGCTACCTCGGCGGCCCCAACGCTCATACGCTGCCCGTGCCGATGCTCAACGTGATCAACGGCGGATCGCACGCCGACTCCAACGTCGACATCCAGGAGTTCATGATCCTGCCGATCGGGGCGGAGACCTTCTCCGAAGGCCTGCGCTGGGGTGTCGAGACCTATCACGCCCTCAAATCCATTTTGCACGGCAAGGGCCTGAGCACCGGCCTGGGCGACGAGGGCGGATTCGCGCCCAACCTGGACAGCAACCGCGCCGCGCTCGACCTCCTCGTCGAGGCGATCGAGAAGGCGGGCTTCACTCCCGGCACCGATCTCGCGCTCGGGCTGGATGTCGCGTCGTCCGAGTTCTTCGAAGGGGGCGAGTACACGTTCGAGGGTAAAAAGCTCAGCGCGGGGGACATGTCCGCGTACTACACCGACCTCGTCGCCTCCTATCCGCTCGTGTCGATCGAGGATCCCCTCGACGAGGACGACTGGGAGGGCTGGGCGCACCTCACCGCCGAGCTCGGGTCGAAGGTGCAGATCGTCGGGGACGACTTCTTCGTCACGAACCCGACCCGGCTGGCCCGGGGCATCCAGTCGGACGCCGCGAACTCGATCCTGGTCAAGGTGAACCAGATCGGAACCCTCACCGAGACACTCGACGCAGTGTCGCTGGCGCAGCGCAGTGGATACACCGCCGTGCTGTCGCACCGGTCGGGGGAGACCGAGGACACCACGATCGCCGATCTCGCGGTGGCGACCGACTGCGGCCAGATCAAGACCGGCGCCCCCGCGCGGTCCGAGCGGGTCGCGAAGTACAACCAGCTGCTGCGCATCGAGGAGGAGCTCGGCTCTGCCGCCGTGTACGCCGGCCGTACTGCGTTCCCCCGCTTCACCGCCTGACCGCCGGACCGCGCGATCGACCCGGCCAGTGGTCGGCCGCTCCGGAGGTCGTTGCCCGATTCACGTGAGGTGCACCACACGCGAATCGGGTGAACCTCCACGAATCGCCGGCCAGGCGGTCGGGAGAGAAGCCAGGTGTGCGCGCTTATGCTCGGGGCATGGTGAGACGGGAACGTACCGAGCGGGTGCCGGTGGCGTTTCCGACACTCGAGTCGGCTCCGGCGAACTGGCTCCGCAGCATCCGCCTCTCCGGCTTCACTATCGCGACGCTCACCCTCGTCATCCTTACTGTTGTGGTGCTGGCGCCCAGCCTGCGCATCCTGGTCGAGCAACGGCAGGAGGTCGCTGCGCTCGAGTCGAAGCTCGCGGAGCAGCAGACTGCCGTCGACGAGCTCATCGACCAGCGTGCGCGATGGGACGACCCGAGCTACCTGCAGTCGCGAGCGCGCGAACGGCTCGACTACGTGTACCCGGGTGAGTTCAGTTTCAACGTGATCGACGACGTGCAGGTGCCGACCACGGCCGACGGGCTGCCGATCAGCGACGACATCCAGACCACCGACGTCGACTGGGTCGGATCGATGCTGTCGTCCGTGCTGACCGCGGGATTGACGGATGCCGGGCCCGGCGACATCGTCGCGCCGCCTATCGGCACCACCCCGACCGACGACGCGCCCATCGATCCGAACGCACCGATCGAGCCCGAGGCGGGGTGACCATGGCCACACCGCCATTCGTCCCTCCGACTGACGAAGACATCGCTGCCGTGTCCCGCCAGCTCGGCCGTCCCGCGCGCGGAGTGATCGGGATCGCCGCTCGCTGTGGGTGCGGACAGCCGACCGTGGTCGCGACCCGCCCACGATTGGATGACGGCACCCCGTTTCCCACCCTCTACTACCTGAGTCACCCTGCCGCCACCATCGCCATGTCGGCGCTCGAGGCAACCGGTGTGATGACGGAGCTGTCCGCCGTTCTGGGCGACGATGCTGACATCGCCGCCGACTACCAGGCCGCTCACCGGGCGTACCTCGCCGACCGCGACTCGATCGGGACCGTGCCCGAACTCGCCGGGATCTCTGCGGGCGGCATGCCGAGCAGAGTCAAGTGTCTGCACGCGCTCGCGGCGCACGCGCTCGCCGCAGGTCCAGGGGTCAACCCGATCGGCGATCTCGCTCTGGCGCGGGGCTCATGGGCACCGGAGCGCTGCGAGTGCGCGATCCCGCAGTCCGAAGCGCGCGTCGCCGCGTCGCTCTCCGCGTCGTCCGCGCCCGGAGCCGCCACGTGAGCCCGGACCGGATGCGGCGCGGGCAGGTCGCCTCCGCCGCGCTGCTGCTCGCTGCGGCATCCGTCGTGCTCATCGCATCACCGGCCGCGGCCGACCAGGTGAGGAATCGGCAGTACTGGCTCGCCGAATACGGGGTGCAGCAGGCGTGGCAGACCACGCGCGGAGCCGGCGTGACCGTTGCCGTGATCGACACCGGCGTGGACGGCAGCCATCAGGATCTGGCCGGCACCGTGATCGGCGGCGCGGACTTCTCCGGGGTCGGCAGTTCGGACGGTGAGACCCCGGTGGGTGACGGCGAGGGCCAGGGCGTCGACCACGGCACGCTCGTCGGATCGCTGATCGCCGGGCACGGTCACGGCTCAGGGAACGCCGACGGCGTCATCGGCGTGGCGCCCGAGGCCGACCTCCTGTCGGTATCGGTCGGGTTTGGCGTGGGCACGACGAGCTCTGACGACCAGATCGCCGAAGCGGTGCGGTGGTCGGTGGACAACGGCGCCGATGTCATCAACATGTCGCTCACCCGCAACACCCTGGACTGGCCCGAGAGCTGGGATGACGCGTTCCTCTACGCCATGCAGCAAGACGTCGTGATCGTCGCCGCCGCCGGCAACCGCGGCAGCGGCACGGTCTCGGTGGGGGCGCCGGCCACGATGCCCGGCGTACTGACCGTCGCCGGAGTCGACCAGCAGCGCCGGGCGAGCCTCGACGCCTCATCCCAGGGCAGCACCATCACCGTGTCAGCGCCGAGCGAGGGGCTCGTCGGAGCGCTGCCCGGCGACGAATACGCGGAGTGGGCGGGCACCAGCGGCGCGGCCCCGCTCGTATCCGGCCTCGTCGCACTCGTGCGCGCGGCGCATCCCGAACTCGACGCCGCCAACGTCATCAACCGGATCATCGCGACCGCCAGCTCGCCCGGTGTGCCCGTGCCGAGTCCTATCTACGGATTCGGATTGATGGATGCCGCCGCGGCCGTCACCGCATCCGTGGCGCCGGTCGAGGCGAATCCGATGGGCGACCTCACCGAATGGATCCGGGTGAATCGACGCGCGGAGGCATCACCGTCCCCCACGGTGGTGCCGCAACCTCAACCCGACGTGGCGCCGGAGCCGCCGACCAGAGCGGGCCCTGGCTCGCCGCTCGGCACGCTGCTTCCGACGGTCGGCGCCCTCCGCGATGTGGGCATCCCGCTTGCGGTGTTCGTCGTGTTCGGTGGCCTCGTGATCGCCGCCGTCACCGGGGCGGTATCGCAGTTCCGGCGCCTTCCGAAGTAGGTAGGCTGGATTCCGTGCCTAAAATCCTGATCGTTGGCGGCGGATACGCCGGGTTCTACACAGCTCTGGGCCTCGAGAAGTGGCTGACCGCCGGTGAGGCCGAGGTCATCGTCGTCGACCCGCTGCCGTACATGACCTATCAGCCCTTCCTGCCTGAGGTGGCGGCCGGGTCGATCGAGCCGCGTCACGCGGTCGTGCCGCTGCGACGCCACCTGCACAAGACCGAGGTGGTCACCGCCAAGGTCACCGCCATCGACCACGCGTCGAAGACCGCGACCATCACCCCGGAGATCGGCGATCCGTGGGTCGTGGACTACGACATCATCGTGGTCACCGCCGGGTCCGTCTCGCGCACCTTCCCCATCCC
>CAXTLO010000111.1:0-8668 GCA_964244965.1 uncultured Marisediminicola sp.
CCAGCGCCACGCGGGGGCTTCGAAGACCTCGCGCACGAACCATCCGATCACGAAATTGTGGGTGATCAGAAGATGGTGGTTGTCGTCGCGCGACGGAACGAGCCCCTCGGCGACCGCATCGGTCATCTGAGCCGTACCCGCCTCGATCTCCGCCTCCGTCACGGAGCCGAAGAACGGACGGAACGCGTGCGGCATGTCTGGGGTAGGCCCAGACGGGATGCAGTCGAACAGCAGGTTGGACGGCTCCGGCTGCAGGCTCGGCATGCGCGCCCTCATGATCTCGACGGTCTCCTCGGCCCGCTGCAACGGGGAGTGCCATGCGCCATCGAACGGCACCCCGCTGAGCCGCTCGGCGATCGCGGTGGCCTGGCGCTTGCCCCGCTCCGATAGCGGACCGTCAGGAAGTCCGTGCTCGGCATCCTGCTGTTCGCCGTGCCGGACCAGATAGAGGTAGTGGGACATTCGTCGATCCTCAGGTCGGAGCGGGAGGGCGGTCAGAGCGTCGCGGCGACAGGCAGCGTCGACTCGTCGACGGATCCGACGGCCACGATGGACAGAGGACGGGACACGAGGTCTCGAGCCAGCTCCGCGACATCCTGCGCCGTCACCCGCGAGAGCCGTCGCAACGATTCGTCGAGGTCGGCGAACTCTCCGAGAGTGAGCTCGGCACGCCCGAGCCGCGACATGCGCGTGTCGGAATCCTCCAAAGCCAGCGCCGACGCTCCGCCGAGCTGGCCGACCGCGCGGGACAATTCGTCCGCGCTCACGCCGCCGGCACCCAGCCGCTCGAACTCGCCGATGAGAAGTTCGGTGACCTGCCCGAGCTTCGCGGGCGAGCAGCCCGCGTAGAGCCCGAAGATCCCGGCGTCGGAGTACCCCGACGAGAACGAGTACACCGAGTAGGCGAGCCCGCGCTTCTCGCGCACCTCTTGGAACAGGCGTGACGACATCCCGCCGCCGAAGATCGAGTTGAGCACGGCGAGCGTGGAGCGGCGCTCGTCGCTCGCGGCGAGGCCCGGCACTCCCAGGAGCACGTTCGCCTGCTCGATCGGGCGCTGCACCACGACCGTCGGTGCCCCCTGCGAGATGTGCACCCTGGACGGATCGCGGCGCTCGACCGGCGCGGACGCCGCCGAGAGGTCCCATCCCGCAGACTCGAGTGCCCGTGCCAGACCGGCTACCACCTCGTCGTGATCGACAGCGCCCGCCACGGTGATCACGAGATCCTGTGCACGGTAGTTGGCCCGGTAGTGCTCCCACACGGCGTCGCGGCTCACCGTAGAGATCGTCTCGGCGTCGCCGCCGATCGGTCGGCCGAGCGGATGGTCGCCGAACACGGCTTCGTACAGTCGTTCGCCAGCGACATCCGCCGGGTCGTCGTCGGCCATCGCCAATTCCTCGAGGATGACGCCCCGCTCGGTCTCGAACTCGGCGCGATCCAGCACCGACGACGTGAGCATGTCGGCGATCACTTCGACCGCCATGGGAAGGTCCTGATCGCGCACCTTGGCGTAGTAGCAGGTGTACTCCTTCGCCGTCATGGCGTTCTGCTCGCCGCCGACCGCGTCGAAGCTCACCGCGATGTCGAGGGCGCTTCGGCTGGTGGTGCCCTTGAACAGAAGGTGCTCGAGGAAGTGGGTGGAGCCGAATCCGCCGGGGACCTCGTCTCGTGAACCGGCGGCCACCCAGTAGCCGATCGTGGCGCTGCGGGCGCCTGGGACCCGTTCGCTGAGAACCCTGACGCCGCTGGGGAGGATCGATCGCCGCACCAGCGAGTCACCGGTTGCGGTGAAGGAGAGTTCGGAGAGGCCGAGGGGGAACTGCACTGCGCCGGTCATCGCGATGAGCATACGGCAGCTATCCGACCCCGCCCCCGAACTGGGGCGGCGACACGAAGAAAAAAGAGGACAAACAGACTTGTCTGTCGCAAAACCTTGCTAACGTGATGTCTGCGTCACCGACCGAGGGTGACGCACTGCACCACCGGCCGCGGACCCGAACCGCGGTCGTGAATGATGCCGGATCACCCCCCTGGGTCCGGTCAGCTGCCTCAAAGGCTGTTGAGGACACCTAGCCCGATATGCCCGAGGGAGCCACGCTGTGACGGTCGTAGAAACTGATCCGGCCGCACAGCGTGCCCTCGCGCAGACCCTGCCGTCGGGGCCTGGCGCCAAGCGCCGCATCCTCGAGACTGCGGACCGCCTCTTCTACGAAGACGGCATCCGCTCAGTCGGAATCGACCGGCTCATCGCCGAGTCCTCGGTCACGAAGGCCACCTTCTACAAGCACTACGGCTCGAAGGACCGCCTCATCGGCGAATACCTCAAGGGACGTCACCAGCAGACCGCCGACGCCTTCGACGACCTCCGTCGCTCGTTCCCCGACCCGGCCGCTCTATTCAACGAGTTCATCCGCGAGATCGCCTCGGAGGTGCAGCGCACGGGTTTCCGCGGCTGTGCGTTCATCAACGCCGCCGCCGAGTTCTCCGATCCACGCCACGATGTCCGAGTCGCGGTGAGCGCTCACCGCGATTGGTACACCGACGTGATGGTGGACCTCCTGCGCGACGCCGGACATGCGATGCCGGGCGATGCCGCCGACGAGATCATCCTCGCTCGGGACGGTGCGATGACCGGCGGGTACGCGGGCGATCCCATCGCCGCTGCGTCTGCGCTGCACCGCGCCGTCGAGCGCGTGCTGCACGAGGTAGCGGACGAGGAGCCCCTCAGCGCCTGATCGTCTGCGCTGTTCGATTCCGCCGTGACCGCGGTTGGTGTCCGGATGTCACGGTGCGAGGGGGCCCGGATCCCGCCCGGATCCGGGCCTTCGCACGCCACCGCCCGACGGCGGGCGGGAAGCCGGCCCGAGGCGGTGTGCGGTCGAACAGGCTGTCGAGCCGTCGAACAGTCTGCCGAGCCGTTGGGCAGCGCGTCGAGCCGTCACTCAGGCGGAGATGCGGTCGAGCACGGCGACCTGATGGCGGGTCAGCTGCACGGATGACGCCGCGACGAGGTCGAGCACCTGTGCGGCATCCCCTGCACTTGCCACCGGGGCGACTACCGACGGTTTGGTGAGCAGCCAGGCGAGGGCGATGGTCGCGGGAACCACGTGATGCTCGGCGGCCACGGCATCCAGGGCAGCGAGCACCCGCATGCCCCGCCGCGTCAGATTCGTCGACACCGCCGGTCCCCGATTGCTACGGACGATGTCGCCCCTGGACCGGTACTTGCCGGTGAGGAAGCCGCTCGCGAGCGCGAACCTCGGCATCACCGCGAGTCTCTGCTGACCGGCGACGGTTGCTAGGGTGCCCTCGTATTCGCGGCGGTGTACGAGGTTGTAGTGCGATTGCAGGGCCGCGATCGGTCGAGCACCCAGTTGAGCCGAGATGACGCGGGCCTCGACCAGTCGGTTGCCACTGTGGTCGGATGCGCCGAGGTGGCGCACCTTGCCGCTGGCCACGAGTTCGTCGACGGCGAGCAGCGTCTCCTCGAAGGGGACTGCGGGGTCGTCGACGTGCAGATAGAGGAGGTCGATCGTCTCGGTCCCCAGCCGGGACAGTGACGCGTCGACGGCTCGGGCGATGGCACGCTGGCTCAGCCCGGTGTTGTCGGCGCTCTTCCCGATCTTGGTCGCGATCACGAGCTCATCGCGGTTGCGGCGGGCGCGCATCCAGTTGCCGATCATCGTCTCGCTGCGGCCACTCGCGTACGAGTCCGCCGTGTCGACGAAGTTTCCGCCGAATTCCGCGTAGGTGTCCAGCACTGACTCGGCCGCCGTGACGTCCGCCGTCCAACCGAAGACGTTCCCGCTGATGGCCAGGGGGAACACGCGGAGGTCGGTCTGCCCGAGTCGACGTCGTCGTGTCATCACCGGTCCGGTGCTGGGATCCGACTCGCGGGACGTCGGCTCCCCCGCAGAATGCGCATCGACCGGATGAGCGAACGACGGCACGACGGGATGGGAGCGGGAGGTCACTCTGGTCATGCATGCTCCCACGGGGTCGTGATCAGAGGCCGCCGGAACGCTGTGATCCGCGGCTCTCGTTCTGAGGGTAGGCGGTGCCGGCGCCCGGACCGGCAGGTTGTCGCAATCGTTACCGACGGCGTGGCGGTGAGGTCGTCATCGGTCACGATGGCCGCCGAGACCGCGCATCCGACGGCCAGCCGGCTGTCAGAGTGCATGCGTAGACATGGGTCCACATCGACGAGAGGAAACGCGCATGGCCAACGACCCGAATTGGAGACTGCCAGAGGTGCAGACATTCACGCTCACGAGCCCGGATGTGCCTGACGGAAGCGCGCTGCCGGCGTGGGCGCGCTCCGGCATCGCCGGTGCGGGCGGAGATGACCGGTCCCCGACGCTCGAATGGAAGGGCGCTCCGGAGGGCACGAAGAGCTTCGCCCTCACCGTGTACGACCCTGACGCGCCGACCGGAAGTGGTTTCTGGCATTGGGCCGTGTACAACCTGCCGTCCGACCTCACGAATCTCCCCGCCAACGCGGGCGACCCGGGCGCGGGTCTCCTGCCGGAGGCTGCCGTCACTCTCCCAAACGAGCTCCGACTCGAGCGTTTCCTCGGCGCAGCGCCGCCGCCAGGGCACGGTGAGCACCGCTACTTCTTCACACTCAGTGCCCTCGGAGTGGATCACCTCGACCTCGAGAGCGGAAGCACCCCTGCTGCCCTCGGCTTCACCATGCTCACTCAAGTGATCGGTCGGGCGCAGTTCATCGCGACCTCGGAGACACCGCCGGCCTGACCGCACGACGCGGAAATGACGATCGCCGCTCGTCCGGCGGGACGAGCGGCGATCGGCGGGTCGATTCACGGTGTCAATTCCTCCCGGAGAATGACGGATCGCTGCCGACCATGGTCATGACGAGCATGGCGGCGGCGAGTGCGACGACGGCCGACCGGAGTCCTCGTTCGAGCACGAGTTGGAACGGTCCCGGAGCACGATGCCGAGCGCGGGAGAGGGTCAGACCGTTGCTCGCTCGGTGTCGTGCCATTGGAGACCCCCTCGGTAGCGCTCCTCGTTATGATGCCCGAAGTCTTACTCTCGACCTCAGGTTGAAGCGTGCGACACGCCCGGATGCGGCGAATCGCGGATCGACTGTGACCTCGACTCGCGTGATCAGCAAGCCCGGCATCTACCGTTCACGTCTTCCGCGTAGAACGGTGCCGTGGACCAGACGTGGATCGAGGCGGTCACCGGTTCTGGGTGGCTGTATCCAGCACTCTTCTTCCTCGTCGTCGGCGATGCCTTCATCGTCATCCTCCCGAGCGAGACCGTCGTCGTCGCGCTCGGCGCGCTGTGGGCTTCGACGGGCACGCCGCCTCTCGGCCTCGTCATCCCGGTCGCGGCGGTGGGCGCGGTGGTGGGAGACCTGCTGTGTTTCACCGTCGGTCGGCGGGTCGGGCTGGACCGCTGGTCGTGGCAGCGTCGAGGCCGGATCGCGGCGGCCCTCACATCTGTGAGGCGCACGGTCCTGCAGCGCACCGCTGTCTTGATCTTCACCGCCCGCTACATTCCATTCGCCCGGATCGCCGTGAACCTCGCGGCCGGTGCGAGCGGGCTATCGCTGCGTCAGTACCTCCCGCTGTCCGCTGCGGCCGGGCTCGCGTGGGCGATCTACAACTGCGCTGTCGGAGCCCTCGTGGGCACGGCGCTTCCCGATCGACCCGTTCTCGCCATCCTCGTGTCCGTCGTCATCGCCATCGTCCTCGGGATGACCGTGGATGCGATCATCCGTCGGGTGAGACAGGCGTAGCGGTCAGGAAGTCGCAAAGCGCTCCACGAAGGCGGCCATCAGACGCGCGGGGACCTCGACCGACGCGCCACGCACCTCGGCGATGAGCTCGTCCATCGTCTCAGCCGGGAAGTACCCGTGATCGCGATACACCCGGATGCGGGTGACAATCCCTTCGACCGTGAGCTCGGGATGGAATTGGGTCGCGTACACGTTCGTCCCGACCCGGAACGCCTGCACCGGGCAGCGCTCCCCTGTCGCGAGCAGGACGGCGCCCACCGGAAGCACGGTACTCGCCTCCTTGTGACCCACGAACGCGTCGAACCGCGGCTCGAGCCGGCTGAAGAGCGGGTCGTCGCTGCCCTCGTCGGTCAAGGTCACCGTGGTGCGGCCCACCGGCTCGGCATAGGTGTGATCGACGACGCCGCGCTGATGGACGCCGAGCAGCCCGACTCCGTAACAGGCGCCGAGGAACGGGTAGTCGCGTCGGATCACCTCGTCGAGGAGATCGCTCAGCTCGCCCTCCACGCGCCGCTGCACCGGGCTCTTCGCGCTTTCATCGTCTCCGGCGTTGAAGGGGCTGCCGCCGATGATCACCCCCGAGTACTCGTCCAAGTCGATGGTCGGCATCGGGCGCTCCTCGAGCCGGATGCGGCGCAGCTCGTGCGATTCGAGCCCTCCCGCCGCGAGGAACGCCTCGTACTCACCGTCGGCCGCCTCGTCCTCCGAGCGGGTGGCGAGCAGCAGGAACGGGCGCATCGGATCAGGCTAACCGCCCGCCGCTCCGGTGACGCCGTGCTGCTGAGCGTGCCAGCATCTCACCGGCGGTAGGGTTCAGCCGCCCCAGCCCGCAATCGCGAGCACTTCCGCGGCGACCTCGCCGACGCTCCGTCCGTCCGTCACCACCCGGTGAACGGACGCCGGCGCTCGCGTGTGGAGCTCAGCGGCACGGGCGCGGCTCCTCCGGAGGTGGGTCTCGAGGGCCTCGCCTGCTTCTCGACGGGTGAGCCGGTTCTCGATACTGGCGTCATCGGCTGTCAACAGCACACCGACCACTTGTGGGGCGTCACCCATCGCGGCCGCGAGCGTGTCCATCTCGAGGATGCTCACGGTGTTCGTGTAGATCAACCGCCGATAGCCGAGCTGCCGGTAGTTGGCCCAGATCGCGGCGAGATTGCGCTCGGCCAGCTGGTGCTCCCACGCCGTCGGCCAGGAGAGGTCGAGGGTGTCGCCCTCGATCACCGCATGCCGCACCTCGGACGAGGAGAGCAGCTCGTGCATCCGACCGGCGACCGTCGACTTGCCGACACCCGACCGCCCGCCGATGAACAGGACTTCGGACTGATGCGCCACCGCCTCAGTATGCCGACGGACGGCGACAGGCCCGTCACACCGGAGTGCGACGGGCCTGTCGGATGCTGTGCCTGTCAGACCTGGACGTCGGAGGAGTCGAAGGACTCGCTCGTGGCCGCAGAGCCGTCGGTGTCGCCCGTGACGGGCTCGTCGACGACCGGCGCGAGCGACAGCTTTCCGCGGTCGTCGATCTTGGTGATCTCGACCTGGATCTTCTGGCCGACGCCGAGCACGTCTTCGACGTTCTCGACGCGCTTCCCACCGGCGAGCTTTCGCACCTCGCTGATGTGCAGCAGGCCGTCCTTGCCCGGGGTGAGAGACACGAACGCACCGAACGTCGCGATCTTGACGACGGTTCCGAGGAACCGCTCGCCGACCTCCGGGTTCAGCGGGTTCGCGATCGCGTTGACCGCGAGACGGGCGGCCTCGGCAGACGGACCGTCGACCGCACCGATGTACACCGTTCCGTCATCCTCGATCGAGATGTCGGCCCCAGTGTCATCCTGGATCTGATTGATCGTCTTGCCCTTCGGGCCGATCAGCTCGCCGATCTTGTCCACCGGGATCTGCACCGAGATCACGCGAGGCGCGGTCGGAGCCATCTCGTCGGGCGCGTCGATCGCCGCGTTGATCACATTGAGGATCGCGGTGCGGGCCTCCTTGGCCTGCTTGAGCGCCCCGTCGAGCACCGCCGACGGGATCCCGTCGAGCTTGGTGTCGAGCTGGATCGCCGTGACGAACTCGGCCGTGCCCGCGACCTTGAAGTCCATGTCGCCGAGCGCGTCTTCCGCCCCGAGGATGTCGGTCAGCGCCGCGTAACGGGTCTGCCCCTCGTGCTGGTCGGTGACGAGTCCCATCGCGATGCCGGCGACCGGGGCGCGCAGCGGCACTCCGGCGTTGAGCAGCGACAGGGTGGATGCGCAGACGGAGCCCATCGATGTCGACCCGTTGGATCCGAGAGCCTCGGATACCTGGCGGATCGCGTAGGGGAACTCCTCGCGGGGAGGCAGCACCGGCACGAGCGCGCGCTCGGCGAGGAAGCCGTGCCCGATCTCGCGACGCTTAGGCGACCCGACCCGACCG
Source organism: uncultured Marisediminicola sp. (assembly GCA_964244965.1). Classification (GTDB taxonomy): domain Bacteria; phylum Actinomycetota; class Actinomycetes; order Actinomycetales; family Microbacteriaceae; genus Marisediminicola. The sequence goes on from CAXTLO010000111.1 coordinate 8,184, forward strand.
GTCTCACCGGTGGAGTAGGGCGGGAAGTTGTAGTGGTGCAGGTAGCGCTTCTTGGTGACCGGCGCGAGGCTGTCGATCTGCTGCTCCATCTTGAGCATGTTCAGCGTGGTGACGCCCAGGATCTGGGTCTCGCCACGCTGGAAGATCGCCGAGCCGTGCACGCGCGGGATGACCTGCACCTCCGCGTCGAGCGGGCGGATGTCGGCGAGCCCGCGACCGTCCATGCGTACGCCCTCGGAGAGGATGCGAGTGCGCACGACGGTCTTGGTGACGGCTTTGTACGCCGCGCTCACCATGGGCGGGATGTCGCCGCTGAGCTCGCCTGCGTCGACCTGCGCGATGATCTGCGTGCGCACGCGCTCCTTGAGGGCGTCGTCGGCGTTCTGGCGCTCGGTCTTCGCTGCGATCTGGTAGATCCCGACGAGCTCGTCGTAGGCGAGAGCCGCGACGGCGTCGTACCCCTCCTGGCTGTACGGCAGGAAGAT
>CAXTLO010000112.1:0-8641 GCA_964244965.1 uncultured Marisediminicola sp.
CGCTGATCATCGCGGGGATGACTGCGACGTCGTCGAGCGCGATCGTCACCAAACTACTCATCGAATTCCGGCGGCTGGCCAACCGCGAGACCCCGGTCATTCTCGGCATCATGGTGCTCGAGGACGTCTACATCGCCGTCTATCTCGCGATCGTCGCCGTCGTGCTGAGCGGCGACACGGATGTCTGGCTCATCGTGATCGAGCTGGCGGTCTCGTTCTCCTTCCTCATCGCCATGTTCGCGCTCGCACGATGGGGAGGGCGGGTGGTGTCGCGGCTGGTACGCACCCGCGACGATGAGCTGTTCACCATCTTGTTCTTCGGTCTGGCGGTGGCATTCGGCGGCATCGGTGAGCTGCTCGGGGTGTCCGACGCGATCGGTGCGTTCCTCATCGGCCTCGTGCTCGGAGCGAGCCGATTCCGCACCCGGATCGAGCAGCTCGCCCTTCCGTTGCGTGACGTATTCGGCGCCTTCTTCTTCCTCAACTTCGGTCTCGCGCTCGACCCGTCGACCTTCGGAGAGGTCGTGCTGCCCGTTGCAGGCGCGGTGATCATGACCCTGGTCATCAACACCCTGGGCGGCCAACTGATCGCGAGGCTCAACGGGCTCACCCCCGCCGAGGGGCTCAATGCGAGCTCGATGCTGCAGAACCGGGGTGAGTTCGCCCTCATCCTCGCGACGCTGTCCATCGGCGCCGGTCTCGATCCGCGGATCGTGCCCTTCGCCGGTCTGTACGTGCTGACGATGTCGGTGATCGGCCCGGTGCTCGCGGTCAACTCCGAGCGCATCGGGTCGGCCCTCACCGGCCGGCGTCGCCGCCGGGATCCGGAGCGCGATCGCACCGCGGAGCAGAGCATCGCTCTGGTCCAGGCGGCGACATCCGGTCAGGAGGCCGAGACCGAGCGGCTCCTCGCCGGGTTCGAACGCGAGGATGATGCCGACGCGGCCCTCTTCACCGACGCCACGGGAATCGGCATACTCGCGGAAGATACGCCCGACCCGCGCGAGGTGCAGGCCGCGGAGCAGTCGGATGCGCAGTCGGATCCGCGGTCGGATCGGGCTGCGCGGCCCCGGGATCCGGAGTACTGACGTGTGGTCGGTCGCCCGCCGCCCCCGGTGGATCGCGCTGCTCGTGCTCGCCCTCGCGGTCTCTGCCGGGTTCGCCGCCCTCGGTCAGTGGCAGCTGGCGCGGAGCATCGCCTCCGGTGTCGTCGTCGAGCGGGATACCGAGACCGTGCGCCCTCTGAGCGAGGTGACCGAGCCGCAGGCTCCGACTCTGGAGGGGCAGGTCGGGCAGCTCGTCGAGGTCTCCGGCGATCTCGTTCCCGGCGACTACTCGGTGTTGAGTGAGCGTCTGAACGGGGGCGAGGAGGGCTACTGGGTGATCGGACGCCTTCAGACGGACGACGCGGCGCTCGCCGTGGCGCTCGGGTGGGCCGCCGATCGGGAGCGGGCCGAATCTGTCGCCGCCGAACTGGGCGCAGGTGGCGTCGCCGCAGGGGGATCGGTTTCCTCGGACGTGACACTCGCCGGGCGCTACGTGGCGCCGGAGGCACCGCAGCTGACCGACTTCGAAGCGGGCGAGCGCAGTGTGATGGCGCCGTCAGCACTCGTGAACGAGTGGACCGACTTCGAGGGTCGGAGCTACTCCGGCTACCTCGTCTCGGGCGCCGAGGTTCCCGGGCTCGATCTCATCGACGCCCCCGAGCCCGAGCAGGAGGTCAGCCTCAACTGGCTGAACCTCTTCTACGCCGCCGAGTGGGCGGTGTTCTCGATCTTCGCCGTCTTCCTCTGGTACCGACTGGTCAAGGACGCCTGGGAGCGGGAGGTCGACGAGCGCGAGGAGGCAGAGCGCGAGAGCAGCGCCGGGCGCTCGGAAAGCGCCAGGCACCCGACCGTAAACTGAGCGCATGCCCTTGAAACCGAAGCTGTCCGATCTGCCTCGCATCCGATCGGCGCTGACGTTCTACCGCATCGCCGCCTACGTCACGGGCGTGCTCCTGCTGCTCCTGGTGTTCGAGATGCTGTTCAAGTACACGCCGATCCAGCGTGAGATGGAGGTCGGCGGGCCGAACGGGTTCTTCGCCCTCGTGCCGATCGACACGGTCACCGCGCTCAATCTCAGCACCGCCATCCTCATTGCCCACGGGTGGCTGTACGTGGTGTACCTGTTCGCCGACTTCCGGCTCTGGACCCTGATGCGCTGGCCGTTCTCGCGATTCATCGTGATCGCGCTCGGGGGCGTGGTGCCGTTCCTGTCATTCATCGTCGAGCACCGGATGACGCGGATCGCCCGAGGGGAGCTGGCCGAGCTCGAGCGCGGCGCGCAGTTCGCCGGGGCGACACGATGAGCGGAGCCCAGCCCGAGCCCACCGCTTCCCCTGCCAACCCCGGACTCGACCGGCCGGAGACGACCGCGCAGGCACCGGTGCTGGTAGTCGACTTCGGCGCGCAGTACGCGCAGCTCATCGCTCGCCGTGTGCGCGAGGCGAACGTGTATTCCGAGATCGTGCCGCACACCATCACCGCCGCCGAAGTGGCGGCGATGAATCCGATCGGCATCGTGCTCAGCGGGGGGCCGTCGAGTGTGTACGAGCCCGGCTCGCCGTCGCTCGATCCGGGCATCCTCGATCTCGGGGTGCCGGTGCTCGGCATCTGCTACGGCTTCCAGGTGATGGCCCAGCAGCTCGGCGGCGAAGTCGCCAACACCGGCCTGCGCGAGTACGGGTCAACGGCCGTCACTCTCGTCGCGGGCGACAGCAGCCTGCTCGGCGGGCAGCCGCGGGAGCAGACGGCGTGGATGAGCCACGGCGACTCGGTTGCGAAGGCGCCCGCCGGTTTCGACGTTCTCGCGTCGAGCGCATCCACTCCCGTGGCCGCGTTCGCGAGCGACGAGCGTCGACTGTACGGGGTGCAGTGGCATCCGGAGGTGAAGCACAGCGAATACGGGCAGAACGTGCTTGCGAACTTCCTGCACCGGGCGGCCGGCATCCCCGCCGATTGGAACAGCGGCAGCGTCATTGCGGAACAGGTCGCCCGCATCCGCGAGCAGGTGGGCTCGGGCCGCGTCATCTGCGGTCTGTCGGGAGGTGTCGACTCAGCTGTCGCCGCTGCACTCGTGCATGAGGCGGTCGGCGACCAGCTCGTGTGCATCTTCGTCGACCACGGCCTGCTGCGGCAGGACGAGCGGCGTCAGGTGGAGGAGGACTACGTCGCTTCCACCGGGGTGCGCCTGGTGACGGTGGATGCGGTCGACCAGTTCCTCGACGCGCTCGCCAGCGTCAGTGATCCGGAGCAGAAGCGCAAGATCATCGGCCGGGAATTCATTCGTAGCTTCGAGAACGCCGCCGAGGCGCTCGTACTCGAGGCGGCGGGCGAAGGTGAGCAGATCCGATACCTGGTGCAGGGCACGCTCTACCCCGATGTCGTCGAGAGCGGTGGAGGGACCGGTACCGCCAACATCAAGAGCCACCACAACGTCGGCGGCCTGCCGGAAGACCTGCAGTTCGAGCTCGTCGAGCCGCTTCGTGCGCTGTTCAAAGACGAGGTGCGCGCCCTCGGACGTGAGCTCGGACTCCCCGACACGATCGTCGGACGTCAGCCCTTCCCCGGCCCGGGCCTCGGGATCCGCATCGTCGGCGAGGTGACCCGCGAGCGGCTCGAGTTGTTGAGGCGAGCGGATGCGATCGCGCGGGCTGAGCTCAGCGCAGCCGGCCTCGACCAGGAGATCTGGCAGTGCCCGGTCGTGCTTCTGGCCGACGTGCGCTCGGTCGGCGTGCAGGGTGACGGACGCACCTACGGCCACCCCATCGTGCTACGGCCGGTGTCATCGGAAGATGCGATGACCGCCGACTGGACCAGGTTGCCCTACGACGTGCTGGCCCGGATCTCGAATCGCATCACCAACGAGGTGCCCGGAGTCAACCGCGTCGTGCTCGACGTCACGTCGAAGCCTCCGGGCACCATCGAGTGGGAGTGACGGTTACAGCAGCCCCTTGGGCAGCTTGTCGCCGAGGCCGCCGGGCAGCTTGCCCAGCAGGTCACCGACGTCGATGCCGAACTTGCTCAGCAGGCCGGAGTCCTTATCGGTGTCGACTTTGTCGGGCAGCTCGCCGTCGGCCTTAGCGGCGTTGTCGTGATCTCCCCGGCTCTTCAAGAAGTCGAGGATCTGGCTCTTGTCGATCTGCATCGGTAGCTCCTTCATGTTGGACGTGCTCCCACGGTAGGAGGCGAGCGCGCCGCCGTCGAGGGGTCGCGGATGAACGCTCCGCGTGATCGATGTAACGGCACATGCCGAAGGGCCGCCCCGGAGGACGGCCCTTCGCAGTGCGGGTGGTGCTAGTCGCGGAAGATCGCGAGCAGTCGCAGGATCTCGGTGTACAGCCAGACGACGGTCACCATGATGCCGAACGCTGCCGTCCAGGCGTAGATGCGGGGAGCCCCGCGCTGCACGCCGGTCTGGACCTGGTCGAAGTCGAGCACGAGCGAGTAGGCCGCGAGCAGGATCACGAAGACGCCGATGATGAGGCCGAGCGGGCCCTCACGCAGGCCGAAGCCGTCGAGCACGCCGAAGGCGGTCAGACCGAAGTTGAGCAGCGAGAACACCAGGTAGCCGACCATTGCGATGAGGAAGATCTTCGTCGCCCGCTTGGAGGCGCGGATCTTGCCGCTTGCGAACAGCGCGAGGGTGACGCCGACGACCACCAGGGTGCCGAGCACCGCCTGCACCGCGATACCCGGGTACTGGGTCTCGAAGAACTGCGAGATGCCACCGACGAAGACACCCTCGACCGCCGCGTAGCTCAGCACGAGCGCCGGAGACGGCTTCTTCTTGAAGATGTTGACGAGCGCGAGCACGAATCCGACGATCGCCGCGGGAAGCGCGAGGATCGGGATGATCCATCCGACGACGGCACCGACCAGGAGCAGACCGAACGCGACCACGGTCTTGACGATCGTGTCCTCGTAGGTCATCCGGTCGGTCTCGGTCGGACCTGCGGCGGGACGCGAGTACAGCTCGTCGAGCTGCGACGCGCTGAGGTTCTTCGCTGCCGCAGCACCCTGCGGCTGGTACATCCCCGCAGAGCCGTTCGCGCGGGGCGAGAAGGCCGGCGAGTTGTTGAAGGCTGGGTTGGCCATCGGTTCCTCTTTCACGGTGTCGGCGAGACGATCGTCTCGGCACGTGCACTTATTTTACGGGTGGGATCCTCGGCTGTCGCTGGAAAGGCCGTGCTCGTCTCGTCGAACGCGACGCTGCGAGCGAACGCGCGAGCCACCGCGACGGCTCGGCGCCATCCGACCGCTGCGATCACGAGCGCCCGCTCAAGGTGACGAACATGTATCCCACGAGCACGACGCCCGCGATGGCGAGCGCGACACCGAGCAAGAGCGGCACGTTGATCCGCCGCCGGGGCGTGGGCGCGTCGTCTGATGAACGGATCGCCGTCTCAGGACGGATCGCCGCCGGGATCACGCGCTCGACCGCAATGCCGCAGCGGATGCAGAACTTCCACTGCGGTTCAAGCGGTGCCGAGCAGTTCGCGCACCAGGTCACCTACGGGAGGGTAGCAACGGCGATCGGCGAGGGCACGCGGCGTAGCGTGGGTCCGTGACATCCGCCCGCCCCATCGTGATCGCACACCGGGGCGCCAGCGGCTACCGGCCAGAGCACACCCGTAGCGCGTTCCGACTGGCCATCTCGATGGGGGTCGATGCGGTCGAGCCCGACCTGGTCGCCTCGCGCGACGGCGTGCTGGTGGTGCGGCATGAGGCTGAGATCTCGGGAACGACGGATGTCGCATCCCGTCACGAGTTCGCCCACCGTCGCACCACCAAGACCGTCGACGGCGTGCGGGTCACCGGGTGGTTCACCGAGGACTTCACCTGGGCGGAGCTCGCGACCCTCACCACCCGGGAGCGACTGCCGGAGGTGCGTCCGCGCAACACGGACTTCGATGGAACAGAGCGGATGCTGCGGCTCGAGGATCTCCTCGAGATTCTCGATGAGCCGGCCGGAGCCGAGGTCGCGCTGGTAGCCGAACTGAAACACGCGAGTCGCTCGGCGGCGATCGGTCTCCCGCTCGATCGCCTCTTCGCGTCGGCCCTCAGCGCTGCGGGGTGGGACGACCCGGTCCACCGCAGCCGGGTGACGGTGGAGAGCTTCGAGCTCACGGTGCTCGACCGGATGCATGGCAAGGGTGCGGGCCACACGTTGGTCTACCTGCTCGAGCCGACCGGATCACCCGCCGACCGTCCCGATCGCGCGTATGCGTCGTACCTCACCGACAGCGGCCTCGCGGAACTCGCCGGCGTCGTGCACGGGATCAGCGTGGACAAGCGGGTGCTGCTCGACGCGGATGCCGACGCGGCGACGCGGCTCGTCGAGCGGGCGCACGCCGCCGGGCTCCTCGTGTACTGCTGGACGCTCCGGGCCGAGAACCGGTTCCTCGCCCGACGCTTCCGCGGGACGGGGCCGCGGTCGGCCTTCGGCGACTGGGAGGGCGAGTTCGACTTCCTGCTCTCACGCGGGGTCGACGGGGTGTTCGCCGATCAGCCGGACCTCGCCCTCGCCGCGCGTCAGTCGGCGAGGATGGCGTAGAGGCGGCGACGGGTCTCGTCGAGCTGCTCGACTGCCTTCTCGCGCTGCGCGTCGGTCGCGGCGAACCGGAATTGGTGGACCACGCCCATCAGCTTGCCGATGCTCTCGTGCAGCCCGGCATCCGTCTCGGCGCGCTCCTCGGAGCTTTGCCACACGCGGGCGAGTTCGTCGGGGTGATCGGCGATCCAGGACCGCCCGGCATCCGTCAACCGGAATTCGGTGCGCTTGCCCTCACCGACCGGCTCGATGAGCTCCTCGTCGACGAGCTGCTGCAGTGTCGGGTAGACCGACCCCGGGCTGGGGTGCCAGGTTCCGCCTGACCGGTCGCCGATCTGCTTGATCAGGCCGTAGCCGTTGGACGGCGCGTCGGCCAGCAGCGACAGGATGGCGACGCGGACGTCGCCGCGGCGTTTGCGCTGCGGTCCGGGCGGCATGAAGCCTCGGGGCCCGAATCCACCGAAGCCGCGGGGGCCGAAGCCGCCGTATCCGCCGGAGTCGCGCGGTCCGCCGGAGTCGCGAGGTCCGCCGCGGAAGCGGCGCGGGCCGTCTCCACAGGAGTCGTCGGGGTGAGGGTGGTGGTGATGATCGAATGCGCTTCTCATGGCGGATCCGTCCTTTCGTCGTTATGGTCACCGATGATTCGGCGATGTAGTAAAGATATATCGTTGAGTGTTAGAAAGCAAGAGTGTGTGATCGTCGAGTCGAGGGAGCCGAGTCGGTGGCCCCGCCTACAATCGACGAGTCATGACGTTCATCCTCGATCCGGTCGAACCGGCGCAGTCGCGCCTGATGGACGGGCTCAATCCCCAGCAGCGCAAAGCCGTGGAGTATCGCGGACAGGCCCTCCTCATCGTCGCGGGTGCCGGGTCGGGCAAGACCAGCGTGCTCACCCGACGCATTGCGGGGTTGCTCGAGAGCCGTGAGGCATGGCCGAGCCAGATCCTCGCCATCACCTTCACCAACAAGGCCGCCGCCGAGATGCGGGAGCGCGTGCGGCAGCTCGTGGGCGGTGATGCCGCCGATGGTATGTGGATTTCGACCTTCCACTCGGCGTGCGTGCGCATCCTCCGACGGCAGGCCGAGGCACTCGGCATGCGGCAGAGCTTCACCATCTACGACACCGCCGACCAGCGTGCGCTGCTCAAGCGCATCATCAAGGAGCTGGCGGCGGATGTCGGCGGCTTCACCCCAGGCGGGGTGTCCAACCGCATCTCGAAGCTCAAGAACGAGCTCACCGACATCGACGCGTTCTCCCGGTCCGTGAACCTCGACGATCCAAAAGAAGCCGGGTTCGTCGAGATCTACCGCCGCTACAGCGCCGCCCTGCGTCGAGCGAACGCCCTCGACTTCGACGACATCATCGGCGAGACGGTGTACCTGTTCCGCGCCTTCCCCGAGGTGGCCGCGCTGTATCAGCGACGCTTCCGCCACGTGCTCGTCGACGAGTACCAGGACACCAACCACGCGCAGTACGCACTGATCCGCGAACTCGTGCGGGGGGTGAAGGCGCAGCACGTGCCGGCAGACACCCGCCTGCGCCTAGCCCCCGACGGCAGCATCCCGCCCGCGTCGCTCACCGTCGTCGGCGACTCAGATCAGTCGATCTACGCCTTCCGCGGGGCGGACATCCGCAACATCGTCGAGTTCGAGCGGGACTTCCCCAACAGCGACGTCATCCTGCTGGAGCAGAACTACCGGTCGACGCAGAACATCCTCGACGCCGCGAACAGTGTCATCTCCAACAACTTCGACCGCAAGGCGAAGAACCTGTTCACCACCCTGGGCAAGGGCGAGAAGATCGTCGGCTACACCGGGTATTCGGGGCACGACGAGGCGCAGTTCGTGGCAGACGAGGTCGAGGCGCTGCGCAAGGGCGGCGAGACGTACAACGACATCGCCGTGTTCGTGCGCACCAACTCGCAGACTAGGCCGCTCGAGGAGATCTTCATCCGGTCGGCCATCCCGTACCGGATCCCCGGCGGCACCAAGTTCTACGAGCGCGCCGAGATCAAGGACGCGATGGCGTACCTGATCCAGATCGCCA
>CAXTLO010000113.1:0-8622 GCA_964244965.1 uncultured Marisediminicola sp.
TGGTGGTGCCGTCGACGTCGGTGCCGTCGACGTAGTCGATCTCTTCCTTGCGGACCTGCTCGCTGACGCGCTCCTGCTCGGTGACGGTCTCCTTGTCGAGGCGTACGCGCTCGACCGGCACGGTCTCCTTGGCGACGACGGGGCGCTCCTCGGTGAGGATCACCTCGTGCTCCTCTTCGCTGAGGTCGGGTCCCGAAGTGGCATCGCCGATGTTGGCTTCCGTGATCGGCTCGCGCTCGAGCCGCACCTCTTCGTGGCTGACCGGCACGGTCACCGTCTCGTTCTCGGTGACCACGTGCTTGCGCAGACGGGCACGGCCGGCCTGGACGCGCTCGGTGCCGACGCTGAGGCGCTCCTCGGATCGGGTCATCGCGTCGTCCGTGGTCGGACCGGAGGTGTCATGCCCGACGGTTCCGCGGTCGGTGTCGACTACGCCGGCGTCGACCACGTCGGCGTCGGTGCGGGTCTCGGTGTAGGTGCCGGTTCCGACACCTGAGTCGCCATGACCGTAGTAGCGGTACAGCGCGTCTTCGTCTTCAGGGCTCAGGGCTCCGTCGTCGTCGATGCGTGGGGCGTCCTTCACGAAGCTCTTGTCGAACGGCACGCGGAGGTACTCGTTGTCCCACGAGGCATCGGTCAGTGGAGCGAATGTCTGCGACGCTCCGAACAGGCCGGTGCGGATGGTGACCCAGCTCGGCTGCTGTGTGTCGGAATCGACGTACACCTGACCGACGGTACCGATCTTGTCGTCGCTGTTTCCGTACACGGTCGCGCCGATGAGGCTGTTGATGTTGTTCGAGTCGATCATGTTGTCCTCTTTTCTTCTCCAGGCATCGGCCTGGAAGTTCGGGTTGGGTGGGGGATCGTCGTCAGCGGCCGAGGCCGACGCGGTCGACCTTGCGGTGGAAGCGCATGCCGGCGAGGCCACCGACGATTGCTCCGCCGAGGCTGACGAGAGCGATGATCACGGCGGTGATGATGCTGCTCACCGTGAGGTCGCCCTCGTTGACCGGGATGCGGGGGAAGCTGTTCAGGTTGGCCAGGATGTTGAACTGGCTACCGGCGATACCGCCGATGATCGCGACGACGATGGCGATGACCACCGCCCACAGCCAGACGGCGACGCCCTGCTTGGCGCCGTTGAAGCGTGCCATGCGGCCGGCGACGTAACCGCCGCAGTAGTAGGCGAGGAAGAGCACTACGACGAGGGCGATGGCCCCCACGATGCCGACGGTCTGGGCGTTCTCAGCGGCTCCCTCGGCGGCGTTCTCCGGAGTACCCGCAGCGCCGAGGCCGACCGCCGCGCCGGTTGCGGCGACGAGGGCGGTGAGCAGCACGGCGGTGCCGGTGGCCGTGAGCCATCCGAAGAAGGCCGAACCCCACTTGATGCCGCCGAACTCTTCCTTCTCCCGCTCGATCACGGATTCGCGGTTGGTGCGTCCGCCACCGGCGGCGACAGCGGATGCCCCGTCGTCGACCCGGCGGGTGGTGTCGGCGTCTCGGCCGAAGTCTGGTGTGGACATGCGAAAACTCCTCTTGATGGCGCACGAAAGCGCCGAGCCATCGGCTCGGTGCCGCGCAAGTGATGCACGGATGACACGTCGGGTCGCCCTAGCGGATACGCCGCGTGCGGCGGAGCCGACGGCGGTTTGCACTGGTCGAGTTGCGATGTTGCGATGTAGCCCGACCGGGTGTTCTCCCCGGCACTAGTCGAAGCGGATCGATCCGCTTCGACGACTACAACTGTGCCCCGTGGCCCTCATCTGGGGCAAAGGGTGTACGTCGGCGGATGATGGTGGTATTACGCGCTCGAGCGCTCGCAGATCAGTCCTCGACGCGTTGCGCGACGGCGATGAGGCGCGCGGCGACGAGCATCATGGATGCAACTGCGGTGACGACGAACATAACGGGGGTATCCGCGTCGGAGAGCCGGACGGCGATCGACGCGACTGCTTCGAAGGTCGGGGAGGACATGGCGCCTGCTCACCGGGCAGCAGAGCGGCTGCACCTCACGCGGGCCCCTGGACTACGGGGCGCAGTTCGAAGCTAGAGCGGAAGCCGATCATATGTCGCGGTTCACGTACCGACTGCCCCCGAAGTGGGGGAGGCAGGCGTACCCCCGCGTCCGTCCGGGTCCGCACTTGCGAGGACCGGGGGACACGGCGGTCAGGGGCGGCGGGTTCCGTCGGGGCCGATGTCGGGTGTGCTGGGCTTATCGGGTGTGCCGGGGCCGTCGTTCCGCCCGATTTTGTCGTCCGCCGCCTTGCGGGCCTTCGCGATCTTGTCCTGGTGCTTGCCGCCGGTCGCCTTGTCGGCCAAGCCCGCGACACCGTCGAGCACGCGATCGCTGACCTGCTCGCCCTTGTCGCTGTCGATCAACTTGCGCGCCTTGTCGCTTCTGATGAAGTCGGTCGCCTTCTTGGCGAGGTCGTCGAATGCGGCCATGTGCAGCTCCTCCGTGCGATGGGGGGTGTTCGTCTCATCCATTGTCCCTGCAGCGCTCGGATGCTTCCTGACCACCCCCCGAGCGCGGTTCGATCGGGCCGCGGCTGCGTGTTACCGTCGCGCATGGCGCGAATCGCTGCGGTCTCCCCGGCGCTCCCGCCGAATGTCTATCCGCAAGCAGAGATCACCGCGGAGATCGGTCCACTGATCACCGCCGATCCCGCGAAGCGTGCTCTGCTCGATCGACTGCACGGCGGCAGTCGAGTCGCCACACGTCATCTGGTGAGACCCCTGAAGTCCTACCGCGACCGCAAGACGTTCACGCAGACCAATGACATATTCATCGAGGAGGCGGCGGGGCTCGCTGAGCGATCACTCCGGTCCGCCCTCGACGCCGCTGGCCTGCATCCGTCGGACGTGGACTTCATCATGTTCACCTCCGTCACCGGCATCTCCGCGCCATCCGTGGACGGTTTGATCGTGTCTCGACTCGGACTGCGCACCGACATCAAGCGCGTGCCGATGTACGGGCTCGGATGCGTCGCTGGTGCCGCCGGGATCGCGCGCGTGAACGACTACCTCGCGGGCCATCCCGACGACGTCGCCGTGCTCGTCTCAGTCGAGCTGTGCTCCCTCACCCTTCAGTACGACGACACCTCCATGGCGAACCTCGTGGCCAGCGGACTATTCGGCGACGGCGCCGCCTCGGTGGTGATGGTCGGCGATCGCCGCGCGGAGCGGATGGCGATCACCGGCCCCGATGTCGTCGACACCCGCAGTCGGTTCTACCCCGATACCGAGGAGGTAATCGGGTTCAATGCCAGCGACACAGGGTTCCGGATTGTGCTCACGTCGCGGGTGAGCGAGGTCGTGATGACGCATTTCGGCGACGACGTCACCGGTTTCCTCGAGGCCAACGGATGCTCGGTGCCCGAGGTGTCCCGCTGGGTCGCGCACCCTGGAGGTCCGCGGGTGCTCGATGCGTTCTCGGACAGTCTCGGCCTCCCGCCCGGCGCCCTCGACATCAGCTGGGATTCCCTCGCCAGAGTCGGCAACCTGTCATCCGCCTCCGTGCTGCACATCCTCGCCGAGTCGATCGCCGACGGGCCGCACGAGCCGGGGGAGAGCACGGTGCTCTTCGCGCTCGGACCCGGGATCTCTGCCGAGCTCGTGCTCTTGAGATGGCCCTCGTGATCGCTTACGCGGTGCTCATCGCCGTGACCGGCGTCGAGCGACTGGCCGAGCTCATCATCTCCCGTCGCAACGCGCAATGGGCCTTCGCGCGCGGTGGACGCGAGTACGGCCTACGGCACTTCCCCTGGATGGTGGCCCTGCACAGCTCGCTGCTGATCGGATGCGTCGCCGAGGTGTTCCTGCTCGACCGCCCCTTCATCCCCGCTGTCGGGTGGCCGATGCTCGCGATCGCGCTGCTCTGCCAGGCGGGGCGGTACTGGGTGATCGCGTCTCTCGGCAGGCAGTGGAACACTCGCGTCATCGTCGTGCCGGGCCTCGGGCGGGTCGAACGCGGACCGTACCGCTTCACATGGATGCGGCATCCGAACTATGTGATCGTCGTGATCGAGGGCATCGCTCTCCCGCTCGTGCACAGCGCGTGGATCACGGCGGTCGTGTTCACGGTGCTCAACGCGATTCTGCTGCTGCGCTTCCGAATCCCGACGGAGGATCGGGCGCTCGCCGCCCTCACCTCCAGTTCCGGACGTTCGTGACGTCGCACGCCGATGTGATCGTCGTCGGTGGCGGGCCGGTCGGGCTCGCCACGGCGATCGAGGCGCGGCTCGCGGGACTCACGGCGACGGTCGTCGAGCCGCGCGAGGGTGCGGTCGACAAGGCGTGTGGCGAGGGACTGATGCCGGGTGCGGTGCCCGAGCTGGCCAGGCTCGGGGTGGTGCCCGCGGGACGGCCACTGCGCGGCGTCGCCTACAGCGGAGCAGGCCGCCGCGCTGAGTACCGGTTCGCTTCCGGGCACGGACTGGGCGTTCGTCGGACGGCGCTGAGCGAGGCTCTCGCCGAGCGCGCGGAGGAGCTCGGCGTCGATCGCGTCACCGCGCGCGTCGACGACGTACAGCAGGACGACGCCGGCGTGATGGCCGGCGGCATCCGCGGGAGGTACCTCGTCGCAGCCGACGGACTGCACTCCACGGTGCGGTCGCTGATCGGCCTCGACGTTCCGGTCAGGCGGGCCCGGCGCCGGTTCGGCGTGCGGCAGCACTTCGCGGTCGAGCCGTGGAGCGATCTGATCGAGGTGCACTGGGCGCCGGGCTGCGAGGCGTATGTCACTCCCGTCGCAGACGACGTGGTGGGCGTCGCCGTGCTCGGACGCGCGCGGGTCGACTTTGACGCTGCGGTGGCGGGGATGCCGGGACTCGCCGAGCGACTGCGTGGTGGTAAGCCTGCGAGTTCGCTCCGAGGCGCCGGAGCCTTCCCGCAGCGTGCGTCGAAACGGGTCGCGGGGCGTGTGCTGCTCGCGGGCGACGCATCCGGATACGTCGACGCAATCACCGGCGAGGGCATCAGGGTCGGCCTCGCGCAGGCAGCGGCGGCGATCGAGTGCATCGTCGCCGACCATCCGGAGCGGTACGAGCGGGAGTGGGCGCGGCGCACGCGCGACTTCCGGATGCTGACCTCCGGGCTCGTCGCCGCAGCCACATCACCGCTTCGCGGTGCCATCGTTCCGACCGCCGTCGCGTTTCCCCGAGTCTTCGGCGCAGTGGTGGAGCGGCTGGCCCGCTGAGGGCGGTCGAGCTCGATCAGCGGAAGGGGCGCTCAGCGCGCGAGTGCGACCAGCCGGTCGAGCAGCGCGTCCGCCTCGGGGTCTGCGACGCTGCGCCCGGGATCGGCGTCGAACCAGGCGACCGCCTCTCGCGCACCATCCGCATACGAGGTCGTCGCGACGAAATCCGGCACGAGCGCCTTCACCTTGGAATTGTCGAAGACCAGCGAATGCGTCTTGTCGCCGAGTAGGCCGGGGCCCAAGTCCGGCTCAGCGGCGGCGATCGCATCCGAGGTCACGTGAACGATGTCGGCAGTCACGCCCGCCGCATCCGCCAGCATCGTCGCGACCTGATCCCAGGTGACAGCCGCGTCGGTGGTGATGTGGAAGCTATCGCCGAGCGCGAGCGGATTGCCGAGGAGTCCCACGAAGGCGTGAGCGAAGTCGCGGGTGTGCGTCAGGGTCCACAGCGACGACCCGTCGCCGTGGACGACGACCGGCGCACCCCGCCGCATCCGGTCCACCGCTGTCCACTCGCCGAGCAGAGGAATGGTGGTGTGGTCGTAGGTGTGCGAAGGTCGCACGATCGTGGCGGGGAACCCGGTGTCGCGGTAGGCGGCGACGAGCAGGTCCTCGCAGGCGATCTTGTCGCGCGAGTACCGCCAGTGCGGGTTCCGCAGCGGGGTCGACTCACGCACCGGCAGTGAGGACGGCGGCGTCTGGTACGCCGACGCGGAGCTGATGAACACGTATTGCCCGGTGCGGCCGGAGAAGCGGTCGACGTGCGCCTGGACATGCTCGGGGGTGAACGAGAGGAAGTCCGCGACCACGTCGAACCGCCGGTCTCCGATCGCGGAGTCGACCGCGGAGCCGTCGCGAATGTCCACCTCGATCCGCTCCGCCCGATCGTCGAGCGGGCGGGAAGTGGTGCGTCCGCGGTTGAGGACGGTCACCTGGTAGCCCTGGCTGAGGGCCCGATCGACCGCGGCCGAGCTGATGATCCCGGTACCGCCGATGACGAGGATGCTCTGCGTCATTGCGCGCCTTTCTCTGGTGTTCCGGCTGGTGCTGGTGGGCTGGCGGACTCCGGTGGGCCGTCGAGCAGGAGTCTCGTGAGGTGCTCGGGGGTGTGGGCCACGGCGATCGCGCCGGCCTGCTCTGCCGTCGATCCGTACCCCCACTCGACGAAGATCGTCGGCACGCCGTTCGCCGCCGCCCCGTGTACGTCGTGCTCGCGATCCCCGACCATGATCGGCCGAGACAGGTCGACGCCACGGGACTCGAGGCGCACCAGCGCCTCGGCGACCACATCCTCCTTGGCGCTGCGCACCTCATCATCGGATGCTCCGGTCAACACGTCGATGTACCGCGCGAGATCGAAGTGCTCCAGGATGATCCGTGCCGAAGTCTCGGGCTTCGAGGTGGCGAGCGAGATCGGCAGTCCGGCAGCGTGCACGGTCTGAAGCGCGGCCTCCATCCCCGGATACACGCTGCTGTCGAAGGCGCCGAACTCGAGGTAGTGCCCGCGGTAGATCGACAGGGCATGCTGCGATTCCGCCGGGTCGAAGCCGGCCTGGTCCCGGAACGCGTCGAGGATCGGGGGGCCGACGTAGGTCAGCAGCTCGGCGGGTGGCGGCACCGGAAGGCCGAGTTGCCCGAACATCCAGGCGAGGCTCGACGTGATGCCCGGCGCCGAGTCGGTGATCGTGCCATCGAGGTCCAGTAGCACGCAGGTGAACGGAGAGGTCACCGGCCCAAGCCTAGGCGCGCCTCACCCCTGTTCGCGATTCAGGAACGTGGGTTACCCATGTGGCAGGAGTCGACTCATCCGGCCCCACCAGTCACTCGCGCACCACGGATTCCTGAAAGGCGAACACCCGGAGAGGTCAGAAGAGCCGGTGGTGACTGTCGTCGAGGCCGCGCATGGCGTCGTAGTCGAGGGTGACGCAGCGGATGCCGCGATCCTGGGCGAGCACGCGCGCCTGCGGCTTGATCTCCTGCGCCGCGAAGACCCCCGCGACCGGGGCCAGCCGCGGGTCGCGGTTCATCAGCTCGAGATAGCGGGTCAGCTGTTCCACCCCGTCGATGTCCCCGCGGCGCTTGATCTCGACCGCGACGCTCGCGCCGACGGCATCCGTCGCCAGGATGTCGACCGGACCGATCGCGGTCATGTACTCCCGCCGCACCAGCCGGTGGCCGTCGCCGAGCAGCTCGATCTGCTCCGCGAGCAGGCGCTGCAGGTCTGATTCGACGCCGTCCTTCTGCAGCCCGGGGTCGACGCCGAGCTCGTGCGCGGAGTCGTGCAGCACCTCGTGGACGGAGATCACCAGCACGTCGCCCGTCTTGGCCTGCGTCACCCTCCAGGTCTCGATGACTCCGGCGGCCCGCGCGTCGTCGCCGGGGTCGGTCACGACGAGCGCGCACGGCGGGCTCATCCAGTTCAGCGGTTTGTAGCTGAGCGAGTCGCTGTGCACGAGCACGCTGCCGTCGGCCTTGAGGAGGAGAAGACGGGTCGCGAGCGGGAGATGGGCACTGAGGCGGCCCGCGTAGTCCACGGAGCAGCGGGCGATGACGAGGCGCACCGGTCAAGACTAGGCGGCGCCCATCCGCGCTCTCTCCGACCCGCACCCGACCCGCCTCCCGACAGATGACCGGTTCGTCGTCGGATGACCTGCACGAGCACCTCATCCGACAACGAAGCGGTCATCTGTCGAGATCGGCGGCCCGAACCCGGCTCGCGATCGTCGCTAACGGTCGGTGCGGGTCCGCACCGACTGCGGCTCGCGCGCCGCGTGCGACACAGCCCCGGCCACGATGACGAGCACGAGCACGACGAGCAGGCCGTTGAGGATGCCGAACGCGTTGCCCAGGAATCCGATCACCGGAGGACCGACGAGGAACGCGAGGTACCCGATCGTCGCGACCGCGCTGACCCTCGCCGCCGCCTTGCTCGGGTCGTCGGCCGCAGCGGACATCCCGACCGGGAAGCCGAGCGCTGCGCCGAGTCCCCACAGCACCACGCCGACGACCGCGATCCACACGATCGGCGAGAAGATCAGCATGAGCAGCCCGACGGTGGCGAAGACCGCGGAGACCCGCAGCACCGGAACCCGGCCGTACCGGTCGAGGAGATTGACTCCGCCCAGTCGCCCGGCAGTCATCGCGGTGACGAACACCCCGAACACGAGGGCGCCGGTCTCCTCGCTCGTGAAGTGTCCGTTGACCATGGCGTAGGCGAGCCAATCGTTCGCCGATCCCTCGGCGAACGCCATGCCGAGCACGATCAGTCCGATCAGCAGGGTCGCCGGTTCCAGCCAGGCACCGAGGCGGCTCCTCCAGCTCTGGGCCGGCTCGTCGGCGGTTGATGCGGCGGATGCGGCGGATGCGGCGTGAGACTCCTCCACCTTGAGATGGCGCACGGCGACGATGCCGGAGACCACGATGAG
>CAXTLO010000114.1:0-8396 GCA_964244965.1 uncultured Marisediminicola sp.
TCCGGGTCGACGTCGCCGACACCGAGTACGGCATGGTGACCTCCGGCACCCTCTCCAGCGACGGCACCGTCCTCTCGCTTTCCGAGGGGGACATCACCTCGTGGTTCGCCGTACCCGAGGGAGCGGCCGTCGACGACTTCGTGGAGGCGGGCGGGCATCCGATCATCGGCACGAGCATCGACTACTCGCTCGACGGCGACCTGGCAACGACCGCTATCCGATATCTCACTGCCGACGGCTCGCCCACCCTCGTCGCGCGGATGCCGCACCAGGGCAGCGAGACCTGCGACCTGGGCAGCTACCCGAGCATCTATGGAGCGCTCACCCTGTGTTCGACGTCAGCGCTCGAATGGTCCGTTCCGCGGCTGGAAGCGGCAGGGTCGCTCGATCTCGCCGGCCTCGGTGACGACGACCGCACCCGCTTGCGAGACCAGGTGGCAGCAGATACCGCCGCGACCGGCACTTTCGCCGCCGATACCTACTTCGGCGGCAAGTCCCTCTACCGTGCGGTCAACCTCCTCGACATCGCACGGCAGGTGGGTGCGGATGCCGCGGCGGCCGATCTCGAGACGCGGCTGACCGACGCGCTTGACGAGTGGATGGATCCCGACGGCTGCGTGACCGGCGGCGAGCGCTGCTTCGTCTACGACCCCGAGGCGAGGGGAGTGGTAGGACTGGCCGCCTCGTTCGGCTCCGACGAGTTCAACGACCACCACTTCCATTACGGCTACTTCCTCTACGCGGCGGGCGTTCTGGCGGCGGACGATCCCGACCTGGCGGAACGTTGGGCCCCGGTGATGGACCTGCTCGCGGCCGACGTGGCGACCAGTGCCGAGAGCACGTACTTCCCGCAGCGTCGGGTGTTCGACGCCTACGCCGGACACTCCTGGGCCAGCGGCACGTCCCCCTTCGGCGACGGCAACAACCAGGAGTCGAGCTCGGAGGCGGTGACGGCGTGGAACGGCCTCGCCTTATGGGCCGCCGCGAGCGATCAGCCCGCGTTGCTGACCGAGGCCACCTGGATGCTCTCCGCCGAAGCTGCATCCGCTCGTGCCTACTGGACCGATTTCGACCTCGACGATCCCACCTACGACGGCTTCGATCACACCGTCACCTCGCTCGTCTGGGGTGGCAAGCGGGACTACGCCACCTGGTTCAGCGCGGAACCGAGCGCCATGCTCGGCATCCTCGTCCTCCCGCTCAGCCCGGTCTCCGACTACCTCGGCGGAGATCCGGAGCGGGTGCGGGCGAACCTCGCCGACTCCGCGCCCGAGGGGTTCGACGTCATGTTCGGCGATTACCTGCTCATGTACTCGGCGCTCGCAGGGCCGGATGATGCCGCAGCGGCACTCGAGGAGGCGTCGTCACTGCACGAGGACCGCATCGACGACGGCAACAGCCGCGCCTACCTGCTCGGGTACCTGATGTCCCACCGCTGACTCGGAATCTCGACTTGCCGCTTCCGCACGCAAGAACGCGCCGGGGAGGGCGAGTGCCGGTGCCTGACTCCCACCCCATTGCGCCGGGACGGACGTAGACAGTAGCGTCTGCCGTGCGATCACTGAGGTTCGCCCGCTCACCCCCGGAGTCGATGATGACCGAACGAACCGTGTCCCGCCGCCTTCTCGCGATGATCGGGGCGCTCGCCGTGCTCGGCTCCGGTCTCGCCGGCCCGACCGCGTCGACCGCCGCCGAGCCGTCCTCCATCGCCCTGGTCGGCGACCTGCAGAGCGAGCTCGGGTGCGCGGGCGACTGGGATCCCACCTGCGAGGCGACCGAGCTCGTTCCGACGGCCACCGACGGTGTCTGGTCCGCCGACTTCGAGGTGCCCGCGGGCACTTGGGAGTACAAGGTCGCCCTCGACGACAGCTGGGATGTGACGTTCGGGCTGGACGGCGGCGCCGACAACATCCCGCTCACCGTCGCCGGACCTTCCACGCTGCGGTTCACCTTCGACCAGGTCGAGGAGCGGGTCGGGCTGGAGGCGCTCGACCTCGCACAGGGATACACCGAGGCGGATGCCGCGATCGCCGTGCCACCCGTGCGTCAGCCCGGCAGTGACGAGCAGTTCTACTTCGTGATGACCGATCGCTTCGACGACGGTGACCCATCGAACAACACCGCCGGGCTCGGTGACGACCGCCTCGAATCGGGCTTCGACCCGACATCGAAGGCGTTCTACAACGGCGGCGACCTCGCCGGTCTCCGCGGTCGCCTCGACTACATCCAGGGTCTCGGCACCAGCGCGATCTGGCTGACCCCGTCGTTCGCGAACAAGCCGGTGCAGGGCCCTCCCGGTCAGGAGTCCGCGGGCTACCACGGCTACTGGATCACCGACTTCACCCGCATCGACCCGCACCTGGGCACCAACGCTGAGCTCGAGGCGCTGATCGACGAGGCGCACGCCATGGGGATGAAGGTCTACTTCGACATCATCACCAATCACACCGCCGACGTGATCGATTACGCCGAGCAGAAGCAGACCTATGTCGACAAGTCGGTTTCGCCGTACACGACCGCGGCTGGCGAGCCGTTCGACCCTGCCGACTTCGCGGGCACCGGCGGATTCCCCGAGCTCGACGAGACATCCTTTCCGTACACCCCGGTGGTCGATGCGGATGAGGCGGCGCTCAAGGTGCCCGCCTGGCTCAACGACCCCACGCTCTACCACAACCGCGGAGACTCGACCTTCGAGGGAGAGAGCGTTCTCGATGGAGACTTCTCCGGACTCGACGACCTGATGACCGAGAACCAGGTCGTCGTCGACGGCTTCGCCGAGGTGTACAAGGACTGGGTCGACTTCGGTATCGACGGGTTCCGCATCGACACGGTCAAGCACGTCAACCTCGAGTTCTGGGAGGACTGGTCGGCCGAGGTGCTCGACTACGCCATCGCGCAGGGTAAGCCCGAGTTCTTCATGTTCGGCGAGGTGTATGACGCCGATGCGGCCAACACGTCGCCCTATGTGCGCAAGACCGACATGAACTCAGTGCTCGACTTCGCCTTCCAGTCTCAGGCGACGGGCTTCGCATCGGGCAACTCGGCCCGCGGGCTGTCGCAGCTGTTCGCGAGCGACGATCTCTACACGACCCCAGACTCCAACGCGCATGCCCTGCCGACATTCCTGGGTAATCACGACATGGGACGCGTCGGCTACTTCCTGAAGAACTCCGACGCGCCGGTCGCGCGCGACGAGCTCGCCCACGAGCTGATGTTCCTCTCCCGCGGACAGCCAGTGGTCTACTACGGCGACGAGCAGGGGTTCGCCGGCGCAGGGGCGGGCAACGATCAGAGCGCGCGTCAGTCGCTGTTCGCCAGCGCCGTCGCCGAGTACAGCGACCAGCCGCTCATCACCGGCGAGCTGGCCGGCTCCGTCGACCGGTTCGGCACGGATGGCGCGATCTACCAGCACATCGCCGAGCTCTCCGAGCTGCGTCGCACGCATCCGGCCCTCGCCACCGGCGCGCAGATCGAGCGCTACGCGGATGCCGGCGCCGGTGTCTATGCATTCAGCCGCGTCGACCGCGACGAGAAGATCGAGCACCTGGTGGCGGTCAACAACACCGGCGCGGAGAAGACCGTGGCGGTGCCGACGCTCACCGCCGACGCGGGCTTCACCGCGCTCTACGGAAGCGGCGGAGGAGCGTCGGATGCTGCGGCGGAGCTCAGCGTCACTGTGCCGGCCCTCAGCGCGGTCGTGCTGGTCGCCGACGCGACCGTGACGGCGCCCGATGCGGCGGCCGCGATCGCGGTCGACGTGCCGGTCGCCGGTGCCGGGCTCTCCGGTGTGAGCCCCGTCGGCGCCGATGTCGCCGAATCCACCTGGCAGGAGACGGCCTTCGCCTGGCGGGTGGTCGGCGACGACGAGTGGGCTCCGCTCGGCACCGCCGAGGACACCACTCCGCGCGTGTTCCACGACGTCGACGGCCTCGCTACCGGAACGCTCGTCGAGTACCGCGCGGTGTCGACGGATTCCGCCGGGCACCGTGCCGCGGCATCCACCTACGGCTCGGTGGGCAACGCCGTGAACTTCGCCGAAGACGTCGAGCCGCCGTCGGACATCGACACCGTCACTGTGGCGGGCGACCACAACTCGGAGATGGGATGCGCCGGCGACTGGCAGCCCGGGTGCGAGGCTGCCACCCTCACGGAACGCGCCGACGGCGTCTGGTCGGGCACCTTCGACCTCCCGGCCGGCGACTACGAGTACAAGATCGCGATCAATGGCTCGTGGGACATCAACTACGGTGCTGGCGCTGTTCCCGGCGGGGCGAACGTGCCGTACACGACCGCGGGCGGCGCTGTCACCTTCTACTTCGATCCGGAGTCGAAGTACTTCCAGAACACAGCGCAGGGTCCGGTCGTTACCGCCGCGGGCTCCTTCCAATCTGAGGTCGGATGCCCCGGCGACTGGTCCCCGGACTGCCTGGTCAGCTGGCTGCAGGACCTCGACGGCGACGGTGTGCTCACCTACTCCGCCACTGGTATCCCGGCCGGATCGTACGAGGTGAAGGCGGCGCACGGCCTGAGCTGGGACGAGAATTACGGTGCGGGAGGGGCATCGGGCGGCGCCAACATCCCGTTCACTGTCGAGGAGGGTGAGACGGTGCAGTTCGATTACACCCTCGCGACCAACATCCTCACCGTCGGCTCCGGAGAGCCCACCCTGCCGGGAGCAGGGGAGGCGCGAGCGCACTGGGTGAGCGAGAACACCCTCGCCTGGCCGCGCGAGCTGATGCCCACGAACGCCGACCCCGCCGACCTCGACTTCACTCTGCACGCCTCGACGACCGCGGACCTCGTCGTCGGCGAGGGCGAGGTCACCGGAGGGGATGCGGTCGAACTCGGCTACGACGACGCGGGCCTGTCCGACGATGAGCGTGCGCGGTACCCGGCGCTCGCCGAGTATGTCGCGCTCCGTCCGGTCGGAATCGACCGCGCCGGGGTCGAGCGCCTGCTCACCGGCGAGCTGCTCGTCACTCAACGGCAGGGCGACGCGCTCACCGCCGTCACCGCCGTGCAGCTGCCCGGCGTGCTCGACGACCTGTACGCCGAGGATGCCGGCGACCGCGCGCTCGGGGTGACCTGGGCGAGGAAGCGTCCGACGCTGGCGATCTGGGCGCCGACCGCTCAGAACGTCGACGTACTCGTCTGGGCCGACGGTGACGCGGGCGAGCCGACGCGGGTCGCGCTCGACCGCCAGCCGGACGGCGCGTGGACGATCACCGGCGAGCGGGGCTGGGCAGGAGCATCCTTCCTCTTCGAGGTCACGGTCTTCGCGCCGACGACCGGGGCCATCGAGACGAACCGCGTGACCGACCCGTACTCCGTCGCGCTGACGCTGAACTCCGAACGGTCGGTGCTGGTCGACCTCGCCGACCGGGAGTTCCGACCGAGAGCATGGGAGCGGACCAGGCAGCCGGTGATCGAGGAAGCGGTGGACCGCGCGATCTACGAGCTGCACATCCGCGACTTCTCGATCTCCGACGAGACCGTGCCGGAGGAGCTCCGCGGCACCTACGGCGCATTCGGCGTCGACAGTGCGGGGACTCGGCACCTCAGAACGCTCGCCGACGCGGGCCTGAACACAGTGCACTTGCTGCCCTCGTTCGACATCGCATCGATCGAGGAGGACCGCGCCGCCCAGGCCGCTGCGCCGTGCGATCTCGCCTCGTTCGGCCCCGCGTCGGCCGAGCAGCAGGCGTGCATCCAGCAGGTGGCCGCCGACGACGGGTTCAACTGGGGGTACGACCCGCAGCACTTCTCGGCGCCAGACGGCTCCTACGCCCTCCAGGCTCGCGGGGGTGCCCGCGTCGCGGAGTTCCGCGGCATGGTCGGAGCGCTCCACGAGGACGGCCTGCAGGTCGTGCTCGACGAGGTGTTCAACCACACCGCCGCGAGCGGGCAGGCCGAGACGTCCGTTCTCGACCGCGTCGTGCCCGGCTACTACCAGCGGTTGAACGCCGCAGGAGCGGTCGAGACGTCCACCTGCTGCCAGAACGTCGCTACGGAGCACGCCATGGCCGAGAAGCTCATGGTCGACTCCGTGGTGCTCTGGGCAAGGGACTACAAGATCGACGGCTTCCGCTTCGACCTCATGGGGCATCACTCGAAGGCCAACATGCTCGCCGTGCGCGCCGGTCTCGACGCCCTGGCGCCGGAGAAGGATGGAGTCGACGGGTCGCGGGTGTACCTCTACGGCGAGGGCTGGAACTTCGGCGAGGTCGCCGACAACGCGCTGTTCGAGCAGGCCGCGCAGGGGCAGCTCGGCGGCACCGGCATTGGCACCTTCAACGACCGGCTGCGCGACGCCGTGCACGGAGGCAGCCCGATCGACAGCGCTACCGTCCAGCAGCAGGGCTACGGCACCGGGCTCGGAACCGACCCGAACGGCGCGCCGGTGAACGGCACGACGGATGAGGCTCTCGCCGATCTCGGCGTGCAGACCGACCTCGTGCAGCTCGGCCTAGCCGGCAACCTGCGCGACTTCCGCTTCGTCACCTCCGACGGCACGGTGAAGCGCGGCGACCAGATCGAGTACCAGGGCGACCCCGCAGGCTACGCCGATCAGCCCGACGAGATCGTCAACTACGTCGGGGCGCACGACAACGAGACCCTGTTCGATCTGCTCGCGCTCAAGCTCCCAGTGGACACCCCCATGGCCGACCGGGTGCGGATGAACACCCTCTCGCTGGCCACGGCCACGCTGTCGCAAGCGCCTGTGCTCTGGCACGCGGGCTCGGATCTTCTGCGCTCGAAGTCCCTCGACCGCAACAGCTACGACTCGGGCGACTGGTTCAACCGGGTGGACTGGACCGGACAGGACAACAACTTCGGAGTCGGGCTGCCCACGGCGGCCGACAACGAGGAGCTCTGGCCGATCCAGGCTCCGCTGCTCGCCGACCCCGCGCTGAGGCCCGCGCCGGCCGACATCGCAGCGGCGACGCTACATGCGCAGGATTTGCTGCGACTCAAGCGATCGACCGAGCTGTTCCGGCTCGGGGAGGCAGACCTCATCAACCAGAAGGTCACTTTCCCCGACAGCGGGCCCACGGCCGTGCCCGGTGTCATCGCGATGAGCATCGACGACACAATCGGTGACGACGTCGATCCTTCGCTCGACGGAGTGCTGACGGTGTTCAATGCGAGCCCCACTCCGCAGACGGTCCCCTTGGCCACTCTGGCCGGGCGCGACTTCGCTCTCAGCGCCATCCAGCAGTCCGGGTCCGATGCCGTCGTGAAGACGACGACGTGGGATGCGGAGAGCGGAACCGTCACCGTGCCGGCGCGCTCGGTCGCCGTGCTCGTCGAAGTGCAGGCTCCAGATCCGGTCGCGTCGTACCTGATCGGCTATGCGGACAAGGTGCTCGCCCGAGCGGGCTCATCGGTGCGGTTCACCGCCGTCGCGGTCACCGCGGACGGAACGGTACCGACCGGGACAGTGGAGGTGCTCGATCGCGGCCGCGTCGTGCAGACCGCGCTGCTCGACTCCCGCGGTCGCGCGACTGTCACGCTCCCGTCGCTGTCGCGGGGTACCCACCTGCTGACGGCCCGCTACAGCGGATCGGCCACGGTGCAGGCATCGAGCACCCGACTACCGTGGCCGGTATTGATCTGGTGAGCCGAGAAGACAGGAACACCCGTCGGGCAACCTGTGAACCGGCTTGATTCCCGCGGCGAGCTTCCGCCGATGGGTCTGCGCCACACCCTCGATCAGTCGTCCTCAGAAGCGGAGTCGGGATCGGGCGCTGGTCCCGCACCCTCCCGCTCATCGCGATCCGCCCACTCGAGCAGCGGCGCGAGGTCGAACACCGCATCGTCGATCCCGGCGTGCAGGTCGCCGAATGACGCGAAACGCGCGGGCACCGTCGCGATGGTGAGCTCTCGAGGATCGACCGCGTCGATCTCGTCCCAGCGGATCGGCGTGGAGACGGTGGCATCCGGTGTTCCCCGCACCGAGTAGGCCGACGCGATCGTGTGATCGCGGGCGTTCTGGTTGAAGTCGACGAAGACCTTGGACGGATCGCGGTCTTTCCGCCACCAGGTGGTGGTGACGTCGTCCGGCGCCCGCCGCTCCACCTCGCGTGCGAACGCGAGGGCGGCCCGCCGCACGTCGCCGAAGCCGTGGTCGGGGCGGATCCGCACATAGACGTGCACACCGTCACCGCCGGATGTCTTCGGCCACCCCACGGCGCCGAGCTCGTCGAGCACCTCGTGGGTGACCTCCGCCACGCGCCGCACCCGGTCGAACGGGCAGTCCGGCATCGGATCGAGGTCGATGCGCCACTCGTCCGGCTTCTCGGTGTCCGTGCGCCGGCTGTTCCAGGGGTGGAACTCGACGGTCGACATCTGCACCGCCCAGATCACGTGCGCCAGCTCGGTGACGCAGAGCTCGT
>CAXTLO010000115.1:0-8363 GCA_964244965.1 uncultured Marisediminicola sp.
CGGTGATCCCGATGATCCTCGTGTTCCTGTTCTTCCAGCGCTACTTCGTGCAGGGATTCGCGCGCAGCGGCATCAAATGACGAGCGGCACCGAATGACCGTGGAGCGGCAGGGTACGACGTCGGATGCGGTGACGCCATCCGTCTCGACGATCGGCGCCACGCCCCGGCAACGCGATCTGCTCAACCACATCCGCGCCTACGGGGCCGTGCAGGTGCACGAACTCGCGCGGGTGCTGCGCGTGAGTGCGTCGACGGTGCGTCGCGACCTCGACGAGCTCGCCGCTCGCGGACTGGTGGAGCGCCATCACGGGTCCGCGGTCGCGATCGGTGATCAGATCCTGCCATCCTGGCCCACCCGGCAGCACACCTTCCCCGAGCGCAAGCGCCGCATCGGCACCGCGGCGGCACCGCTCATCGCGACCGGATCGACGGTGCTCATCCTCGGCGGCACCACCACCGACGCCCTCCTCGCGGCGCTTCCGCTCAGCAGCGAGTTCGTGCTCGTCACCAACAGCCTGGGCGTAGCCGGACGCGTAACCGAGCACGCGGGAATCGAGGTGGTCGTGCTCGGCGGCGTGCTGAGGCGCACCGAGATGACGCTCCTGGGACCGGTGACGATCAACGCGCTGGCCGAATTCCGCATCGACACCGTGGTCTCGGGCGCCTACGGGGTCGAAGCCGACCACGGGATCAGTCGCACCAACCTCGTCGATGTGGCGACCGAGCGCGCGCTGCTCGAAAGTGGTACCCGGCTGATCGTCGTCGCCGATTCGAGCAAGCTGGGCCGGCACGGCGCCGCGCGGCTCGCACCGATCACCGCCGTGCGCACGCTCGTGACGGATGCGGCGGCCGACGCCGGCGAGCTGCAGCGAATCCGCGAGGCGGGGGTCGAGGTGATCACCGCGTGAACCGGCCACTCGACGAGATGCTCGCCGCCGGCGACATCCACGGCATCATGCGCGCGTGTCATGCCCGCAATCTCGAGCGGGAGGGCATCCCGATGGTCCTGGGTCTCGTCGACGAGCGGCACTCGATCCCACGGAATGCGGATGCTGCGCAGCTCGCGGAGGGAGCGGCGCTCGCCGGCGCGCTCACCGCCTACCACCGGGAGCTCGTGCCGTTCGCGCGAGACGATGACGAAGGCGCTCTCATCACCGCGATGCAGGTGGTGGCCTTCACCCGCTTCGAGCCGGTGGTGAGCGCTGCGGCATCCGGCTCCCACGACGACGCCAGAGCACCGGCCAGCGGAGACGAAGTCGTCGAGGGCGTGCGGATATGACCCGGCCGGCGCTCTCCGAAGCGGTACGGCAGCTGACCGAGGGGCACTTCCTCCGTGTCGTGAACTACCACAGCACCCCGCGCAGCGACGCCGCGGAGCTAGAGCAGGAGCTGCGGCGATTCGCGGAAATCTATGCTCCGGTGACACTCGACGATCTGGACCGGTACGTCGACACGGGCACCTGGCACCTCGACCGCCCGGGCCTCATCCCCGTGTTCTACGAGGGGTACCGCAACAGCTACTCCGTCGCCGCCCCCCTGCTCCACGAGCTCGGGCTCACGGGCTGGTTTCCCATCGCGACCGCCTTCGTCGACTGCGATCCGGCGCACCAGGAGGCGTTCGCACGCGCGCACTGGATCGCGCTGGTCGAGGAGGACCAGACGGGCGGGCGGATCGCGATGGACTGGAACGAGGTGCGCGAGCTCGCCGCACGGCACGTCATCCTGGCCCACACCGCCAGCCACGAGGGGTACGACACCGTCTTCACGGATGCCGACCTGCACCGCGAGGTGGTCGAGCCCGGGCGCCGGATCCTCGAGATGACCGGACGCCCCGCCGCGGGTTTCGTCTGGCTGCACGGCTCGTCGTTCGGGCACCAGGAGCGGCATGATCACGCGGTGCGGGATGCCGGGTACCGCTACCAGTTCAGCAACACGATGATCCACCGCATCAACTGACCCGCCCCCGCCCGCCCGCTTGGCGTTGGTCGAGCGTGTCGAGACCGTCTGGAACCCGTCGGTCGGAGACGGGGCGAATCCGCCGAACGGGACGACTACAGCGACATCGGCGCCGCGTGCCAGCTCGGCTCGCGGTACAGCGGATACAACGCACCGAGCGCCGCAGCGAGCTGCGCCCGGTCGAGCCACACCGGACCGCCGAGCCGCTCCTCCGCTTCGGCGGTAAGGCGGATCCGAGCGCGCTCGGGTCCGGGTTCGCGCGCGACCAGGTCCCCGCCGATGGCGCCACCGCCGGCCCCGCTCGAGTCGCCGCTCTCGTCGGCCCGGTCGAGCAGCCGCCGGGCGACGCGCTCCCCGATCCGTTCGTACGACACCGTCTCCACCTCTAGCCGCGGCACGATGACCTTCGCCGTGCGTACCGCCGACCCGGTCGGCGCGAGCCCCGGTACAACGAGCACGTCGAAGTCGGACAGCCGGTCGAGCAGGTACGGCAGCATCTCGCCGACGTCCGCGCTCGCGGAGGTCAAATCGCCCGCACCGACGACAGTGCGCTCACGGAAGATGGGGTCGAGCACGGCGCGGAGCTCGGCGTGGCCCATCCGGCACCAGGCCATCATCTCGGCCAGCGCTCTCGGCTCCTGCGCACCGGGGATGCCGGCCGCGATCGTCTCGGCGACGTAGTCGGGATAGTGCGGACGCAGCACCTCGAGGTCGGCGAATGCCGCGATGCGCCGGGACCTGGATGCGGCGAACTCCAGCACGGCCTTGCGGGCGGCTTCGGCGGCATCGGGGTGAGCCGCCTCGCCGATCGCGCTGAGGGCGATCGGCGGCGATAGCCGGGCATCGCGGTCGTCGCCGACGCAGTAGAGGACGGGCACGAACTCGTCGGCGGCGACCTTGACGGTCGCGTCGATGCCGACCGCTCGGAGGTCGGCGAGCAGTCCGTCGAGAACGGGATCGTGAAGCGAGTCGGTATCGAGCACGACGCCGGCGTCGAGGGCGCGGAACGACACGGTGTCGCCGTCGCGCTGAAGCAGCTCGAGCAGGCCGTGCGTCACTGCCTGCTCCATCGACACACCGGCGCCCAGCCCGTTCGAGATCGGCGTGATCAACCAGTCGCGATCACCGAAACGGGCGAGTGCCCCGGGCTTGCTCGCGGCGAACTCGACCGGGACGAGCACCGGTTCCCCGGTGCGCAGACGGGTCGCCTCGACCCAGATGAGCGGATGATCCGGCGCATAGTCACTGCCCGCGGCGAGCACGAGCTCGAGCGGGTCGACGACGGCGTTACGTCCGCGCTGCTCTACGAGCTGATCGAACGACGCCTCGATCACGTCGAGGTCCGCGACCGCGGCATCCGAGAACACCCCTTCCGACAATTCGCCGAGGGCGCCGACCAGCGCCTGCTGCGGTGTGACCCCGTACCCGGTGGCGTTGCGCCGGCCGTCGTCGGTGGTCCACACCACGGCGACGTTGGCCACCCCGGTGCGGTCGAGCAGGGCCAAATCCAACTGATCGAGCCGGCCGCCGGTCAGCGCGGCGCGGTACTCCTGCTCGGCCCGATCCGGCGAACTCACGCGACGGTCCTGCGGTCAGTCGGCCTCATCCGACCATCTTCTCCCGGCATCCCTCCGGGCGGGCGCCGATACTCTCGAGCTATGACCTGGAACCCGTCACGCCTCCCGGATCAGACCGGTCGCACCTTCGTCGTCACCGGGGGTAACGCCGGTCTCGGCTATTTCACGGTCGAGCAGCTCGCCGGTGCGGGAGCCCGCGTCATCCTGGCCACCCGCAGCGTCGAGAAGGCGGATGCTGCGATCACCGCGGTGCGCAGACGGGTGCCCGGTGCCGACCTCGATCACATGCCGCTCGACCTGTCATCGCTCGAATCCGTGCGGGAGGCATCCGCTCGGCTCGGCGGGGTCGCACGACTGGACGGCGTCGTGCTGAACGCGGGCACGACGGCCGGCTCGCGAGATCGCGTGCAGACGGCGGACGGGAACGAGCAGGTCCTTCAGGTCAACTACCTCGGCCAGTTCGTCTTCACCGCGGGAGTCCTTCCCGCGCTCGAACGCACCCCGGGCAGTCGGATCGTGGGACTCGGCAGCCTCTCCACCTTGCTCGTGCCGCTCGAGGTCGACGACCTGCAGAGCACGCGACGTTTCGACTTCTTCCGCGCGTACGCGTTCTCGAAGCACGCGATCCACGGCTTCACCGCGGAGCTCGACCGCCGGCTGCACGCGGCCGGATCCGAGGTGCGGTCGGTGCTCGCCCATCCCGGGCTCGCGCTCGACGCGCTCAGCTCGCCGCGTGCGGGCATCGTCGAACCCGCGCATCCGTTCACCGGTCGCCTGCTCGCCTTCGGGGCTCAGGGCAAGAACCGCGGCGCTGCGGCCACCGTGCGCGCCCTGCTCGACCCTCGCGTGGCCGGCGGCGACTTCATCGGCCCGCGAGGCAAGCTCAAGGGTCGGCCGGACTTCGTGCGCCGTGTGGCCTCGTCCGCCTCACCGGAGTTCGGGCGGGAGCTGTGGCGGCTCTCCGAGCAGTGGACCGAGACCGAGTTCACCATCGGCGACCCCGCCGCGTGGCCGCTGCACTGACCATGCTCGCCGGTCGCCGACTCAGGGTGCGATGCCGCGGATGAACGCCCGCTTCTGATCGTGCGCGACGGCATCCCAGTCCGGCAGGTTCGGCAGCGGCTGTGCCAGAAGTGACCCGAACACGACCACGGTCAGCGCACTCACGTCGCGGCGCACGGTGCCGTCCTCCCACCCGGAGCGCACCAGCCGGGCCATCCGGCGGGTGAGTGCGAGCTGGAGCCGCTCCGATTCAGGGTCGCGGTATACCGGCGCTCCCTGAAGTGGGAGGAAGAGGCGATCGCGGTGGGCGATCGTGCGGTCGAGGAACACTTCGATCGCTTCGAGACCGCTCAACTCCGCCTCGGTGATCTCGTCGACGGTCGAGATGACCAGCTCGAATGCGCGCGCCTCCAGCGCTCCGAGCAGAGCCTCCCGGTTCGGGTACCTGCGGTAGAGCGTGCCGACCCCGACTCCCGCATCCGCCGCGATCGTCGCCAGCGGCACGGCGTGCCCCTCACGACGCACCGCGACCAGTGCGGCGTCGAGCAGCCGCTCCCGATTCACGAGCGCGTCGCTTCTCAGCGGGCGGCTCGCGGTGGTCGGGATCATCACTCGAGCGTACGGCGGCCTCGCCGGGTCATCCGCGCACGGCGAGGAACGACGAGAAGTCCATCAACGCGGGTGCGAGCTGTCCCGTCGCCGCGATGTCGGCCTGGTATGCGGGGTATCGGGCGAACCAGCTGAACATCGCCCGCTGGTCGGGGTCGTCGATGGCGTCGAGCGGCACGGGCTCGAAGCGAGCGGGAAGGCCGGATCGCCGTGCGAGCTCCTCGGCGATCCGCTCGGGTGTCAGCTCATCGCCCGCGATCTCCATGGCTCCGCCGTCGATCGACTCCGGTGCCGTGAGCGCGCTCGCTCCGATCGCACCGATGTCGGCGACCGCGATCATCTGCAGTGGTACACCCGACGCGAGGGGCGCGCGCAGCACGGAGACGCCGTCCTCGACGCTCGGGTTCAGGAAGGCGCCGAAGTTGTCCATGAAGAAGACGGGCCGGATGATGGTGACCGGCAGCCCGAGTTCGTGCATGTACTCCTCCACTCGGCGCTTGCTCTCGAAGTGCGGGATGCCGGTCGCGCGCTCGGCGCCCCCGACGGAGCTGTAGACCAGCGTCGGCACCTCGACGGATGCCGCGGCATCCGCGACCGTGCTCGACCTCGCCATCGGTGCCCCGCTCGGTCGCGAAGGTGGTCATCCCGAATACGCCCGCGGCTCCGGTGAACGCGTCGCGGAGGCTCTGCCCGTCGTCGAGGTCCGCTCGCACGACGGTGGCGCCCCTCGAGCGGAGCCGCTCAGCCGAGGCTGAGTCGGGGTCTCGGGTGATGGCGCGCACACGTCGCCCCCGATCGAGAAGCGCGCTCGCGACGGCGCCTCCCTGTGTGCCGGTTGCTCCGATGACGGCGTATTCGGGCGTGGTGGATGGTGAGTCGGTCATGGGGCTCCTCGATGTTGATCGTCGACCCGTACGCCGGACGGCGAACGAGTGGATGTCGCGTCGTTCAGACGAGCTGACGTCCGGTACGGATGATGTGCGCCGGGTCGACGGCGGATTGGATCGCAGCGCGGCGTGCGAGGTCGGGCGGCGTGAGCGCTTCGGCGACCCGGAGGGTCCCTTCCGAGAAGGAGGCAGCGCTGCGCCCGATATCGGCCTCGGCGGACGCCCCCCTGATCAGGTCGAAAGCGCGATCGAACGCGTGGCGTGCGTCGGCAT
Organism: uncultured Marisediminicola sp.; assembly: GCA_964244965.1. GTDB lineage: Bacteria > Actinomycetota > Actinomycetes > Actinomycetales > Microbacteriaceae > Marisediminicola. Next base: position 6,306 of record CAXTLO010000115.1, read on the forward strand.
CCGTCGCGTCGCCGACGGCATGCAGCAGGAAGGGTGCCGGAGCGTTCGTCATCGCCCCGTCGGTATCGGAGTGGGGGTGCGCGACGTAGCGCAGCTCGACCATGAGCAACGGCGATCCCGGTTCGAGCGCGACGCCGAGGATGTCGGCGGCGGCCGGCCCGGCTCCCTCGTCCAGCCAGCGTCCGCCGCCGACCGCGGGAACGGCGACCGGAGGGTCGAGGTGGATGCCCGCGAGTTCATCGGCGTTGACGGGACCCCAGGTATCGACAGCCGGCGCGGGCATTGTGCTCAGCGCGGCGAGAAGCGCCGCAGCATCCCCCGGTCCTTCTGCCGCGGCGATCGCGAGATGCACGACCGCGGTGCCCTGGAGCTCCGGCGGGAAAGGAGGTGCCGACGGCGCGCGGAGCACGCCGAGGCTGGTGGTGAGGCTGGGACCGGCTTCGGTGAGGGAGGACGCCCAGGCTCGGGCTATTCCGGGTAACGCGTCGGCGGGCCAGAGCAGGAAGCCGGCGTGCAGGTCTGGGACCTCGATGAGGTCGAACTCCAGCTCGACGGCGATCCCGACGCCGTTGCCGCCGCGGAAGCTCCACAGCGCATCCCGGTCGATTGCGTCGTCCGCGTCATCGCTTGCGTGCCTGAGGCGACCGTCGAGATCGACCCAGTCGACCGAGCGGAGGTGGGAGGAGGCGAGACCGTGCGGTCGCGTCAGCCATCCGACGCCGCCGCCGAAGGTGTAGCCGGAGACGCTCACCGTCGGCGAGGAGCCGGCGAGGCCGAGCAGTCCGTGCGGCTCTGCGGCAGCATTCACCGCTCCCCAGCTCGCACCGGCTCCGGCCCGCGCGACGCGTTCGCCGGCATCGATCGAGATCTGCGCCAGGGCGGAGGTGTCGATCAGCAGGATGTCGTCGCCGATGTCGCCCGCCGCGCCGTGGCCGGTGGCCTGCACGGCGATCGACAGCCCGCGTCGCCGGGCATACCGGATGGCGTCGACGACGCCCGCAGCGTCGGTCGGGCGAGCGACCTCGGCGGGCCGCTGGCTGCCGCTGGTGTTGTGGGGGGAGGTCGCCTCCTCGTAGGGGGGCGACCCCGGAACGAAGTAGTGGGTCTCGCTGGCCTTGGTCTGCATCGGATGCCTCTCTCGCGCCGTGCGTCGGGCCGTCGGCTGACAACGCGATACCACGAGCGTACACGAAGCGGACGAAATCATCCGCTTATCACGGAACCGGACCACGCCCGGCATCTCGGCGAACGTGCGCAACCTGCCGCTCGGCGCGCGCCCGTGCGAGTGCGAGCGCGAGCGCGAGCGCCGGACTCGGGGGTCGACGACGACGCAACTGCGCCGCTTCGGCGAGGAGATCGCGCCTGAGGCGAGGCGGCTGGTTGCCGCGGGTTAGCGCGGGAACTAACCGACGAGCGGGCCGAAGCGCTCGGGCAGCGTCCCCCGGTGCACCCGGCGGAGTTCCTCGATCGGCACGGTGAACTCGTCCTGCACCTCGAGCTCGCCCGAGTCATCCGTCACCCCGATGCGGAGCACCGGATAGCCGCGTCCCTCGCACAGGCCACGGAAGCGCACGTCGTCCTCGCGGGGAACCGTCACGATGGCGCGACCCGTCGACTCGCTGAACAGCGCCGTCGTGGTGTCGACCCCGTCGCGCTGCACGATCTCGGTGAGCCACACCCTGGCCCCGATGCCGAAGCGCAGCACCGACTCCGCCAGCGCCTGCGCGAGTCCGCCGTCGGCCAGATCGTGGGCGGATGCCACCAGGCTCTGGCTGCCCCCTGCCGAGATGAGGGTGGCGAGTGAGCGCTCGGCGGCGAGGTCGACCTCGGGCGGTAGCCCGCCGAGGTGGTCGTGGATGACGCCGGCCCACGCCGAGCCGTCGAGCTCGAGCGCGGTGGTGCCGAGGAGGTAGATGTTGTCGCCCTCGTCCTGCCAGCCCGAGGGGATGCGCTTGGCGACGTCGTCGATGGTGCCGAGTACAGCGACCACCGGCGTCGGGTGAATGGGCACGTCGCCGGTCTGGTTGTAGAAGCTCACGTTGCCGCCCGTGACCGGGA
>CAXTLO010000116.1:0-8352 GCA_964244965.1 uncultured Marisediminicola sp.
GTGAAGCACCGTCCCAGGAGAAACCGTCCGGCGCGAAGCCGCCCGGGTGCCACCGTCCGGCGAGGCAGCGCCCGGCATGGGACTGTCCGGCGAGGCGGTGCCCCGCGCGACGGCATCCAGATCGATGGCGACCGCCTCCCATCCGGTGACGGGTACCCCGTCGAGGCGTGCTCCGCCGATCAGTCCCTTCTCCTCGCCGAGGAGCGGGCCGTAGTTGACACGTCCGCAGTCCTCGACGAGCACGGTCACGGTTCCGCCGCCGGCAAGGGTGATCTCGCCCTCATCCTCGTCGCGGGCCAGAGTTCCGATGTGGACGCCGTCGAGCGACACCCAGGCCCGATCGCGCACCTCGCCGAAGCTCAGCACACCGCCGCCTGCGACCTCGGTCGTGAAGCACGCGAGACCGCGGTCATGTCCGATCGCTTCGAAGGTGGGCAGCTCGAAGTGATGCGAGACCGGTCCCGATTGCCGAGGACCGAAGGCGGAGAGCACGAGCGGGCCGGTCGAGAACGCCGGAGCCGGAGCAGCGGCATCGGGCACCTGGTCCGGCACCGGCGCATACCGGCCGATGACCTCTCGGTACGCCCAGTACTTCGCCGTCGAGTTGCCCGCCTCGTCGAGCGGGGCGTCGTAGTCGTACGAAGTGACGATCGGCTCGTAGCGATCCCGGTGGTTGGCGCCGTTGGTGAGCCCGAAGTTGGTGCCTCCGTGAAACATGTACAGATTCACCGAGCCGCCGACGGCGAGGATCCGGTCGAGGTCCGCCGCGGACTCGTGCACCGAAGTGGTGTGGTGCGGCGTCCCCCAACTGTCGAACCAGCCGTCCCAGAACTCGCTGCACATGAGCGGGCCGCGGCTCTGGTGCCGTCGCAGTATCGCGAGCCGCTCGTCGCTGCGGGAGCCGAACGATCCGGTGCGGTGCAGTTCGGGCAGACTGCCGTGCGCGAGCATCTCATCCGTCGGCTGATCGACCGTGGTCAGCGGCACCGTGATGCCGGCGTCGCGGGTGATCCGCACGAGCTCGCGGAGGTAGTCCGGATCGGATCCGTACGCGCCGTACTCGTTCTCGATCTGAACCAGCACCACGGGCCCGCCGCGGTCGATCTGCCGCGGCGCGACGATCTCGTACACGCGCCGCAGGTACTCGTCCACCGCGGCGAGGTACTGCGGCTCGGAGCTGCGCAGCCCGATGCCGGGGATCCTCAGCAGCCACGCCGGCAGCCCGCCGTTGTGCCATTCCGCGCAGATGTACGGCCCCGGCCGCACGATCGCGTGCATCCCCTCCTCGCGCACGAGATCGAGGAACCGCCCGAGATTGAGAGCTCGACTCACATCCCAACTGCCGAGGGTCGGCGCGTGCGCGTTCCAGGCGACATAGGTCTCGATCGTGTTGAGCCCCATGAGACGGGCCTTGCGGATGCGGTCCGCCCACTGCTCGGGGTGCACCCTGAAGTAGTGCAGCGCTCCGGAGGTCACCCGGTGCCGAGCGCCGTCCAGAAGAAAATGCTCATCGCCGATCTCGAAGGTAGGCATCGGGGTTCACCTGGCCGGCGTCAGGAGGCGTCGCCCCGCCGGCGAGCGCGCCGCTCGAGCTGTCCGTCGGCGAGACGGAGGTGGTGATCGGCGATCTGCTGCGCCTTCGGGTCGTGAGTGGAGATGATGGCCGTCATGCCCTCGGACTTGATGAGGGAGCGGATGAGGGCGAGCACAGACTCACCCGTCTCGGCATCGAGTTGACCCGTGGGCTCGTCGGCGATGAGCAGTCGCGGGGAATTGGCCAGCGCTCGGGCGACGGCGACCCTCTGCTGCTGTCCGCCCGACATCTCCGACGGACGCTGGCCGGCGTGCGCGGAGAGGCCGACCACGTCGAGGAGGTGCGCCACGCGCTCGTCGCGCTCGCGCGGGTCCATCCTCCTCAACCGGAGCGGCAGGCCGACGTTCTCGGTCGCCGACAGCATGGGCACCAGTCCGAAGGTCTGGAACACGAACGAGATCTGCTCCCGCCGGAGCGCGGTGCGCCCCGGTTCGTCGAGTGCGCTCACCTCGGTCTCTCCGACCGTCACCGTGCCGGATGTGGGGAGGTCCAGTCCGCCGATGCAATTCAGCAGGGTGGTCTTGCCGGAGCCCGAGCGTCCGGTCAGCACGGTGACCGAGCCACGCGGGATGCTAAACGACACCCCGCGGAGCGCGTGCACGTCGCCGGCCGGAGTGGGATAGCTGCGCGTGAGTTCCTCGACCACGACGAGCGACTCGCGTTCCTCGGTTGCCGGGGCGGCATGGCGTCCGCCCTGCATCTCGAGCGTCATCGGCCCGCCTCCCCGGTCTCGGCAGTTCTGGCGGTCCCGGCGGTCCCGCTGGTCCCGGCGGTCCCGCTGGTCCCGGCGGTCTCGCTGATCCCGGCGGTCTCGCCAGTTTCGCCAGACGGTGCGGATGACGCGGACGACCCGATCGCAGACGCGCCGGAGCCATCCGTCTCCGTGCCCGGCCAGATCCCGACGTGATCGGGCTCGAGCTCGAGGCGCACCCGGTCGCGGAGTCCGAGGGACTGCCGGTAGCCGACCGGCAGTTGCAGACGCCCGGCGCGGTCGAGGAGTGCGAACTCCTCGGCGACGACCTGCGAGTGCCCCTGCTCGCTGACCTCGGTGCGGCGGACGACCTCCGACGAGGTGCGTCCGTCCCGGATCGCGACCGTACGCTGCACCTGCCCGGAGACCTCGGCGTCGTGGGTGACGATGACCACAGTGGTGCCGAGGTCGGTGTTCGCGGTGCGGAGGGCGGCGAACACCTCCTCGCCGGTCGCGGCGTCGAGCTCGCCGGTCGGCTCGTCGGCGAACAGCACTTGCGGTCGATTAGCCAGCGCGACGGCGACTGCGACCCGCTGCTGCTCGCCGCCCGACAGCTCCCCTGGCCGCCGGTCGAGCTTGCCACCCATACTCATCGCGTCGGCTAGCTCGCGGGCACGCTGCATCCGCTCGCGCCGGCCGACTCCGGCGAACGCCATCGGCAGCGCGACGTTCTCGGCGACCGACAGGTAGGGGATGAGGTTGCGCGCGGTCTGCTGCCAGATGAAGCCGACGACTTCACGGCGGTAGGTGAGCCGATCGGATGCCGACATCTCGAGCAGGTCGTGGCCGGCGACCCGCGCCTTGCCCGCGCTCGGGACATCCAACCCCGACAGGATGTTGAGGAGCGTCGACTTGCCCGATCCTGAGGCGCCGACGATCGCGATCATCTCGCCGCTGCGTACCAGGAGGTCGAGCCCTTGAAGGGCCTGCACCTCGATCTTCTCGATCTGGTAGATGCGAACAACGCTGTCGCACACGATGAGCGCGTCCGCTCCATACTCCGCTGTCCGCCCGGATGCCAGACTCGTTGCCGAACCTGTCGCGGGAACCGTCGCCATGCTCATACCGTCTCCCCCACTCGAACCGTGTCACTGACCCGATCGCGCCGCCTCAGCAGGACTTCGATCAGGGTACCGATCGCGAAGACGACGACCACGCCGACGAGCACCACACCCAGAAACAAGGGGGGAATCGACGGCTGAGGCGTGAATACGCCGCCGGTCAAGAAGCGGAGCCCGAGCGCCGGGGCGAGGAGCAGGGCGATTCCGAGTCCGGCGAGCACCCCGCCCACGAGTGCCGCGAGCATGAGCGGCACCTGGTCGATCACCGCGAGCAGGATGCCGAAACGTCGACGCACCCCGAGGGTGCGGAGCAGCCCGAGGTAACGAGCGCGCTCAGGGGAGCCGGCGAGCGCGGAGCAGACGATCGCGAGCAGCGCGAGCAGTGCGAGCACCGCGGCTCCGACGACGATCGCCTGCTGCACCCCGTCGACGAGGGCGAGATCGCGGCGTTCGGCGAGCCACTGGCTGCGGGTGAGCACCTCGGATGGCGCGGGGTCCAGCTGCTCGACCGCCGCGGCGGCACCGGGGCCGTTGACGAGAAGCGAGTCCGCCGCGCGCGGCGGCGATAGTCGCGCCGACAGGGCGGCGAGATCGACGTACACGAGCCGGTTCTCCAGGTAGCCGACGGGGCCCGATTGCACGGTGCCGACCACTCGGAGCTGCACATCGATGTTGCCGATCTCTACCGACACGTCGTCGGAGATGAGCCGCTCGGCGATGGCCTCGTCCACGAGGAGGGGAAGCGGCGCATCATCCGCGACGTCCTCCCGCAGCAACGCGAACAGGTCAGCATCGGCGTTGGCGGGTACGCCGGAGATGTCCGGCAGACCGGCTACTAATCCGGGGTAGCCCTCGTCGACGGCGACCAACGTGACCCCGCTCGCCGAGGTGCCGAGCTCGAGCTGGAGTCCCGGTTCGACACGCACCGCGGATACGGCGGACACCCCGTCCGCGGCCGCGACCCGTGTGACGGCATCCGCGTCGATCCGTCCCTGGGTGCGCACGTCGGCGCCGATGCGCTGCCAGGAGGCGGCGACCTGCCCGTCGCGCACGGTCTGCCCGATGAGCCCGGTGCCGACGACCAGGGCGATCGCGATCGTCAGGGCGATCAGTGGCAGGGGGGCGAGGCCCCGCAGCAATCGCGACGAGATGACCGGTCCCGCGACACCGCGGCCGCGCGCCGTCGCACGCGCCACCGCTCGCACCGGCCAGGGCGAGAGCCGGAGTACGAGCACCGTCACTGCGGCCGCGAACAGCAGTGGGGCGACGGCGATCAATGGATCGATGCCGTCGCTTCCCGTCTGCAGGAGTCCGCGGTCGAGGAGTGCGACGAGCGCCGCAGCCGCGACCACGAGCACTCCGGCCTCAGCGGCGAGGCGGGCGACCCGGCGCCGCCGCCGCTTCCGGATCGCGTCCCGCCGGTTGACGCCCACGATCGACGCCGTGGCTCGACCGCGCACCGCCGTGATGGTCTGCACCGCTCCGGCGATCAGCGCCACCGCGAGCACGATCAGCAGGGGTGCCGTGTCATCCGGCGGTCCGATTCCGGTCAGGCGCGCGATGCCGAACGCGATCAGGACCGCAATTCCCACTGCGACCACGGATCCGGCCAGCGCACGGAGGCCGATCGCGAGAAGGGAGGCCCCGCGTGCCCGTTCGAGGAGCACATCGTCGAGCCGACGCGCGACGATCAGCCGCGAGACGAGGAGGAGCACCATCGCGGCTGCTCCGGTCACCCCGGCGATGATGATGGACAACTCGGCGAGGGTCGCTCGGGCCTCGCCCGGAAACCCGGACACGGCGTCGGAGAGCCCTGAACTCACTTCGGCGCGGTACTGGAAGGAGTCCACGAGCAGCGTGCTGTTGATGGTGAGCAGGCGGGACTCCTGCACCGCCTGATCGAGCAGGTCGCCGGTGAAGGCTGCCGGATCGAACGACAGCCTGATGATCCCGAGGTAGGCGATGCCCCTCGATCGGATGGCGCGGTCCACCGCACCGGGAGGGATGAGTGCGGTGAGGCCGACCGCGGCGGCACCCCCGTCGATGAGCACGCGCGGCTCGAACACCTCGCGGAGGTCGCGCCACGGCGACAGCAGCTCCGGCCCGACGCGTCGTTCATCGACGATGCCGACGACCGTGGCCGGGAGTGGCACTGCGGTGCCGCTGCGCGGGTCGATCCCAGGGAGTTGGAGAGTGCTGCCGACAGCGAGCGAGGTGGTGGATGCGGTCTCCGCGGAGATCGCCAGCTGGATCGGCGCGTCGGGCGCCACTTCCACCGGAAGTACACCCTCGCGGACCTCGAGGGCTGTGGTGTTCTCCGGGCTGAGCATGGCTAGGGCCAGGCGCAGACGCAGCTTGGGATTGGCCAGTGCCGGCTGCACGAGATCCGAGTCGACCACGAGGCGGGGACCACGCACGCCGATGGTCGACGTCGCGTAGGTCGCGTCGAGGGCCGGCGGCAACCGGTCTCGGGTGTCGTCGGCGACGGATCCGATACCTGTGACTGGGACCGACGGCTCGCCCGTGCCCAGCGGCGTGGCGACCGGTAGCTCGAGGACCAGGTCGGCCGATGCGCCGGCAGCCGCGACCGCTTCCCGCGCTCCGGCATCGACAGTGCGAGTCAGGTGGGCTGGTCCGATGACGGCGAGCAGGATCGCGAACACCACGGTGCCGGTGAAGGCCGTGAGCAGGGCGACGTCCCGGCGTGCCCGACGGCGCATCAGCATGGCCCCGGATGCCGAGACCGACCGCAACCAGGCGGCGGATGCGGTGCGGGCTCGAGTGGTCGGCCCGCCGACCGCGCGCGGGTCGATCATTCGCCGGACCCCCGCAGGATGCTCGCCGGGTCAGCTGAGCGCTGGCGTCCGGCGACGGCGAGCACTACCGACAGCACCACGATCGCGACGACCACGGCGAGACCGGCGATGACGACTACCGGCACGACGACGTCGACCGACGGGCGGGGCGCGCTACCGTCGGTCGACAACCCGACCAGTGGGGCGATCGCCGCTCCGAGGAGCACTCCGATGGCGATGCCGAACACTGTGCCGAGCACGCTGAGCAGCACCGACTCGGCGCCGATGACCGACACCAGGGAGCGACGGGCGAGTCCGATCGCGCGCAACTGGGCGAATTCGGTGCGCCGGGCTCGCATCGACGCGGCGGTGTGCACGGCGAATCCGACGACGGTGAGCACGACGGCGGCGGCGATGACGAGGAACAGTGCTGCGGGGGTGGCGATGCGCAACGGTCCCTCGGACTGCTGGGTGGCGATCGCCTCGCTGCTCTCGGCGCCCTCGCCGGCGCCGTCATCGGTGTGCAAGTCGAGATAGGCCTGCCCTCGACCCGGGGCGACGTCGACCCACCACTCGTCTACCGCCGATCCGTCGAGGGCCGGGGTACCCGCGACGGCGAGATATCGCGACAGCAGCACCTGGTCGACGACGATCGCGTCGACCACCCGCGAGTTCGTGGTGGTGTCGGCGCCCACCGCCGCGCCAGGGCCACGGATGCTGCCCGGCACCAGTTCGACGACATCGACCAGTTCGACGGGGATCAGGGCGCCGTCGAGCACGAGCGTGACGTTCGCCCCCGGCTCGATCGACATGAGTTGTGCCAGGCGCGCCGACGCGACCACGGGGACGCGGGCCGGGTCCTCCCAGCCGGTGACGGAGAAGATCGCCGGCCGCCCATCGACGTCGCGGGGAATGGTGAGGCGCAGAGCCAGCTGCCATCCCTCCGGCGCGTCGGTCAGAGTCGCCGGCCGCGCGTTCGGCCCCGGTGCATGCGGGATCCAGGAGGCAAGGGCATCGACGGGTAGCGGCTGAGCGATCAGCGCGCTCGCGGCGGTGTCGTCGGCCGCCGTGTCGTCGCCCCCTGTACCGTCCGCCGCCGTGTCGCCTCCTGTGCCGTCGGCCCCTGTACCGTCGCCCGCCGTGTCATCGCCCGCGCCGGGAGAAGCCGGATCGGGAACGAGTGCGGCGATGCTCCCCACGAGCACGTCCGCGCGGGTGTCGACGGTGCGGAGCTGGAAACTGCCGGACTCGTCGAGTCCGAAATCGACGACGAGGCCCACGAGACCAGGCCCGGATGACTCCGACCCGGAAGCCGCGTCGCCGGATGCTGCGTCACCGGATGCGGCGTCACCGGATGCGGCGCTGTCGGGCGCCGCTGCCAGCGGGAGTACGCCCTGGATCGCGTAGTCGGTGCCATCGACGGGCACCGTGCCGATGGCCACGGTGCCGATGAGTCCGTTCGCGTCCTCGATCACCGCAGACACCGACCCGACCACGCCGGGGAACACCTCGCCGGGCGCCCCGATCCGCACCGTCATCGCTAGCCCCCTCGCGTCGGCCGGCAGCGCGATGGTCGTCGTCGGCGGGATCTCGGAGCGCAGCATCTGCTCGATCACCGAGCCGCCCTCCTGGGCGATCCGGCCCCGGTCGAGCATGGAGCGGGCGTCGGCGCCGAGCCCGAGGATGCGCGCCGGAGGGCCGGACGGTCCGAGCGCGTCCGAGCCGATCGCGGACGGGGCGGCGAGGCGTCCCGGTCGGCGCAACACCGGCTGCGTCTGGCCGCGTGCGCCGTCGGCGAGCGCCTCCCCCTGCGCCGCGGCCCCATCCGGCACGACGGGCACCCGTACCGGCGCCCCGAGCGCGAACGCCGCCTGGTCGGTCTGCGACTGCCGCCAGGTGCTGAAGAACGTGGACCCGAACGAGCCGACCGCGAGCGCGAGGGTGAGCAGCAACACGACAGCGGTCGCCTGCCGGGTGCGCCGGCCGACCTCCCAGGAAGCGAGCGACACCACGGCGCCGCGGGACCGGGACCCCATCCGGTCGAGCAGCGCCGCGATCGCGGGAACCAGCCGCACCGCCAGGTAGGAGCTGGCGCCGAGGAGCAGCGCCGGCGCGATGACGAGCAGCGGGTCGATGCGCACGGACGCGACC
>CAXTLO010000117.1:0-1392 GCA_964244965.1 uncultured Marisediminicola sp.
GCTGCAGACAGAGAGGCGATCATGTCCACTTCACTCACCCTCGACTTCGCCGGTCGCCGGAGCGCTCACACGCGCCGAGCACCGGTGGTGGTCCAGTTGCACGACGCGTTATGGCGCATCACCCGGGTCGACGGCGAGGTTCTCGGGTACGTCGAGCGCTTCCCGGTGCGCGATGGCGTGCGGTACCGCGCGAAGCGTTTCCTCCCGAGGCAGCGTCGATTCCTCGTCGACGGGGAGTTCTGGTCGATGGATGACGCGGTGGAGATCTTCCGCGCCGGGTGACGCGTGCCTCGATGTCCCGAGCCCCAGTACCGTGACACTCGGGCGCGCACCGGTGCCCGCGGTCATCTCGGGGATATGTTGCCCCCATGCAGTGGTGGAATGACTTTCTCGCGTGGTTCGGCTCCGACGACGGGCAGACCGTACTCTTCAGTGCGATCATCCCGTTCGTCGCCATCCTGGTGGCTGGGATCGTCGCAGCGGCGATCGGTCGCGGCTCGACCAGGCGTCTTCTCACCCTCAACGACCGTGAGAATCGGATCGCGGCCGTCGCGACGCTCATCGGCGCTGCCCGTCGCGCGTCGGTGTGGAACACACTCGGCGCGCCCGAGCAGCAGCACGCCGACCACATCGCGAGCGAGGCCGACGTGCGGATTCGCTTGCTGGCCGTGCCCGGCTCGGGTCTCGCGGCCGACTGGGCCGCACACGAGATCGCCGCGATGAAACGAAACTCGGTGTCGTTCAGCTTCCAGGCCGAGCAGTCGCTCATCGAGTTCCGTGAGCGCATGGTGCAGTGGCAGGCGAAGCCGAATCGTGCCAAGAAGCTGTTCAAGAACGACCTCGACCTCTGGTCCTACGAGGACTCGCAGGCGACGAAGGACATCATCAGCCAGCAGCAGGCGTGGGCTGCATCGCAGGTCGCCGAAGGTACCGGACCGGTTTCGACCGTCAAGTCGAGCCCCGACGACGACGTGGCGGAGCGGAGCGAGTCGTCGTTCGCTCCTTCCCGTCGACCCGCCGCGGTTTCGATCTCGGCTCTGGCGGAGGATGAAGCGCGGCCATCATCCGACCAGACTCCCGAACTGATCGAACCCGCCGAGGTGCGAGGCGCCGACGAGCGTGAGTCGCCCGCGCCCGCCCGCCGAACGAGTGACGACGATCGGTTCGAAGATGACGAGGACGGACGGCTGGACGGCGCCGGCTACTCCCCCGTCACCGCGAGCACGGTGACCAAGCGCATCAACCCGCCGAAAGTCGGGGACGACGGCCGTAAGTACTGAGCGGCACGCGAGCAGACTCTCGGGTTCGAGTGGTGCCCCCGGCAGGATTCGAACCTGCGACCAAGAGATTAGAAGGCTCCTGCTCTATCCCCTGAGCTACGGAGGCGGCGGG
>CAXTLO010000117.1:1492-8132 GCA_964244965.1 uncultured Marisediminicola sp.
TCGGCGTCGTCCCAGGTGTAGGTGACGTGCACCGAGTCGCCGACCGTGGTCCACGACGTGGCGTCGTAGCTCTCCATGGTCTCCTTGCCGCTGACGAGGGTGAGCACCGTCAGCTCCTGGTCCCAGCTGCCATCCGTGCTGATGCGGGTCTCGCTCTGGCCGTCATTGGGCCCGCCCGTGTACAGCACGACGTAGGTGTCACCATGGTTGAGCTTCGGGGTGTCTTCGGTCATGAGTCCATTAGTACCACGCGCCCACACGCCCACGATTTAGATGCCCGCTATTAGAGCCGTGATGCCGGCGACGGCGGATGCGGCGGCCAGCAGCAGTGCGATACCGATGAGCACCGCGTGCACCCTGAGGAAGGCGGTCGGTGCGCCGGCCGCGTCGCGTGCGCGCGGATCCCTCGCGACTCTCCGGTAGAACGTCGGCCAGACCACGACATTGAAGACGGCGTTGATCAGCAGGAGGACGGCGAGCAGCACGGGCATCCGGTCAGCCTAGGTCGGCGCTGAGCTCGACGGAGGGCGGGTCTGTGGCCGCCGATAGACTCGACCGGTGCCCTCCGCGACTGACCGACTCGTCTGGATCGACTGCGAGATGACGGGACTCGACCTCGCGGTCGACGAGCTGGTAGAGGTCGCAGTGGTCATCACCGACTTCGACTTGAACCCGGTGCACGAGGGCTTCGCCGTCGTGATCAAGCCCGACCGATCCGCCTGGGACAACATGGGCGACTTCGTGCGCAACATGCACACCGAGTCCGGCCTGATCGACGAGGTGCCGAACGGCGTGAGCGTCTCCGACGCCGAGTACGCCGTACTGGAGTACATCTTGAAGTACGTTCCGGAGGGGCAGAAGGCTCCGCTTGCCGGGAACACCATCGGCACCGATCGCGCCTTCCTCGCGAAGTTCATGCCGCGGATCGACGCGCACCTGCACTACCGCAATATCGACGTGTCGACGATCAAGGAGCTCAGCCGTCGCTGGTTCCCACGCGTGTACTTCAACGCACCGGCCAAGAACGGGGGCCACCGGGCGCTGGCGGACATCCTCGAATCCATCCGCGAACTCCAGTACTACCGGTTGGCCGTGTTCGCGCCTGAACCCGGACCGACCTCTGAGGACGCGCAGGCCGTCGCTGCCACGGTCACCACCGCCTTCGCCGAGCGGTTGAGCGAGACAAGCACCGCCCGGAGTTCGTGACGCGACGAGCTGTGTAATAGGATTCCGTAGTCGTCTCGCTCGTCGGGATGCATGGTGGGCGTAGCTCAGTTGGTAGAGCGCTGGCTTGTGGAGCCGGATGTCGCGGGTTCGAGCCCCGTCGTTCACCCCAATCACCGGCTCGCGCCGATCACCGGGTGTCATGTCGCTGCCATCGTGGAGACCGGCCCGGTCGACGCTATTCGAGAGGTGCCGGTGACTACTCTCTCCTCGGAAGCTCCCACCGTTGAGCCCGTCGAGGACCTGGCCATCATCCCGCTCGTGACGACGCCCTGGACCACTGTGGTGTGGAACGATCCCGTGAATCTCATGTCGTACGTGTCGTGGGTGTTCCGCACCTACTTCGGCCTCGATCGAGCGGTGGCCGAACGACGGATGATGCAGGTTCACGAGGACGGCCGCGCGACGCTCGCCTCCGGCCCGCGCGAGGAGATGGAACGGCACGTGCAGGCGATGCACGGCTATGGCCTGTGGGCGACGGTTGAGCGGAGCGACGCGTGAGGGCGTTCGAGCTCATGGCGGGCGACCGACTGCGCACGGAGCTCGAACCGCTCGAGGCGGCCCTCCTCACACAGCTCGCTGGTCAGGTCGCCGAGGTGTTGACCGAGGGTGCAGACGGCGACTCCCCGCATCCTGCCGTGCGCCGACTCCTACCGGACGCCTACCGCGACGACCGGGAGGCGGCATCCGAGTTCCGCCGGTTCACGTCCGACGAATTGAGCGGTCTCAAGGTGCGCAACGCGCAGCGGGTGATCGCGGACGTCGCCGAAGCGCTCGTCGCCGACGGGGAGACCGAGGTGATACTCGACGAGGCAGCGGTGCAGGCGTGGGTTCGGTCGCTCACCGATATCCGCCTTGTCCTCGCGTCCCGTCTCGGAATCGAACGCGATGGCGACGCCGGTGACGACGAGGCGTTCATGCTCGCCGACGTGTACGACTGGCTTGGCTGGGTGCAGGATTCACTGGTCACCGCCATGGACGATGCCTCGTGAGCTCCGCCGATGATCACCCGGACGACTATCCCGGCGCCATCGATCGCGAGGCGTTCGAGCGGCTCGTGGTCGACGAACTCGACGAGTTGCCGGACGAGATGGTGGACGGGCTCGAGAACATCGTCTTCGTCACCGAGGATCGCCCGGAGGACGGATCGCTCGATCTACTGGGGCTCTACGACGGGGTCGCGCTGACCGAACGGGACCGGTACGGCTTCGGCGAACTCCCGGACCGCATCATCCTGTATCGCGAGCCCCTTCTGCAGGTCAGCGCGGATGTCGAGGAATTGCGCGACCAGATCCACGTGACGCTGGTGCACGAGATCGCTCACTTCTACGGGATCGACGACGACCAACTGCATGAGCTCGGCTGGGCCTGACCGCTCGATCAGCCGTCGTGGCGGGCGATGAGGAGGTCCGCCGCGTCACGCGGCCGCTCCCGTCGAGCGAACGCGCGCTCCTGCTCCGCCCATCGCTCCCAGTGCGGAAGGTACGCATCGCCATCGCGCGCGAGCGCTCGGAGTCGACGGGTCGGCTCATCGAGATCGACCCAGACGCCGAGTGTGGCGAGGCGGTGATTCGCGGCGCTGAGGGCGCCCGCGCCCTCGATGACGAGCGGACGGCCGGGATCGACCGGGTGCCGCTCCGCGGGAGCACTCGCCTCCCAATCCCAGCGACGCCACGACGACGGTTCTCCGGTGGAGAGCGGCTCGAGGATGTCGGAGCGCACGGCCGAGCTCGCCGCCTCGAGCCCGTCCCAACCGGGGTAGATGAACTCGAGGCGCACCAGTTGAGCGTCGGTCCAACAGGCGACGAGCGCGTCGGCGAGAGTCGACTTGCCGGCGCCCGAGAATCCGTCGATCAGGACGATCGGCGGCCGCGGCGTGGCCCGGGTGGTCGTGGCGCGGGTGGTCGTGGCGCGGGTGGTCGTGGCGACTTGGGCGGCGGCGGCGACGGCGACGGCGACGGCGGCGAGGATCCGATCGACTGCCGCGACGAACTCAGGCTCCGGCAAGGAAGTTCCAACTCCCGCTGAGCACAGCCGTCGTGACGGATGCCGCCGCGATTGTCACGCTGACGCCCACGAGTACCAGTTCCGCTGCACCGAACCGCGACTCGCGCGCCCAGGTACGAGCAGTCGCACCCCCGAATCCGCGAGCTTCCATGGCCGTCGCGAGCTTGCTGCCCCTTCTGATGGAGAGCACCAGCAGCGCGAACGCCTGACCGAGGAAACGCCGGAGACGACCGCGTTCGCCGACGCCCCGTGCCCGCCGGGCCAGCTCGAGCGAGCGCCAGTCGTCGGCGAACAGGGTCACCAGCCGAAGACCGCCGAGAGCGCCGATGACGAAGCGCGACGGCAGCCGGAGCACCTGCGCGAGGCCGTCGGCGAGATCGGTCGGATCCACGGTGAGGAACAGCACCACTGCGGGCAGCCCGATCGCGAGCACACGCAGCGCGGTGGCGAGAGCGAGTTCGATCGAGCCGTCCGAGATCTCGGCGAGAAGGAACTGCGCGTACACCCGCCCCGAGCTCTGGCCGTAGAGCAGGATCGTGAGACCGCTGAGCGGGGCGGCGACCAGCACCGGGGCGGTCCGGATCAGCAGGCGGCGGAGGCCGACTCCGGCGAACGGGAGCAGGAGCACCTCGAGCGCGAGGGCGACTGCGGCAGACACCCAGTCGACGCTCAGGACGAGAGCGAACCCGATCACGGCGGCGGCCACGAGCTTCGCGACGGGGTTCACCCGGTACACGGCCTGGCGGCCGGCGATCGGCGTGAGCAGTGTCATCGTGCGCGCACCGGGGACGTGGCGCCGCCGCGGCGCGACATCCGCAGTTCGACGTCGGCGAGGCAGCGCACCAGCTCCGGATCGTGGGTGACCACGAGCGCGCCGGTGCCCTCATCGACCAGTTCGGCGAGGAACGCGACCAGCTCCCTCCAGGTGCGTGCGTCCTGCCCGAACGTCGGCTCATCGAGCACCAGCAGCCGAGGGCGAGTGACGAGCACCGTCGCGACCGACAACCGCCGCTTCTCTCCGCCGGAGAGGGTGAATGGATTCGCCTCGACGAGATGCGACAGTCGGAGCCGTTCGAGCAGCGGGTCGACACGTCGTCGGATCTCACCCGCCGAGAGGTCGAGCGCGGTGCCGCCGACCGCCAGCTCGGCGCCGACAGAACCGGTGATGAACTGGTGCTCGGGATCCTGGAACACCGTGCCGATGCGGGTCAGGAGCTCGCGTGACCGCCACCGGATCGGTCGCGAGCCGAGCCGGTCGGCGAGACCGGTCGCGTCGACCTCCCCGTCGCGCTCGGGCAGGAGTCCGGCGATCGTGTGGGCGAGGGTCGATTTGCCGACGCCGTTCGGCCCCGACAGGGCGACGCACTCCCCCGCGTGCACGGCGAGGTCCAGGTCCCGCTGGATGGTCTCCCCGCGTCCGATCGCGAGCCCGTCGGTGCGCACCAACTCGCCACCGACGGCGCGCGCGCGGATGGGCGGGTCGGGGCGGTACCCGGGAATCCAGACACCGGAT
This sequence comes from uncultured Marisediminicola sp., assembly GCA_964244965.1. Taxonomy (GTDB): domain Bacteria; phylum Actinomycetota; class Actinomycetes; order Actinomycetales; family Microbacteriaceae; genus Marisediminicola. The sequence goes on from CAXTLO010000117.1 coordinate 6,237, forward strand.
TCGGCGAGCTCGCGCCCGTGCAGGCGGAGCACGTCATCCGGCGCCCCGTCGGCGAGCAGACTCGCCCCGCGACCGTCGCCCGTGCCCAGCACGATCACCCGGTCGACGAGACTCCACCAGACGTCGACGCGGTGCTCGATGACCAGGAGTGTCGTCGAGCGATCGGCGGTGACCCGCGCGACCGCGTCGCGCACTTCGACGACGCCGTCCGGGTCGAGGTTCGCCGTGGGTTCGTCGAGCAGCAGCAGACCGGGCCGCATCGCGAGCACTCCGGCGAGCGCGAGCCGCTGCTTCTGTCCGCCGGAGAGCCTGCTGGTCGGATGCCGCAGCGGCAGGTCGAGTCCCACCGCCTCGAGCGCGTGCTCGACGCGCCGCCAGATCTCCGCCCGTGGCACGCCGAGGTTCTCGCATCCGAAAGCCACGTCGTCGCCGACGCGGGCGAGCACCACCTGCGAGTCGGGGTCCTGCAGCACGAGGCCGACACGTCCACGTGCGTCGGCGGGCGGCATCCCGTCGATGAGGAGCCGTCCGTGTTCCTCGCCGTCATCGGCGCCGCCGACGACCGCGGCGAGCGCCTGCACCAGCGTGGACTTCCCGGCCCCTGACGTCCCGAGTAGCAGCACTCGCTCCCCTGGTTCGATGGTGAGGTCGAGGTCGCGCACCGCCCAGTCCGCTCGTCCGTGGTGGCGCCAGCCCCAGCCGCGAGCGTCGACCCTCGCCGGCGCGCTAGGTGACGGCATCCGGGATCGGGGTGCGGCCGGCGGCGAAGCGGCTCAGCACCCCCGTCTTGGCGAGCGCTCGCATCAGCAGCCAGGAGCCGAAGCCCGCGATGATCGCGCCGGAGGTGATCCCGCCGATCACGTACACGGTCTGGAACAACTGTCCGGCCGCCATCCAGTAGAAGAGGATGTCGTTGACCGCCATCGCCAGGCCCGCCGCCGCACCGGCAAGCACCGCGGTGATCACCCGCCAGTAGGAGTAGCCGAAGGCGAGGAACACCAGTTCCGCGCCGAGGCCCTGCACGAGCCCGGCCTCGATGGTCTGGAACCCGCCCCACTTCGCGCCGAGCAGGGCGGATACCACCGCTGCGACGACCTCCGTGAAGACCGCCGCTCCCGGCTTGCGGATGACCAGTCCCCCCAGCACGGCGGCGAACAGCCACAGCCCGTAGAAGACCGATCCGGAACCCGGCAGCAGCAGTTCGAACGGCGTCGTGATCGGCTCGTAGGCGAGGTTCCAAGCGAAGAAGATCAGCGCCGAGGCGACGCCGAGCACGCTGGCCACGACGATGTCGATGACCCGCCAGCGGTAGGTCTTCCGGGCGGACGGGGCTGCGGCATCCGCTGTCTCCCGTGTCGTGCTGTCACTGCTCATTCGCGTGCCCTCTCATCCACTGAATGGGCACGGGTGCGGTCGCGACGGATGCGCGGCCCGCGAGAGATGCCTCCCTGCGCTGGCATGATCCAGATCAGGTTCGACGGTCGAAGCTTGGAGAAGCTTCCTCTCAGCCCGGCTCACCGGACTCCCGTGTTCACTCGCCAGTGTACTTCCAAACCGTTGATCGAGCTTGTCGAGTTCCCGTAGGGAGGTCTCGACAAATTCGACCAGCGGAAGGGGTGCGAGCGACCGGCGGGTCTCGACAAGCTCGACCAGCGGGAGGGAAGTCAGGCGCGCTCGACGACGACGACGGGGATGTCGCGGTCGGTCTTGCTCTGGTAGTCGGCGTAGTCCGGATAGATCGCGACCATCTTGTCCCACAGCGGCGGCTTCTCCTCTGGCGTCGCGGTGCGGGCGATGCCGTCGATGATCTCGGCGCCCACCTGCAGGCGCACGCGCGGTTCCCGCTCGAGATTGACAAACCAGGACGGATGCTTCGGCGCACCGCCGAGGGAGGCC
>CAXTLO010000117.1:8142-8339 GCA_964244965.1 uncultured Marisediminicola sp.
GATGTGACCACTCGCGTCACTCGGGCGTTGTCCTGCAACACGTGTTCCTGAATCGCGAACCAAGGGCGGGCCCTGCACAGCGTGCAGCCGCCATCGGCTTCCCCCAGATCGCACGATCGGTGCTGACCAGGTGTGGATCCGCGCCACTGTGCAGTGGTGTCCCCCATCGCCCGAGCCATCGACTCGCTCGGCGGAAT
>CAXTLO010000118.1:0-8302 GCA_964244965.1 uncultured Marisediminicola sp.
GCGGCCGGCCGCGACTCACCGAGCCGGCGCCGGCCCATCCGGAATCCGGAGCAGCGGCAGCGTCACGTTGACCATCGGGCCGATCAGCAGGGCGAACGCGAGGGTGCCGAGCCCGACGTTGCCACCGAGGATCCATCCGACCGTCAGCACCGCCACCTCGATCGCGGTCCGAACCACCCAGACGGGCCACCCCCAGCGCCGGTTGATTCCGGTCATCAACCCGTCGCGCGGGCCGGGACCGAACCCTGCCCCGATGTAGAGCCCGGTGGCGATCGCGAGGAGGGCGAGTCCGCCGGCGAACAACAGCACCCGTAACGCGAGATGCTCCGGCGCCGCGATCACCGCGAGACCCACCTCCGCGGCAGGCCCCACGAACAACACATTCGCCACCGTGCCGATGCCGGGCTTCTGGCGGATCGGGATCCACAGCAGCAGCACGACCGCGCCGACGACGATCGTGGTCCAACCGAACGGGATGCCGGTGCGCAGCGAGACCCCTTGGGCGAGCACGTCCCAGGGGGACACCCCGACCGTCGCGCGGATCATCATGGCGAGGCTGATGCCGTAGAGGAAGAGCCCGACCAGTAGCTGGATGACACGACGGGTGAGAAGCACTGGTCAATCTAAGCCCGTCGGCGCCGCACCCTACGTCGAAACAGGCCCGACGTCCACGCCCGGATCAATCGTCGAGGGAGAGTCAGAATGAATGTCGCACATCGACCGGGAGGACCTCATGAGCACTGACACCGACACCGCCACGCAGGCTGCCGACCCGCAAAAGGGCTCGAAGCTCAAGCAGGCGATCACCGGACCGCTGCTGTACCTGTTCATCCTCGGCGATGTGCTCGGTGCCGGCATCTACGCGCTCATGGGCGTACTCGCCGGCGAGGTCGGCGGCGCCCTCTGGGCCCCGCTCGTCGTGGCCCTCCTACTCGCATTGCTCACCGCCGGCTCCTATGCGGAGCTGGTGACGAAGTACCCGAAAGCCGGCGGGGCCGCGATCTTCGCCGAGCGGGCCTTCAAGCGGCCGCTCGTATCGTTCCTGGTCGGCTTCAGCATGCTCGCGGCGGGTGTCGTGAGCGCGGCCGGACTGTCGCTCGCGTTCGGCGGCTACTTCGCGACGATCGTCGACGTGCCCGTGGTGCCGACGGCCATCGTGTTCCTCGCGGTGGTGGCGTGCATCAATGCGCGAGGCATCAGCGAGTCCCTCGGCAGCAACGTGGTCATGACGATCGTCGAGGTGACCGGTCTCGTGATCGTGATCGTGACCGTCGCCATCCTCCTCGGCGGTGGGGGAGGGGATGTCTCGCGGGTGACCGAGTTCCCCGCCGACACGTCCCCCGCGGTCGCCACGATCGGTGCCGCCATCATCGCCTACTACTCCTTCGTCGGCTTCGAGACCTCTGCCAACGTCGCCGAAGAGGTGCGCGATCCGAGCCGGGTCTACCCGCGTGCGCTGTTCGCCTCGCTCGCCACCGCCGGCGTGGTCTACGTGCTCGTCGCGCTCGCGAGTTCGATCGCGCTGCCGGCAAGCGACCTCGTCGACTCGAGCGGCCCGCTGCTCGCCGTCGTCGATGCGACCGGCGTCGGAGTGCCGAGCTGGCTGTTCGGCGTGATCGCACTCATCGCCGTGGCCAATGGAACGCTGCTCACCATGATCATGGCCAGCCGGGTCACCTACGGCATGGCGGAGCAGCGACTGCTCCCCGCGGTCTTCGGCAAGGTGCTGCCGAAGCGCCGCACGCCGTGGGTCGCGATCGTGGTCACCACGGTGATCGCGATGATCCTCTCCTCTGTCGGAGACCTCGCCACCTTGGCGGAGACCGTCGTGCTCCTGCTGCTGTTCGTCTTCATCAGCACCAACATCGCGGTGCTCGTGCTGCGCAAGGACACCGTCGAGCACAAGCACTTCCAGGTCTGGACCTTCGTGCCCGTGCTCGGCATCCTGTCGTGCATCGGCCTGCTCACCCAGCAGAGCCTGCAGGTGTGGCTGTTCGGTGCACTGCTCCTGGTCGTCGGCGCGATCCTGTACTTCGTCGCGCGCGCGACGAGGGCACGCACCAGCCAGGACTGACGTACCCCCCGTTCGGGGCAATGTCACGATCCAGCATTCCGTGATGACCGCTCGACTGATACGTTTCGACCGATCCTGCTTCGAGCAAATTTCGCGATGCCGGATGATCGTCCGCCGCAGCTCGAGGAGTTCAACGATGACCCGTCCCCTGACCTGGAAGCGGCTGCTCGCCGTTCCGGCCGCCCTCACTCTCGCCCTCGGCGGCGCGGTGCTCACCGCCGCTCCCGCGACGGCGGCCCCGCTCGATCCCGTGACCATCACCGCCCCGGTGGACGGCACCGTGTCAGCGGTGCGCACCGTCGCCGTGTCCGGCACCGGATCGGATGGCGACGTCGTCACAGTCAGTGCCGAAAGCGACGCTTTCAGCCCCGTCGACGTCATCGTCCCCGCGGGCGGGATCTGGAACACGAGCGTCACCTTCCCCGACACCGCCGCAGCGGCGCAGACCATCGTCGCCGACCAGATCGCCGCGGATGACACGGCAACCACCGACAGCGTCGCGGTCACCATCCCGGCCCCTGTGGTACCCGTCGTCCCGTTCCTCGTGACCAGCCCCGCGGACGGCGCGGACATCCCGTCCCGCCTCGTGGAATTCGAGGGAACCGCTCCCGCCGGTGCCACCATCACGGTGACTGTCAACGGGGAAGAGGGTTTCGGAAGCGTCTTCGCCGAAGACGACGGCACCTTCGCGTTCCCGGGATTCTTCCCCTTCGAACTCGGCACCGACGTCACCGTCGTGGTCAACGCCACCGATACTGAGGGCAATGAGCTCACGCCGGAGACTCTCCAGCTCAGCCTTCTCGAGCCGATCGCGGCGCCGGTCATCACCTCTCCGGCCAGCGGCGCCGTCATCACCGGAGGAACGGTGACCTTCAGCGGAACCGGCATCGCCGGCAACACCGTGGTCGTCATCGTCGCGCCAGATGAGGCGACCGCGACGGCGATCCTCGCCAACCCCGACTTCGACATCACCGCCCTGGTGCCGACCGTCGTCGTCGGCGCCGACGGTCGCTGGACCGTGTCGACTACCCTTCCGCTCGGCGGGTACACCGCGGCGGCGCTGCACACCGAGACGCCGATCACCGATGTCGACTCCGAGGTGCTGTCGCTGCCCTCGAACGAGGTTGCTTTCTCGCTCGTCGCCCCCGTCGTCCGCCGGCAGCTCGCCGCGACCGGCCCGGTCTCGGGCGGCTTCGCCGCTCCCGGCGCGCTCGTGATCCTCGCCGGGCTCGGCATGGTCATCGCGAGCCGCCGCCGCACGACTATCGCGACAGCGGTCTAGCACGATCGCTCGTCCGCACGTTGGGCGGGTGCGTACTGGTCAGATGACGGATTTGTTGACGAACGAGGTGTACACGCCCCTCGTTCGTCAACAAACCCGTCGAACGTCTGGGCACTGACCCGGTTCCGGGCACCGGGCGTCCTTCCTGTCGGCGGATGCGACAATCGGCGTGAGCACATCGCCGTGCGAGCCCGCGTCCATCGCCCTCGCGATGGACGGCCGCCGCCCAAGGAGTCTCCCCGTGCATCTGCTTTCCGTGTTCAGCCTGCGCAACCGCGCGCTGATCGCCCTGGTCACCGTCGTGGTCGGGATCTTCGGATCGATCGCTCTGGCCAGCCTCCGTCAAGAGCTCATCCCGTCGGTCACTTTCCCGCAGGTCGTCATCGTCACGAACTACCCCGGGGCGGCCCCGGAGGTGGTCAACGAAGACGTGAGCACGCCGATCGAGACGGCAATCCAGGGCATCTCGGGTCTCGAGGAGACCACGGCGACCTCCAACACCGACATCTCGACCGTCTCCGCGTCGTTCACTTACGGCACCGAACTGACGACTGCGGAACAGAACGTGACCCTCGCGGTCAATCGCATCAGTTCGCAGCTGCCCGACGGCGTCGATCCGCTGGTGATCACTGGGAGTCTGGACGACCTCCCGGTGATCCAGATCGCCGTCACCAGCGATCTCGATCCGACCGAGCTGTCGACTGTGCTCGAGGAGTCGACGATCACCGACATCCAGGCCCTCGACGGCGTGCGCGAGGCGAACCTGCTCGGCACGACGGTGCAGCGGCTGACCATCACACCCGATGCGGCGGCGCTGAGCGGTGCGGGGGCGTCGAACCAGAACATCCGTGATGCCCTCGATGCCAACGGCACCCTGCTCCCAGCGGGATCGATCACCGAGGAGGGTCAGACCCTCACCGTGCAGGCCGGACAGCGCCTCACCTCGTCCGACGAGATCGGTGCGCTTCCGCTGGTGGGGGCCACGTCCGCGGACGGGAGCGTGGTCTCCATCGCGGATGTCGCGACCGTCGTCATCGAGGATGATCCGGTCACCGGACTCTCTCGGGTGAATGGCGAACCGGCGCTCACCATCGCGGTGACCAAGACCCCCGACGGCAACACCGTCGCGGTTTCGAACGCCGTCGAGGACCTGATCCCGGAGCTCGAGGAAGCTCTCAGCGAAGGGTCGGAGCTGACCGTCGTCTTCGATCAGGCGCCGTTCATCGAGCGATCGATCGAGGCGCTCGCGACCGAGGGGGCGCTCGGCCTCCTCTTCGCGGTGATCGTGATCCTGGTGTTCCTGCTCTCGATCCGTTCCACTCTGGTCACGGCGATCTCGATCCCCGTCTCGGTGCTGATCACGTTCATCGGCATGCTCGCCTCCGGCTACACGCTCAACATCATCACGCTGGGCGCGTTGACCATCGCCATCGGTCGGGTGGTGGATGACTCCATCGTCGTGATCGAGAACATCAAGCGACATCTCGGATTCGGCGAGGACAAGCTCGAGGCGATCCAGAACGCCGTGCGCGAGGTCGCCACGGCGATCACCGCCTCGACAGCGACCACGGTCGCGGTTTTCCTGCCGCTCGCGCTGGTCAGCGACATCACCGGGGAACTGTTCCGCCCGTTCGCGCTCACCGTGACGATCGCGCTGGCAGCTTCACTCTTCGTCGCGCTCACGATCGTGCCCGTGCTGGCGTACTGGTTCCTGCGCGCGCCGAAGAGAACCGTTTCCCAGATCGACGAGGCCCATGACGTCGCCGACGCCGACGGTCGCTCGCTTCGGCCACGCCGCACCCATCACGCCCTGGAGGCGGAGGCAGCCGAAGCTCCGACCCGATTGCAGCGCGGCTATCTGCCGGTCATCCGCTGGACGCTGCGCAAACCGCTCGCGACCCTCGCCGCCGCGTTCCTCGTTCTCGGCGGGACCGCTGCCCTGACACCGCTGCTGCAGGAGAATTTCATCGGCGACAGCGGACAGAACACCCTGACGGTGTCACAGTCGCTGCCGCTGGGAGCGAGCCTCGAGAGTCAGGATGCGGCCGCCTCGCAGGTCGAAGACGCCCTCCTCGACGTCGACGGGGTGGAGGTCGTGCAGCTGTCGCTCGGGCAGAGCGGCACCTCGATCACTCAGGCGTTCCTCGGTGGTGGCGACATCAGCTTCTCGCTGACCACCGATCCGGAGGCCGACCAGGAGCAGGTGCAGTCCCGGGTGCGGGAGGCGATCGACGGACTGGATGACGTCGGAGAACTGTCGTTGTCCACCTCGGGCTCGGGCTTCGCCTCATCCGACATCGAAGTCAACATCACCGCGACCGGGCAAGATGATCTCGACACCGCCGCCGAGGCGGTGCTCACCTCCGTGCGCGATCTCGACATCACCGCCGAGGCGACCAGCAACCTCGCCGAGGCGCTTCCATTCATCGCGGTGACGGTGAACCGGGATGCGGCGGCCGAGGTCGGGCTCAGTGAGGTCGTGGTCGGCGGCATCGTCGCCGAGGCGAAGCTCCCCGCCGCGGTCGGGTCCGTCGTCATCGACGAGACCACTCTGTCGATCTACATCGACAACGCCGTCGAGCCGGTCACCGTGCAGGAACTGCGCGACTTCTCGATTACGACCGCAGCCGGCCCCGTTCCGCTGACCGACCTCGCGACCGTGGAGGAGGTGGATGGACCGGCGAGCATCACCACCATCCGCGGGGTGCGGGCCGCGACGGTCAGCATCACACCGAGTACCGAGGATGTGACGACGGCATCGGCCGCGGTCGCCGCCGCCCTCGACGAGCTCGACCTCCCCGGCGGGGCGACGACCGAGATCGGCGGCGTCACGGCGCAGCAGGGCGACGCGTTCGGTCAGCTCGCCCTCGCGGGAATCGCCGCAATCCTGATCGTCTACGTGGTGATGGTAGCGGCGTTCAAGAGCCTGCGTCAGCCGCTGCTCCTGCTGATATCCGTGCCGTTCGCGGCGACTGGGGCAATCCTCCTGCAGGTGATCTCGGGCATCCCGCTCGGCGTGCCGTCCATCATCGGCGGCATCATGCTCGTGGGGATCGTCGTCACCAACGCCATCGTGCTCATTGACCTCATCAACCAGTACCGGACACGAGGTCTGAGGGCACGGGAAGCGATCATCGAGGGGGCGTCACGCAGGTTGCGGCCGATCCTGATGACCGCGGCGGCGACCATCTTCGCCCTGCTGCCCCTCGCCACGGGTCTGACCGGCAGCGGCGGCGGGTTCATCTCGCAGCCGCTCGCGATCATCGTCATCGGCGGGTTGGTGTCGTCGACGCTGCTGACCCTGGTGGTGCTGCCGGCGCTGTACTACCTCGTCGAGGGTGCGAAGGAGAGACGCGAGGAGCGCACGTCCGCGCGCATGATCCAGGCCGAGCAGGAGGCCGCCACCCCCGGCATGTGAGCGATCTGAGGGTCTCGACCGGCTCGACCAACGGGAGGGTCTCGACCGGCTCGACCAACGGACGTCTTATGGCGCGAGCTTCGCCCTCAACCACCCGCTCACCCGGTCACGCAGGCCGGAGTCCAGCATCGCGATGGAGTGCAGCATTCCGTCGACCGTCACGTAGGTGGTGTCCACTCCCGCCTCGCGCAACTCGGCGACGAGCGCGTCGGACTGGGCTATCGGGATGCGCTCGCCGATCGAGTGGGCGACGAAGAACGGCGGATCGGACCCGTCGACCTCGTACAGCGGTGACGCGTCTCGTGCCTGCGGGCACTGGTCGTAGTCGGCGCATCCGAGGTACTCGAGCTGGATCATCCGGAACCCCGGCGCCATCGCTCCCAGCCGGAAGCCCGCCGTCGTGAGGTCGGCGGGCCCGCTCAGCTCGACGACCGCGGAGACCCTGGATCCGGTGTCCAGGGCTGCCTCCCCGCCGAGTCCGAGCAGCGCCGCGAGGTTGCCGCCGGCCGACCCGCCGAGCACGCCGACGCGGGCAGGGTCGATGTCGAAGCGGTTCACCCGTGCGTCGCCACGGATCCACCGGACCGCCGTGCGCAGGTCGTCGATCGCCGCGGGGAACGGATGCTCCGGTGCCAGCCGGTAATTCACGGAGAACGCGACGAACCCCTCGGATGCGAGCCACCGGCAGGTGCTGCGCCAGCTGTCGTTCGCTTTGTCGCCCTGGCGCCAGCGGCCACCGTGCACCACGAGCACGGCCGCGCGCGGCTGGGAGGTCTCCGGCTCATCGGTTCCCACGGCGATGGGCGGGGCATCGTCGGATGGCAGGCACACATCGAGCAGCACGCCATCCGCTCCGGCGCCGTAATCGAGATCCTCGATCACCCGCGTGTCCGGGTAGGCGTCGAACAGCGGCATCACCGGTGTGACCGACGGTTCCACGACCTCGGATGCCGCGCCCACCGGAGCGCACCCGACAACCGCGATCGCGACGACGACGGCGGCGGCGGCGGCGGCGAAGAGCATGCGTGGGGCCGTCATTTCCGCTCAAACCTAACCCGCTGGGCGGCGCGTTTCCCGCGTGCCCGCCAGCGGAGGCACGCGGAATCACCCTCATCCGCGCAGCATCCGCACTCATCCTGTATCGTTGGTTGGTCGGCTCTGACACCGCGAGGTATCGCGGATGGGTTTGTAAGTCAGTTGGGCCGGTAGCTCGAGAAGTGCGGGTATGGACCCTGCACCGAGATCGAGAACTCACGATGTATGTGAAACGGCCCCGATCGGTTCTGGACAGGCGCGACCTGCCCGATCACGACTGCCCGGGTTCTAGCGGTATGAGCTCAACCGAGCTCAGCGCCGCCATGCACAGACGACAACCCAGAGAACTTCCCATGCCTGATTTCAAGAAGCCCCGCAGCAACAAGTTCGAGCCACGCTCCGCCCCCGCCGGCGGAAGCCGAAGCCCTTCGCACCGCGGATTCAAGGCGGATGCCGCCGCGCCCGCCAAGAAGCGGTGGAACGCGGATGAGCG
>CAXTLO010000119.1:0-8286 GCA_964244965.1 uncultured Marisediminicola sp.
GCATCCGCCATCTGCTGGGCGAAGTCGCCGGTCGTCGCGAGCGGCTTCTCGCAGAACACGTGCTTGCCGCTGTTCAGCGCAGCGATCGCGATCGGATGATGCAGGTGATTGGGCACTCCGATGCTGACGATGTCGAGGTCGTCTCGCGCGACGAGGTCCTCCCAGTCGCGGTAGAGATTCGGCACGCTACGGGTACGGCCGAGTTCCTGAAGTCGTGCCTCCTCCTGGCCGGCGAGCGCCACCACCGTGGCGCCGGGCAGTGCGGTGAACGCGTCGAGATGGGTGGTGCCGGCGAAGCCGAGCCCGATGACGCCGACCCGCAGGTCGGTTGGAGGCGGCTCCTGAACGGTCGGACTAGTCATGCATCCCAGTCTCTCCGCTCGCGGCTGGGTTTGTAACTCCTGCGGATCATGCTCGCACCCCCGCGAAACCGTGGAAATCGGCTGCGAAACGTCAACCCGCCTGAGTTGTGAACCGTCATCCGCTTCGTACGACGGTATTCGGCCTGCGGGCTAGCCTTGAGTCTCGTGGCTCTCACTATCGCGATCGTCGGACTCCCCAACGTGGGCAAGTCCACCCTGTTCAACGCGCTGACCAAGAACGCGGTGCTCGCGGCGAACTACCCATTCGCGACCATCGAGCCGAACGTCGGCGTCGTGAATCTGCCCGACTCCCGCCTCGCCGTGCTCGCCGGCATCTTCGACTCCGAGCGCATCCTCGCCGCTCCGGTGTCGTTCGTCGACATCGCCGGCATCGTGAAAGGGGCGAGCGAGGGGGAGGGGCTCGGCAACAAGTTCCTCGCCAACATCCGGGAGGCGGACGCGATCGCGCAGGTGATCCGCGTGTTCGACGATCCGGATGTCGTTCACGTCGACGGCAAGGTCGATCCGACCGGCGACATGGAGACGATCAACACCGAGCTGATCCTCGCCGACCTGCAGACCATCGAGCGGGCTCAAGCCCGGTACGACCGCGACCTGCGTGCGAAGAAGATCGACCAGACCACCGTCGACACGACTGCCGACGCGAAGGCGTGGCTGGATGCGGGCAAGCCGCTGTCGGCGTCATCCATCGACTTGGCTCCGATCCGCGAGCTCGGCCTGCTCACGGCCAAGCCGTTCATCTACGTGTTCAACGTGGATGACGCGGTGCTGGGGGATGAGGGCAGGCTGGGCGAGCTCGCCGCTCTCGTGGCGCCAGCGCACGCGGTCTTCCTCGACGCGAAGATCGAGTCCGAGCTCATCGACCTCGACGCCGATGATGCCGCCGAGCTGCTCGCGAGCACCGGCCAGACCGAGAGCGGGCTCGACCAGCTCGCGCGCATCGGGTTCGACACACTCGGCCTGCAGACCTACCTCACCGCGGGCCCCAAGGAGACGCGGGCGTGGACGATCCCGAAGGGTGCGAAGGCGCCGCAGGCGGCAGGTGTCATCCACACCGACTTCGAGAAGGGCTTCATCAAGGCGGAGGTCATCGGGTTCGATGACCTGGTCGAGACCGGATCCATCGCCGAGGCCCGCGCGAAGGGGAAAGCGCGCATCGAGGGCAAGGAGTACGTGATGCAGGACGGCGACGTGGTGGAGTTCCGCTTCAACAACTGAGCGGCGGCTCGACTGCCGCGCCTCAGGTGCCCGCGACCAGCGCGTCGCGCAGCGCCGGGCCGACGTTGGCTGGCACCTCGACCGCCACCGCGAGGGCCTGACAGGCGCGACTGTAGTAATTACGGGCCGCCGCGGCGAGGGCGATGTCGACGATCTCGCGGTCGGAGAAGCCCACCTCCCGCAGGCGGCGGCTGTCGTCATCCGTCATCGTCGACGCGTCGCGGCTCACCCGCTCGGCGAACTCCATCATCGCCACCTCCGCTTCGGTCAGCGTCGCGGTGCGGTAGTCCGTCGCGATGGCGATCAGCGTGGGTTCGTCGAACAGTTCGAGGTCGAGCGTGCGACCTCCGTGCGCCAGGCGGCAGTGCTGAGAACGGGCGCCGAGTGCCGCAGCGAGCGTGACCAGCTCGTAGCGGCGCTTGCCCATCGGACGTCCGATCGCCGTGATGAGTGTCTCCCATGCCGCCATCGCCTCCGGATTCAGCGACAGCACCTTGGTGTGGGCGCTGACGAATCCCTGGTCGCGGATGTCGTCGGCATAGTGCTGAGCGATCGTTCCGGTCGCTTCATCCTCGGGCACGGTGGTGATGATCGACATCGGCGTCCTCTACTCCGAACCCGCCCAGTGCGACTTCCGGTGCTCGAGAGTAGCCGGTGTGCGGCTCGCACCAGAACGCGCTAAGTCGCGACGAAGGAGCGGATGCCGTCGAGCAGACGGGCGATGTCGTCGTCGCTGGTGTACGCGGCGAGTCCGACGCGAAGCCCAGGATCGTCGGCGCCGAGCCCGAGCGGACCCAACGCCTCGATCGCGTAGAAGTGTCCCGCCGGCGCGAGGACATCGCGGGAGGCGAGGTGCGCGGCGAGATCGACCATGCGGTGTCCGGCGACCGTCAGATACAGGGTCGGGGTCCGGCGAGACGCGCGCGAGTGCAGCACGAGACCCGGAATCCCCAGCAGCGCCTCCTCCAACTGCATGCGAATGCCGCCTTCGTATTCGTGGCAGGCAGCGATCGACCTTTCGAGCGACTCGCGTCGGGTCGTCGCGGGTCCGGGCGCGATGGCGGCGATGAAGTTCACAGCGGCAGTGGCTCCGGCGAGTTGCTCGTAGGGCAGAGTGCCGAACTCGAAGCGTTCGGGGACCGCGTCGGTCGACGGGAGCAGCTTGTCGGGGTGGATCGACTCCAGCAGGGTGGGGGATGCGCCGAGCACGCCGCAGTGCGGTCCGTAGAACTTGTAGGGCGAGCAGACGATGAGATCCGCACCCATCGCGGCAGCGTCGACGACGTCGTGGGCGGCGAAGTGCACCGCATCCACCCAGACCAGCGCGCCGACCTCGTGGGCTCGATCGGCGATCCGCCGCACGTCTGGTTGCGACCCGAGCAGGTTGGATGCCGCGGTGATGGCGACTAGACGGGTGCGGTCGGTGATCACCGCGTCCGGCGACTCCACCATGATGTCGGCCGTCGACGGGTCGAATTCGAGCCAGCGGACTGCCGCCCCGGCCGACTCCGCCGCCTGAATCCAGGGACGGACGTTGGCATCGTGATCGAGGCGGCTGACGACGACCTCGTCGCCAGGCGACCATGCCGCGGCCAGGTGTCTCGAGAAGTCGTACGTCAGTTGCGTCGCGCTGCGACCGTGCACGATCCCGGATGCCGGCACACCGAGCAGATCGGAGAACGCCGAGCGGAAGCCTTGCACCGACGCTTCGGCGTTGCGCTCCGACAGCACACCGGAGCCGCGGATGGACGTGGGTGCTGTAATCGCCTCCGCAATCGCCTCGCCGACCACGCGAGGGGTCTGAGTCCCGCCGGGTCCGTCGAAGTGGGCGATCCCGGAGTCCAGCGAGGGGAACTCGCGACGGAAGCGTGCGGGGTCGAACGGCATGGGATCGCGCGCTCAGCGGGCCATGCTGCGACGCACGATGATGCCCGCGACCACCGCGATGATGCCGAGGATCGACCCGACTATCCCGACGATGCCGCCGAGGTTCGGGTCGGGCGTCACGAGGAACACCGTGCTCGCGAGGGTGGACCCGACGATGAGCACCACCCCGCCGGCGATGAGGATCAGAGCAACAGTGCCACGCGTCATCCGATCAACTTAGTTGCAGTGAGCGCGCCGGTCCTGGGGATGCACCGACCCGGGTGACCGCCTACACTCACGCGGATGGCGTCCCTTCCCGACCTGCTTCCCGCGTTCGTCGTGCCCGGCGCCGACTTCCCGCCGTGGTCGCCGTTCGTGTTCGGCGCCATCGGCCTGGTGACCCTCGCCGTGGTCGTCTACCAGGCCGTCCGCTACTTCCGCGACAATCGGGACGACTGACCACGGCCTGACGGCGGCGGTTGGTAGGCTGAGCGCACAATCGAACATCGGGCTGACAACGCGATGCGGGAGAGTCCACCTCAGGTGGACACCGAAGGAGCAACACTCCCCGCCAATCTCTCAGGTATGCGTACCGCATCGAACAGGCCACTCTGAAAAGAGGACCACGCGTCCGCGCGTATCCCGCCCACGGTGAAAGCGCGTGCCCTCGCGTGAAGCTCTCAGGCCCATGACAGAGGGGGAGTTCTGACAGAACCACACCGCAATCGCGGGTGACGCACCTGGAGAACTCATGATCGACAGCTCGACCGCCGAGGGCCTCGCTCCGTCGCGCCGCGTCTCACCCCTGTATGACGCCCATGTCGCGGCGGGTGCATCGTTCACTGACTTCGCCGGCTGGCAAATGCCGGTGCGATACTCCAGCGACCTGGCCGAGCATCACGCCGTCCGCTCCGGCGCCGGCCTCTTCGACCTCTCCCACATGGGCGAGATCGTCGTGCTCGGTCCGCAGGCCGCCCACGCCCTCGACGCCGCACTCGCCGGCCGCCTTTCGGCGATCGCGGTCGGGCAGGCGAAGTACTCCCTCCTCCTCAACGACGAGGGCGGCATCATGGATGATCTCGTCGTGTACCGCACCGGGGACGACCGGTATCTCGTCGTCGCCAACGCGTCGAATCGGGAGGTCGTCGCCACGGCGCTCCGAGAACGGTGCGCGGGGTTCGACTGTGTCGTCGACGACCAGAGCGACGACATCGCCCTCATCGCGATCCAGGGCCCGCGATCGCTCGAGATCCTGCGGGAGGTGGCTGGTCTGCACGTCGATTCCCTCGACGAGCTGAAGTACTACCGCGCGACGACAGGGACGTTCCACGATGCGGCCGTGTTCGTCGCGCGAACGGGATACACCGGCGAGGACGGATTCGAGTTGTATCTCTCGACGGATGCCGCGCCGCACCTGTGGGACTTGATGCTGGAGGCCGGCGCAGGCAGCGGACTGGTTCCCGCGGGTCTGGCGAGCCGCGACACGCTGCGGCTCGAGGCCGGGATGCCGCTCTACGGGCACGAGCTCGGTCCGGACATCCTGCCCGCGCAAGCGGGACTCGGACGGGTGGTCGCCCTCACGAAGCCCGACCACTTCGTGGGCCGTGCCGCCGTAGAACGCGGACCTGGCGAGGGCGCCAGGGTGCTCGTCGGCCTGACCGCAGAAGGTCGACGCGCCGGACGAGCCGACTACGCCGTGTTCGCCGACCGTGAGACAGATGTGGCGGCCGGCGTCATCACCAGCGGTGCTCTCTCACCGACGCTCGGACATCCCATCGCCATGGCCTACGTCGACGCGGCCGTGTCGGCGGTGGGCGGCACCGTATACATCGACGTGCGTGGCAGCAGGGTGCCGGCATCCGTCGTCCCGCTCCCGTTCTACAAGCGAAAGGCCTGACCATGCCGGACAGCAGCGACCTCCTCTACACGGCCGAGCACGAGTGGCTCCGCGTGGACGGCGACATCGCCACGGTCGGCATCACCGCCTACGCCGCCGACAAGCTCGGGGACGTCGTCTTCGTGGACCTACCGGCCGAGGGTGCCACGCTCTCCAATGGCAAGGTCGTCGGCGAGATCGAATCGACCAAGTCGGTCGGCGAGCTGTTCGCCCCGGTCGACGGCACTGTGGTCGAAGCCAATCAGGCCGTGGTCGACTCGCCAGAACTGGTCAACAGCGATCCGCTCGGTGACGGATGGCTGATCAAGGTGCGGTTCGAGTCGCTCCCGACCCTGCTCGACGCAGATGCCTACGCCAAGCTCACGGGGGAGTAGATGACGTTCTCGTTCCAGGAGCGCCACATCGGAACCGATGCCGGCGCTCAGACCACCATGCTGTCCGCCCTCGGCTACGACTCGGTGGACGCACTGATGACGGCCGCCGTGCCGCCGCGCATCCGCGAGGAGGAGCGGTCGCACTCGACGATTCCCCAGCCGGCGACGGAACGGGTCGCGCTCGCCGAGCTCCGGGCGTTCGCGAGCCGGAACACGGTGCGTCGGTCGATGATCGGTCTGGGCTACTACGGCACCTTGACGCCCTCGGTCATCCAGCGCAACGTGCTCGAGAACCCGAGCTGGTACACCGCCTACACCCCGTACCAGCCCGAGATCAGCCAGGGGCGGCTCGAGGCGCTGATCAACTTCCAGACGATGGTCTCGGAGCTGACCGGCATGACCACGGCCAATGCGTCGATGCTCGACGAGGGCACCGCCGTCGTCGAGGGGATGCTGCTCGCCCGCCGCGCATCGAAGGCCGAGTCCAAGGTATTCATCGTCGACGCGGATGCGCTGCCGCAGACCAAGGCGCTGCTGGCCAACCGTGCGGCTGCCGTGGGGATCGAGCTGCTCGAGCTCGACCTCGCGGGGAGGGTCTCGACAAGCTCGACTAGCGGTGGCATTCCTGCGGCGTTCGGCGTCTTCGTGCAGTACCCGGGGGCATCCGGACGAGTGTGGGATCCGTCATCCGTCATCTCCGCAGTGAAGGGCGCCGGCGGTATCGCCATCGTCGCCGCGGACCTCCTCGCGCTCACCCTTCTCGCCTCGCCCGGAGATCTCGGAGCGGATGTCGCAGTCGGTACGTCACAGCGGTTCGGAGTGCCGATGGGCTTCGGCGGACCGCACGCCGGCTACATGGCCGTGCGAAAAGGGCTCGAACGCCAGCTGCCGGGCCGGCTCGTCGGGGTGTCGCAAGACGCCGCCGGCCATGCCGCCTACCGCCTGTCGTTGCAGGTGCGGGAGCAGCACATCCGTCGCGACAAGGCCACGTCGAACATCTGTACCGCGCAGGTGCTGCTCGCGGTGATGGCGTCGATGTACGCCGTGTACCACGGGCCCGACGGGCTCATGCGCATCGCGCAGCAGGTGCACGGCGCTGCGGCCCGATTCGCGACTCGACTGGTCTCCGCGGGCTTCGAGCTCGCGCACGATTCATTCTTCGACACTCTCACCGTGCGCACGAAGGGCCGGGCTGGCGAGATCGTCGCGGCCGCGCTCGAACAGAACATCACCCTGAACCTGGTCGACGACAACACCGTGTCGCTGAGCTTCGACGAGGCGAACACCGGTGACATGGGCGACGGCTCCTTTGACCGCGACCTGGCCGCGGTCTTCGGTCTCGCGGACGACCGGGGGATCGCTGTCGGTCCGGTGATCCCCGGCTCACTGGAGCGCACCAGCGAATACCTCACGCATCCGGTGTTCAATACCCACCGCTCCGAGACCAGCATGATGCGCTATCTCAAGCACTTGGCAGACAAGGACTACGCGCTCGATCGCGGCATGATCCCGCTCGGATCGTGCACCATGAAGCTGAACTCGGCCACCGAGATGGCCGCGGTCACCTGGCCGGAGTTCGCCGACATCCACCCGTTCGCGCCCACGGCAGATGTAGAGGGATACCTCGCGCTGATCGCGCAGCTCGAGACCTGGCTCGCCGAGGTCACCGGGTACGACTCCGTGTCGCTGCAACCCAACGCCGGGTCGCAGGGGGAGCTCGCCGGACTGCTCGCCATCAGCGGCTACCACCGGTCGCGGGGCGACCATCAGCGCACCGTGTGCCTCATTCCGCAGAGCGCCCACGGCACGAATGCCGCATCCGCCGTGCTCGCTGGAATGAAGGTCGTGGTGCTCGCCACCGATGCACTCGGCAACGTCGACCTCGACGACCTCCGCGCGAAGATCGCCGAGCACGCGGACGTGCTCGCCGCTCTGATGGTCACCTACCCGTCCACCCACGGCGTGTACGAGCACGAGATCCGCGCGGTCACCGACGCCGTGCACGACGCCGGCGGGCAGGTGTACGTCGACGGCGCGAACCTCAACGCCCTGCTCGGCTACGCCAGGTACGGCGACTTCGGGGGCGACGTCAGTCACCTCAACCTGCACAAGACGTTCTGCATCCCGCACGGCGGCGGGGGCCCGGGCGTCGGACCGGTCGGTGCGAAGGCGCACCTCGCGCCGTTCCTCCCTGGGCATCCGATGGCGCAGCCGCCACTGTCGAGATCCGCTCATGGCGGCGGCCCGGTCAGCGCCGCGCCGTACGGGAGCCCGAGCATCCTGCCCATCAGTTGGGCATACGTGCGGATGATGGGGGCCGACGGCCTCAAGCGTGCTACCGGAGCCGCGGTTCTCGCCGCGAACTACGTCGCGGTGCGCCTACGGGACCACTATCCCCTGCTGTTCTCGGGCGACAACGGACTCGTCGCGCACGAGTGCATCCTCGACCTCCGTCCGCTCACCGCGACGACCGGCGTGACGGTGGACGATGTCGCCAAGCGGCTCATCGACTACGGCTTCCACGCGCCGACGATGTCGTTCCCCGTCG
>CAXTLO010000120.1:0-8251 GCA_964244965.1 uncultured Marisediminicola sp.
CCGCTTCCGCACCGTCCTCCGCCGAACCGCCGATTGCGTGGACATCGCTTGCACGGGGAAGCTGTCGTGAGCGCGCCGCTGCTCACCATTCGCGTGGAGCGCGCCTTCGGGCCGGTGGTGGAGGGCGAGGCGGTGGTCTCGGCCGAGGGCTTCTCGCCGCGCTACGACCTGGACCGCTGGACGGGCATCATCACCAAGCCCGGCCACAGGCTGGAAGGCACCAGCGTCAAGGACAAGATCTGCTTTTTCCCGACGGCCAAAGGCGGCATCGCGGCGGGGTGGGCCTTCCACGACATCAAGGCGAAGGGCATCTCGCCGGCGGCCTACGTCTTCGGCGTGACCAACCCGGTGATGGTGCAGGGCGCGGTGCTGGCCGGCGTGCCCATCACCGAGGGCTGGTCGGAGGACCCGCAGCGGGTGCTGAAGACCGGCGATTGGGTGCGCGTGGACCCAGCACGGAAGGTTGTCGAGCTGCTGCGCCGCGGGCCTTGAGGCTCACGGCCCGAACGGGTTGCGGATGGTGAGCCTGCCCTCGATCACCTGCCCGTCCTGCTGCTCGGCACCCGATCAGACGTACTCGCCAGCAACGCCCTGTTCACGGCGGTCGTCCGTGACCTGCCACCGGCATCGTCGTTCGTGCGGTTCCTCTTCGCCGATCCTCTGGCACGTGAGCGCATCATCGACTGGTCGCATTTCGCGTCGTCCGCCGTCGCCGCTCTCCGCCGGGAGGCGGGTCGGCATCCGCACGACCGACGACTGATCGCCCTGATCGACGACCTCCGCGCCTTCGATGACGACGCTCGACGGTGGTGGGACGACCACACAGTGCGCGACTACGCCTCGGTGTCCAAGCGGATCGACCATCCGGTGGTCGGTGAACTCGCCTTCGACATCGAGATCGTGGCATCGCCGCGCGACCCCGACCAGCACCTGGTCGTCTACACCGCGGAACCGGACTCGGCGACCGCTCGCGTCCTCCCCCTCCTCCGGAGCTGGAATGCCACGGTGGACGGGTCCAGCACTCTCGGAGACACCGGCGGACTGCGACGCTCGAGCGTCACGGGCTGAATGCTATCGGTCCGACGCACGTCCACGACCGGAGGGTCAGCCCCACCCGCAGCGCCGCGCGATGTAGTCGAAGATCTGCCGCTTGAGGTCATCGCTCGCCGCGAGCGTGACCACGGCGTCCTCCCCGTCGTCGACGGCCGCGGTGAGGGGGAAGCGGGTCCCGACCTTGTCCTCCGCAACCGCGTGCGGGTCGCAGCGGGCGGGCACCATCCGGAGCTGCACGTCGGCCGGTGATGCGGATGAGGCAGTGCGATCGATGCTCCACGCCGCGGACCCGTCATCCGGTTGCATGAGGATCGTGCGTTGCACCGAACCCAACCGCACCTCGGCGTCGCCTCTGGGCAGCGCCGTCAGGGACAGGATCGCGACCTGCGCCGGCCCCTCCCCGGAGAAGCCGAGGTCGTCGTCGAGGGTGAGCTCCACCGCATCCGTCACCGCCTCGGCTGCGCAGGCGGTGGAAGTCACGGTCTCGACCATGTCGAATGGATCAGATGGCGGTACCTCCACCGTGCCCTCCGCCCCATCGACCACGAAGGTGAGCGTCACGGTTCCGCTCGCGTCGTCCGCCGGGCACTGCGCGTCGGGTAGATCCGTCGGCAGGTCGCGAACCAGTCCCGCCGCGATCCGGCTCTCGCCGGTCCACTCGGCGGTGCCGTTGAAGCGGGGATCGGCCAGTACGGCGCGGGTGATCGTGACGTCGCTGTCACTGGCGTTGTCCACCCGGATCTGCATGCGGCCGTCGGCGTAGTCGGAGCGGTTCTGCTGCACGACGATGGTCACGCCGTCGGGGAGCTCGGTCTGAGGGACGGTGGCGCATCCGCCGAGCAGCGCTGTGACCGCGACGATCGGCACCAGTGACCGCCGCATCCGTCGACCCAGGTGCGGCACGCCGATCACCTCCCGTCGATGCCGCGCGAGCCGCAGCATCCGCGGTCGCGCTCCCAATCAATCACGAATGCCGCCGGATCGCTCCCGGGTGGCAGATGGCGCCGCAACCGGGGTGGCACCGGCGCTGGCGATCTCGTCGGTGACCCTTCTGATGACGATGTCCAGCGTCGTAGTGAAGGTCTGGAGTTCGTCGGCGGGAATGTCCCCGAACAGCACTCCCGCGAGTTCGTCGTGCTGACGCGACATCTCGGACATCGTGGTCCGTCCGAGTGGTGTGAGGGTGACGAGAGTGGCCCGCCGATCGGTGGGATGCGCTTCGCGCGTCACGAACCCGGTCGCGGCGAGGGCGTCGACCAGTCCGGTGACGTTTCGCGGAGTGACCTCCAGAGCGGCGGCGAGATGCTGCTGGGTCGACGGGCCCGCCTTCTCGAGAACCCAGAGCAGGTGAGTGCGGGCGACTGTGAGACCTTGCGCGTGCAGTGTGCCGTGCACGTCGCCCGCGACCAGATGACTCAACTCGAAGACCCGATCGAGCAGTGCTGGTAGATCGGCCGTCATGAGTCCTCCGCCAGAGATGGTGAATCAGGCACAACGTTACGCGCGTTCACCGCTTACGTCCTCGCGTGCGCGATCCTCGACGTCGCACACCGTGGGGGACGTGACGCAGGCGATATCCTGCGAACCGGACCGCGCTGAGGAGGCTTCGTGGAGATCGTCATCCTGCCCACCGCCGACGAGGTGGGGCGCCTGGCCGCCCGCAAGATCGCGAGCGTGCTCCGGAAGGCCACGCCCGGGGTACTCGGCCTGGCGACCGGATCGTCGCCACTGGCCATCTACGCGCACCTGAAGAAGATGACGGATGACGGTGCGCTCGACCTATCCGGAGTGCGCGGGTTCGCTCTCGACGAGTACGTCGGTATCCCCGCCGAGCATCCGGAGAGCTACGCGAGCGTCATCGCCAGGGAGGTCGTGAGGCCGCTCGGCATGGATCCGTCCCTCGTGCACGTGCCGGACGGCCGGGCCGCCGATCTCGAGGGCGCGTGTCGCGAGTACGAAGCCGCGATCGCCCGCGAGGGCGGCGTCGACATCCAGATCCTCGGGATCGGGGCCAACGGTCACATCGGGTTCAACGAGCCCACGTCGTCGTTCGCCTCACGTACGCGGATCAAGACCCTGGCGCCGACGACTCGCGCCGACAACGCCAGATTCTTCGACGACCCCTCTGCTGTTCCCACCCACTGCCTCACGCAGGGACTCGGCACCGTGCTCGAGGCGAGGCATCTACTGCTCGTCGCGCAGGGCGAGAACAAGGCCGCCGCGGTGCGCCACGCTGTCGAAGGCCCAGTCTCCAGCAGGTGGCCGGGCTCCGCGTTACAGCTGCACGAGCACGCGACGGTGATGGTCGACGAGGCCGCAGCTGGGCAGCTCGAGCTGGTGGACTACTACCGCTACACCTACGAGAACAAACCGGAATGGCAGCGCTATTGAGCGGTGCGGATGCTCGGTCCGGATGTCGGTGGCCCGGCCTATTCTCGCGCCATGGACATCATCCTGGTACCCGGTTTCTGGTTGGACGGCTCATCGTGGGATGAGGTGTCGCCCCCGCTGATCGCCGCCGGACACCGGGTGCATCCGCTCACCCTCCCCGGGCTGGAGTCCGCCGCCACGTCGCGAGCGGGCATCGGACTCCGCGACCATATCGACGCGGTGGTGGCCGTCATCGATTCGATCGAGGCACCCGTCGTGCTCGTGGGCCACTCGGGTGGCGGAGCCATCATCCACGGCGCGCTCGACGAACGGCCCGATCGGGTTGCGAGGGCCGTGTACGTCGACAGCGGTCCCCTCGGGGAGGGGCAATCGATCAACGACGAGCTGCCCTACGACGGTGACGACATCCCCCTTCCCGCCTGGGACGGATTCGAGGAAGCCGATCTGACCGACCTCACCGACGACCTGCGCGCGGCGTTCCGTGCGCGAGCCGTCCCACAGCCGCGCGGAGTGGCCTTCGACGCTCAGCACCTGCACGACGCACGGCGGTACGACGTGCCCGCGACGGTGGTCGCGTGCGAATTCCCCTCCTCCGTGCTGCTCGGATGGATCGATCAGGGCCATCCGTTCGTCGCCGAACTCGCCGGGATGAAGCGCGTGGACTATGTGGACCTTCCCACCGGGCACTGGCCGCAATTCACCCGCCCCGCCGAACTCGCCAACGCCATCCGCGCCGCCGCCGACGCCACCTGATCACGACGCGCA
This sequence comes from uncultured Marisediminicola sp., assembly GCA_964244965.1. Lineage (GTDB taxonomy): Bacteria > Actinomycetota > Actinomycetes > Actinomycetales > Microbacteriaceae > Marisediminicola. The sequence goes on from CAXTLO010000120.1 coordinate 4,210, forward strand.
GAATTTTCTCGTCCTCGATGTCGATTTCGGCTTTCGCCGTTCGACGCGATAGTAGGAGGACGCGCACAGCGGCCCGCGAGAGGAAGAGAACACCATGAAGTACATGCTGATCATGCGATCGACCGACGAGGCTCTGCAGGCATCGAAGGACATCCCGTTCGAGGAGATCATCAACAAGATGGGCGCCTACAACGAGCAGCTGATCAACGCCGGGGTCGTGATCGCCGGTGAAGGACTCGCCGACGTGCGGGACGGCTTCGTCGTCGACTTCAGCGCTCAGCCGCCGGTAGTGACCGATGGCCCCTACGGCGAGACTCACGAGCTGTTCAACGGCTTCTGGATCCTGCAGGTGTCGTCGAAGGAGGAGGCCACCGAGTGGGCGAGCCGGTGCCCGCTCGGCCCGGGCAACAAGCTCGAGGTACGCCGCGTCACCGAGGAGAGCGACTTCGCCGACTTCGCCGACAACGAGTACATCCAGAAGGAAGAGGGCTGGCGCGCTCAGGAGGACGCAGCGCGGAACGCCTGACGTCGAGACAGTGGGAGCCGAGGCGATGTCCGACATTCGAGCCACCGTAGATGCCGTCTGGCGGATCGAGAGTGCGCGCATCGTCGCGACTCTCGCCAAGATGACCGGTGACCTCCCACTTGCGGAGGATCTCGCGCAAGAGGCTGTGGCAGATGCGCTGCAGCAATGGCCGGAGTCGGGCGTTCCGCAGAACGCTGGCGCCTGGCTCACCGCCGTCGGCAAGCGCAAGGCGATCGACGGATGGCGGCGGCGCGAGCGCCTCGACGACCGCTACCGCGCGGTCGCGCACGACCTCAGCGATCGGGCAGCAGAATCGGATGACTGGGATCCGATCGGCGACGACATCCTCCGCCTGGTCTTCACCGCCTGCCACCCGGTGCTCGGCCGCGAAGCTCAGATCGCGATGACGCTCCGGGTCATCGGCGGGCTCAGCACCGAGGAGATCGCTCGGCTGTTCCTGGTGCCGGTCGCGACGGTGCAGCAGCGAATCGTACGCGCGAAGAAGACCCTCTCTGCGGCGAAAGTGCCTTTCGAGGTGCCGGATCCGAACCAGTGGGATGCCCGACTCGGCTCGGTGCTTGGCGTGATCTACCTCATCTTCACCGAGGGGTACGCGGCAACCTCCGGCGACCGGTGGGTACGAACCGATCTCGCGGCGGAGGCGCTGCGCATCGGCCGGGTGCTCGCCGAGCTGGCGCCGCGCGAGCCCGACGTGCACGGCCTGGTCGCTCTCATGGAGTTCCAGTCCTCGCGCTTCGGGGCACGCATGCACCCCGACGGGACGCCGATACTCCTCGCGGACCAGGACCGCGCCCGATGGAACCGCACGCAGATCGAGCGAGGGAAGGCTGCGTTGGCCCGGGCGGATGCGGCGGGGCGGGGCCGCGGCCCTTACGCACTCCAGGCCGCCATCGCCGAGTGCCACGCCAGCGCGGCGCGGTTCGAGGACACGGACTGGGATCGCATCGTGTTGCTCTACGAGGCGCTCGGGCGGATCGCGCCGAGTCCGGTCGTCGAACTCAACCGAGCTGTCGCGGTGTCGATGGCGACGGGGCCCGCATCCGCTCTCCTCATCGTGGACACGCTCGCGACCGATGATGCGCTCGCCGGGTCTTACCTGCTGCCGAGCGTCCGTGGCGAACTGCTCGGTCGGCTCGGGCGAGTGGAGGAAGCGCGATCCGAGCTCACCACGGCGGCGGGGCTCGTCGGGAACGAGCGCGAGCGGGCCGTTCTCCTGGCGAAAGCGGCGGCCCTGTGACCCGCAGTGGACCCCGGGTGGCGCCACCCGGTAGCGTGCAGAGACCATGACAGTCGCGTTCCTGCTCACCACGCTGGTCGTGGTCGTCACACCCGGTACCGGAGCGCTGTACACGATCGCGGCCGGGCTCGCCCGTGGGCCGCGCGCGAGCGTCATCGCCGCTATCGGCTGCACCCTCGGAGTCGTCCCGCACATGATCGCGGCGATCACCGGTCTTGCGGCGCTCCTCAATGCCAGCGCCATCGCGTTCGAGACGATCAAGTACCTCGGCGTCGCGTACCTGCTCTATCTGGCCTGGCAGACCCTGCGGGATCGTTCCTCGCTCGAGGTGGACGAGGCGGCCGCTCCCGCCTCAGCGTGGCGGGTCATCCGGTCGGCGGTGCTGATCAACGTGCTGAACCCCAAACTCACGATCTTCTTCTTCGCCTTCCTCCCCCAGTTCGTCGACACCGCCGCTGCGGGCGCGTGGGCGCAGATGGTTTTGCTCAGCCTGGTCTTCATGGCGGCGACCCTGATCGTCTTCCTGGTCTACGGGCTGTGCGCCTCCCTGATGCGCACCTACGTGATCACCCGTCCGCGCGTCGTCGCGTGGATGCGCCGGACCTTCGCCGCCACCTACGTTCTGCTCGCCGGCCGCCTCGCGCTCGAGCAGCGGTAGGCGTGACCGACACGACCGGTCATCCGGTGGTCGTCAGCATCGGCGATCCGATGGCCGACGACGTGCTGAGGCTCCTCGAGGGGCATCTCGCCGACATGCGGGCGACTTCGCCGCCGGAGAGTGTGCACGCCCTCGACGGCGATGCCCTCGTGCACCCCGCTATCACCTTCTGGACCGCTCGGGAGGGACCGATGTTGCTCGGCTGCGGTGCTCTGAAGGAACTGAACGACATGCACGGAGAGATCAAATCGATGCGCACGGCGCCCGAAGCGCGCCGGCGAGGGATCGCGACTCTGCTGCTGAGTCGGATCCTCGATGAGGCTCGCACTCGGGAGTATTCGCGCCTCAGCCTCGAGACCGGATCGCAGGACTTCTTCATACCCGCCCGGAGCCTGTACGCCGCCCACGGGTTCGTCGAATGCGGCCCGTTCGGCGACTACCGGCTCGACCCGAACAGCGTGTTCATGACGCGTCGGTCGTCAGCGAAGGGTCATTCCTCCACGAACGTCGACGTCACGATGCCGATCCACGCTCCGTAGCGCACGAGCAGCACGTTCGTGATGACGCCGCGGAAGAACGCTTCTTCCCGGAGCGGGGTGATGAGGGCGCCCGCAAGAAGGGTGAAGACGACCGACACCGAAAGCCGACAGCCCTCGAATGCGGATCAGAGCCGCCGCCGCAGGTGCGATGAGTCTCCCATCAGCCCTGACACGAGAAGGCCGCTTATGCCTGCCACGCCGTCGTTCTCGATGAGCGGCAAGAGCACCGCGACAAGGAGGTACGCGGCCGGGTAGGCGACTGCTCCGATCAGCATCTCGGGCCAACCCGGACTGACGGCTGGGGCTCGCGCCCTGGGGCGTCGCTTACTGATGGCCGTTGTCACGAGGAACTCTTTCGTGTTGGGTGCGGGGACGAGATTGGTTGCTGGACTCGGATGTTCCGACACCGGAATCCAGGGCTTCGAGCGCAGTTTCCAGGGCATCGAGCTCCTCCGTCGCGCCGGTACTGATGAGGTGGGCGCGATAGAGCACCTCTAACTGAGCCTTGTTGTAGAGCTCGTGCATTGCGGCGGCCACGGTGCTCTGGGCGGATGCGGCGTCCCGTTTCGACCGCGCTGTCGGTTCCGTCAACGCGGGATAGTCCGCGATCTGGCGGCCGATCGCCGGAGCGAGGAGCTGTCCGAGACGACGGCGGGTGCCCCGATCCGCGTCGGTTTGCAGCGCGTCGAACTGGTCATCCGCATCGGTCCGCGGCTCTGCTTCGATGAATTGCCGGAGCTCGTCCATGGTCGGGTCGTCGAAGACGCGCGAGTAGATCATGACGAACGACCGGTCGGCGGTGGACATCTCGCCCGCGACTCCGCTGAAGCCAGAGGGCATCTCGGGCGGAGCGCGGTGTCGCAGGATGAGGGCGAGTTCGGCGCGGATGCGCTGAAGGCGCTCGACGGTGGCTTCGAGTTCCACGTCGAGCACTCGAATCGCCTCGTCAGGTTCTCGGTCGGCGTGAGCGAGAGCCGCGATCTGGGCCAGTGAAACGCCCAGTCCGGCTAGTCGCGTGATCTGCAGGAGGCGAAGCAGGTGTGCGACCTGGTACTGCTTGT
>CAXTLO010000121.1:0-8247 GCA_964244965.1 uncultured Marisediminicola sp.
CCCTCAACGTGACCCAATACCAGCCTGGGACCGAGAATCCGGAACGGGAAGAATGAGCACCACGACTGCACCTCCGACCACCACCGCGGGTAGCTCTTCGACCGGCGCGCCGGCGACGCCCCGGGTCGACCCGCCCGGCATCAAGCGCAAGGGCAACCTGGTCGTCGAGTACATCACGACGACCGATCACAAGAAGATCGGGTACCTCTACCTGATCACGTCGTTCCTCTACTTCTGCCTCGGCGGCATCATGGCGCTGGTCATCCGTGCCCAGTTGTTCGAGCCGGGCCTCGACCTGCTCGCGAGCAAGGAGCAGTACAACCAGCTCTTCACGATGCACGGCACGATCATGCTGCTGATGTTCGCGACTCCGCTGTTCGCCGGATTCGCCAACGTGCTGATGCCCCTTCAGATCGGCGCACCGGATGTGGCGTTCCCCAGGCTGAATGCGTTCGCGTACTGGCTGTACAGCTTCGGTTCCCTCATCGCCGTCGGCGGGTTCCTCACTCCGGAAGGCGCCGCATCCTTCGGCTGGACCGCCTACGCACCGCTGTCGACGACCACCTTCACGCCGGGACTCGGCGGCAACCTCTGGGTGTTCGGGCTGGCGCTCAGCGGATTCGGCACCATCCTGGGCGCGGTGAACTTCATCACCACGATCATCACCATGCGTGCGCCTGGCATGACCATGTTCCGCATGCCGATCTTCACGTGGAACACGCTCATCACGTCCATCCTCGTCATCATGGCGTTCCCCGTACTGGCTGCCGCGTTCTTCGCCCTCGGATTCGACAGGGTGCTCGGGTCACAGCTCTACAACCCCGAGGCGGGCGGAGCCATTCTCTGGCAGCACCTGTTCTGGTTCTTCGGGCACCCAGAGGTGTACATCATCGCGCTGCCGTTCTTCGGCATCATCTCCGAGGTACTGCCGGTGTTCAGCCGCAAGCCGATCTTCGGGTACAAGACGCTGGTGTACGCGACGATCTCCATCGCGGCGCTCTCGGTCACCGTCTGGGCCCATCACATGTACGTGACCGGTTCGGTGCTGCTTCCGTTCTTCGCGCTGATGACCATGCTCATCGCGGTCCCGACGGGCGTGAAGATCTTCAACTGGGTCGGCACCATGTGGCGCGGCTCGGTGACATTCGAGACCCCGATGCTGTGGGCGATCGGCTTCTTGATCACCTTCACCTTCGGTGGGCTGACCGGTGTCATCCTCGCGTCGCCACCGCTCGACTTCCATGTCTCCGACACCTACTTCGTCGTCGCCCACTTCCACTACGTGGTGTTCGGCACAGTGGTGTTCGCCATGTTCTCCGGCTTCTACTTCTGGTGGCCGAAGTGGACGGGCAAGATGCTCGACGAGCGGCTCGGGAAGATCCACTTCTGGTTGTTGTTCATCGGCTTCCACACGACCTTCCTCATCCAGCACTGGCTGGGCGTCGTCGGCATGCCCAGGCGGTACGCCACCTATCAGCCAGAAGACGGCTACGTGTGGATGAACCAGGTGTCCACCGTCGGAGCCATGATCCTCGGCGCCTCGATGCTGCCCTTCCTTTACAACGTGTGGGTGACCGCACGTCGGGCCCCGAAGGTGACAGTGAACGACCCGTGGGGCCACGGCCGCTCGCTCGAATGGGCGACGTCGTGCCCGCCTCCGCGGCACAACTTCACCTCGATCCCGCGTATCCGCTCGGAGTCGCCGGCGTTCGACCTGTCCCACCCCGAGGCCGGCGTGCCGGTCGGCGTCGGTCCGCTCAAGGATGCGCCGGACGCCCCGGTGTACGACGTGTCCGACGAGAAGGTGAAATAGCGCCGTGAACGCAGCTTCACGACTGTTCTACGTCCTCGCCGCCTTCTTCGTGCTCGCCGGCGTCGCGTACGTGATCTGGATCGCCGCCTACGATTCGAGCGAGGTTGCCCAGTTGCCTACGGAGGCTCTGGCCAGCGGGCCGTCGGTCGAATGGGTGGGTACCGTCGGCTTGTTCCTCACGGCGATACTGGCTCTCCTCATCGCGTTCTACATCGGCCGGATCCACCGTTCACAGGGTGGCGAGCTCCCCGAGGACCGCCCGAACGCGAACATCGATGATGGTGACGCCGAAGTCGGCTTCTTCAGCCCCTGGAGCTGGTGGCCGGTGATGTTGGGCGGAAGTGCCGCTCTCGTCTTCCTGGGCATGGCAGTCGGCACCTGGATCATCGCACTCGGTGTGTCCATTGCCGCCATCAGCCTCGTCGGCTGGACCTTTGAGTACTACCGCGGCAACTTCGGGCGCTGATCGGCCCCACCCTCACTACGGGTGGGACGGCGCAGCATCCAACCCGGACCATGACGTGGACCGTCGCCCGGTAGCGCCGTCTCTCCCCCAAAGGTCGTAACTGAAGAGTCGACCTGCGCCGGACGTCCTCGACCCGCCGTTCCGGAACGCTTGAGGGTGGATCCAGCGGGTGACACATCCGCAGGCAATCGCCTCGACACGCGCGGGATCCCGATCGGAGTTCCTTCGTGCATCGCACCGGCGCACCCGCTTCACCCAATCCTCCTGTACACAGACATCCTCGTCACCGCGTCCGCGCCCTATCGGCCCTCGCTCTGGCTACTACGGCGATCGCGTTGATGGCGGGATGCGCCTCGGTAGCACCGGAGGAACCCCGCATTCTCGAACCGGAAGCTCTCCCTGCTACGTCGGGCGAGCTGACCTCTGCGGATGTTGATGCCTGGCTCGATGGGTTGATCCCGTCGGCACTCGACGACGCGGGCATAGCAGGAGCTACGGTGTCGGTGGTTCGGGATGGGGAGATCCTCACCGCTCGCGGATACGGATCAGCTGACACCGGGCTCGACGGAGGCAACCGTACGTCGGTGGATGGAAACGAGACCCTTTTCAGGATCGGCTCGATCTCCAAGACCGTCACTGCGACGGCGGTGATGAAGCTCGTCGAGACCGGCGACGTGGACCTCGACGCTGATGTCAACGATTACCTCGACTTCACGCTTCCCGAGTCTTCGGCGCCGATCACCCTGAGGAACCTCCTCTCCCACACGGCCGGCTTCGAGGAGAAACTCGACGGCACGATCGAGCCGACCGGGAGCACCATCACCCTTCGCGACTACATCACGCAGAACCCGCCCGAGGTCGTGTACCCAACCGGTAGCGTCCCGTCGTACTCGAACTACGGCAATGCTCTCGCGGGGTACATCGTCGAGCGGGTGAGCGGGGTCACGTTTGCGGACTTCGTTCAGCGGAACGTGCTCGATCCTGCAGGCATGGGATCGTCGACTTTCGAGCAGCCGCTGCCCGAACGGCTGCAGTCGCGGACAGCTCAGGGTTATGCGGATGTCTCCCAGCCCGTGATCCCGTTCGAGTTCGTGGGCGCCGCGCCGGCCGGCGCGTTCTCCGCGACGGCGAGTGACATGGGCAGGTACATGCTCGCGCAGCTCGATGACCTCCCGGACGGGCGCATGGTGCTGCAGCCGGAGACGCTGGACCTGATGCACAGCCCCGCCCTCGACGAGGACTCGCTCGGTACTCTCGCATCCGTTCCCAGGATGACCCTGGGCTTCTTCGACGAGAGCCGTAATGGCCACAAGATCCTTGGCCATCTCGGAGATACGCAGGGGTTTCACTCCGCAATGGAGATCTTCCCCGAGGACGGGGCCGGGATCTTCGTGAGCATGAACAGCACCGGCGCGGGCGGTGAGGCCGGACTCATCCGTGCCGCCGTCATGGACGGGTTCACCGACCGCTACTTCCCCGCGAACGGAGGCGCCGACATCGTTTCCTCGATCGACGAGCAGACGTCGCGAGAGCATGCCGCGCTAGCCGCTGGCACTTACGAGACGTCTCGATCAGCGCACAGCACGTTCCCCTCGATGGTTCGGCTGGTAGGACAGACGAAGGTGACCGCGCTCCGCGACGGGTCGATCACGATCACTCCTGGGCTAGAGGGTGGCGGTCCTTCCCACTACCGCGAGACGGCTCCCTGGGTATGGACCGAGGTCGGCGGCGTCGACACGATCGCGATGCGGGTGGACGACGGCGAGGTGACGACGATCGGATACGCCTCCGCCTTCACCCTTCTCAGAGTCGACGGACCGCACGATGCGTCGCTGACCGTTCCAGTCGTGGTCGGCTCCCTCGCAGTCCTCCTGCTGAGTCTGTTGGTCGTACCTATCGGCTGGCTCATGCGGCGCTGGTACTCCGTCCCGCCGGTGACGAACCGGATCGGTCGGCTCCTGCCTGTTCTGACCCGTGTCGCCGCTGCCGCCGTGATGATCGCCGCAGCCGGATGGCTCACCGTATTGAGCGGTCTGCTCGGATACCAAGCTGTCCCGGATGCTCTGATCCGCACAGTCCAGATTGTTCAAGTGATCGGCGTGCTCGGGACGGTACCGGCAGTGCTTGCGCTGGTCGCGGCGATCCGCAGCCGGGAGCGGCTGCTGCGCATCCTCGGCCGACTGGCCGTGGTACTCGCTTTCATCTCGATAGCGGTCTTCTCAGTGGTCTTCCAGCTGATCTCACCGGACATCACCTACTAATGAGCATCACGGGGATGAGATGTGGCGCGGCACCAAAGTGCGAGCGCGTCACCTGACCGGTTCGCTGACCGCGCCCCACCAGTGATCTACACATCGCACGAGCGCGGCACCGGGCTTACCCCCGGTGCCGCGCTCGTGTCGTGATGTTCGAAGTCAGTGGTGAGGCCGGCTTTGTTCTGGACTGAGTCGGACTCAGTGCGGGCGGGACGCTCGCCACCTCGCTCAGTGCGTGGAGGCGTGCTCTTTCTCGACCTCGGCGCGGTTGACCGGCGCGATCCGGTCCTCGAAGAACCAGGACGACAGCCCGGCGCGGACTCGCTCGGCGGGGGATATCCGGCCGCGCGCATCCGGGCGGATCATCAGCGGAGCGTAATCGAGGTAGCTGACCAGCTTCCAGCGCTCGTAGTCGTCGAGCTGCTCGTGCACCTCGATGTACTCGCCACCTGGAAGGCGCACGATCCGCCCGGACTCGTAGCCGTGGAGGGCGATTTCGCGGTCCTTCTTCTGAAGGGCGAGACAGACGCGCTTCGCGAGGAAGTACGCACCCGCCGGCGCAACGAAGATCAGCACCTGCATGGTGTGGATGACGCCCTCGATCGACAACAGGAAGTGCGTCGCGATGAGGTCGGAGCTCGCCGCCGCCCAGAGGACCGCGTAGAACGTGACCCCTGCCGCACCGATGGCCGTACGAGTCGGCGCGTTGCGCGGACGCTGAGCGATGTGGTGCTCGCGCTTGTCACCTGTGACCCATGCCTCGACGAAGGGGTACACGGCCACCACGAGGAGGAACAGAGGGAGAACGAGCAGCGGCACGAGGATGTTGATCGACAGCGTGAAGCCGAGCGCGGAGATCTCCCATCCCGGCGGGATCATCCGGAGTGCACCATCGGCGAAGCCGATGTACCAGTCCGGCTGCGTACCTGCCGAGACGGGGGAGGGGTCGTAGGGACCGTAGGTCCAGATCGGGTTGATCTGGAAGAACGCCCCCATCAGCACGAGCACGCCGAAGACGATGAAGAAGAACCCACCGGCTTTCGCGGCGAACACGGGCATCACCGGCACGCCCACGACATTGTCGTTGGTCCGACCGGGGCCCGCGAACTGCGTGTGCTTGTTGATGATCATCAGCAGCAAGTGAGCACCTAGAGCGGCGATCAGGATCGCCGGCAGCAGCAGGATGTGCAGCGTGAACAGACGCGGGATGATCGCGGTGCCGGGGAACTCGCCGTCGAACAGCAGCCAGGAGATCCAGGTGCCGACTAGTGGCACACCCTTCACCATTCCGTCGATGATGCGCAGCCCGTTGCCGGAAAGCAGGTCATCGGGGAGCGAGTATCCGGTGAAGCCCTCAGCCATGGCCAAGATCAGCAGGACGAATCCGATGAACCAGTTCAACTCGCGCGGCTTGCGGAACGCGCCGGTGAAGAACACCCGGAGCATGTGGAGTCCGGTGGCGGCGATGAACAGCAGTGCAGCCCAGTGATGGATCTGACGCATCAGCAGACCGCCGCGCACCTCGAAGGAGATGTCGAGCGACGAGGCCATGGCGGCCGACATCTCCAGCCCCTTCAACGGCACGTAGGCGCCGTCGTATTCGACCTCGGTCATCGACGGGTCGTAGAAGAACGTGAGGAACGTACCGGTGAGCAGGATCACCACGAAGCTGTAGAGCGCCACCTCGCCGAGCATGAACGACCAGTGGTCGGGGAAGATCTTGCGGCCGAGTTCACGGGTGATGCCCGAGATGCTCGTGCGCTCGTCGATGTAATTGGCTGCAGCACCGGTCAGTCGCGATCCGGCGCCCCGCTGCACGGGGCGCGGAGTCGTCGACGGACGGCTGTCGGTAGCTGCGGTGGCCGCCGGGGCGGTTGTATCGGTGCTCATGAGCGTTCCCAGAAGCTCGGGCCGACCGGTTCCATGAAGCCCTGCTGGGCGACGAGGTAACCTTCGGCGTCTACGGTGATGGCGAGTTGCGGGAGGGGCCTGGCGGCGGGCCCGAAGATGACCTCACAGTGGTTGGTCACGTCGAAAGTCGACTGATGGCAGGGGCAGAGCAGGTGATGCGTCTGCTGCTCGTAAAGGGCCACGGGGCACCCGACGTGCGTGCAGATCTTCGAGTACGCGACGATTCCGTCGTAGGACCAACTCGCTCGTTCCGGAGTCTCATTGAGGTCTTGTGGCCTCAACCTCATGAGCAGAACAGCAGCCTTGGCCTTCTCCTCGAGTCTACCTTCCTCGTCATTCAGACCCTCGGGAATCACATGGAATACCGAGCCGAGCGTGACCTCCGACGCTTTGATCGGGGTGCCGACGGGGTCGCGGGTCAGGCGGACGCCTTCTTCCCACAGCGTCTCCGTCAGGGCGGCGACCGGATCGCTGGTGGGACCGAGGTCGCGGAAGAGGACGATCGCGGGAATAGGGGTCGCGATGAGTGCACCGATGAGGCTGTTGCGGATAAGCGCGCGCCGCCCGAATCCCGACTCCTCGTTACCCTTGGTGAAGACATCCACGGCTTTCGCGCGTGTCTCGTCTGTGCCGCGCGTCGTGTGACGCATCTCGACCATTTCCTCGGCGCTCATCAGGTTCTTCGCCCAGTACACGGCGCCGATCCCGATGCCGAGCAGACCCAACGCGATGCCGAGTCCGAGAAGCGCTGTGCTGAGGCGCAGGGATGCCGGATCCGCCGGGTCGAGCGGGATGGCGGCGTACGCGGCGACCGCGATGACGCTCCCGACGATCGAGAGGTAGAACAGCGAATAGACCCGGCGCTCGGCACGCTTGTCCTTCGACGGGTCGAGGTCTGTGACACGCGGCCGGTGGGGAGGGAGGCCGGGGTTCTGGATGGAGTCTGCGATCTCGACGGCGGAACCGGGGGATACCCGTGACGGCGTCGTCCGCGCGACAGCGCTACCCGTCGCGCCCTGCGCGTCGTCGGGTCCGTGCTCTGCCATGGTCATGCCTCTCGGTTGCCGCGTGTGTGGTGGGTCATCGTCGGAGCGTCAGTTCGCCCTCGCGGCGATCCAGATGGTGACACCGACGATCGCGCCCAGACCGAAGATCCAGACGAAGAGGCCCTCGGCCACGGGCCCCAGGTTGCCGAGGTCGAAACCTCCGGGGGAGGGGGTCTCATCGAGGTAGGCGAGGTAGGTGATGATGTCCGCCTTCTCCTCGGGGGTGATGTTCAGGTCGCTGAACACGGGCATGCTCTGCGGGCCGGTGACCATGGCCTCATAGACATGCACGGGTGCGCTTCCCACTCCCTGGATCGCCGGGGCGTACTTGCCCTCGGTGAGCGCACCACCCGCGCCGGCGACGTTGTGGCACATGGCGCAGTTGATGCGGAACAGCTCTGCACCGTGGGTGGCATCCCCGTCGGCCTGGAGGTACTCCTCGTCGGGGATGTCGGGCCCAGGGGCCAGCGAGTCAACGTACTCTGCTAGCGCCCGCACCTGGTCCTCGGTGAACTGCACGGGTTTCTGCGGTGCTTGCGGGCCCGATGCGGCGAGCGGCATCCGTCCGGTCCCCACCTGGAAGTCGACGGATGCCGCGCCGACGCCGTACAGGCTCGGCCCCGTCGCGGTGCCGCCCGCGGACAGACCGTGGCAGGTTGCGCAATTGGCCGCGAAGAGCTTCTGGCCGTCGTCGACGAGTTCCTGGCTCGCCTCGGTGGTCTCCGCCGACGCCGTCGAGGTGAACATCGCGTAGGC
>CAXTLO010000122.1:0-8167 GCA_964244965.1 uncultured Marisediminicola sp.
GGACTCGCCGCACACGCGCGGATGTCGCCCCGCACGTTCCTGCGCCGCTTCGCCGAGGAGACCGGCAGCACCCCACTGCAGTGGGTTCTCCGAGCGCGGGTCGACACCGCCCGCCAGCTCCTGGAAAGCACGAGGCTGTCGGTCGACCGCATCGCGGACCAGGTCGGCCTGGGAACCGGATCGAACCTCCGACTGCATTTCCGCCGGGTCCTCGATGTGTCCCCTTCTGAGTACCGCGCCACCTTCTCCGGGCGGAGCTGACCGCCGCGATCATCGCCCAAGGGAGTGGAGCGTCCCGCTACGAGATGCGATGGGGAAGCGCAACAGTTTCGCCGACCACATCGATGGCGACCTTGCCGTGGAGCGCATACGACCGCCGGTTCTCCAGGAGTTCGTGAGCCTCGCCCATTCGAGCGAGCGGAAGAGTCGCGCCGATGACCGGCTTCACGAGACCGCGCTCGACCAGCGTGGTGAGCGCGTCCAGCTTTCCTCGGTTCTGTCGTGTGAAGACGAAGTGATAGGCGGCGTTCCTGCCCCACGCCTCGATGAGGTTCTGCGGCTGTGCGATATCGACGATGCTGACGACGCGTCCGAAGTCGGCGAGAATCAGCGGGCTTCGTGTGAGCGTGTCGCCACCGACGGTGTCGAAGACGACATCGACTCCCTTGCCTTCCGTCATCTCGGCGACGGCATCGACGTAGTCCGCCGAAGTGAAGTCGATCGCCGCATCCGCCCCGAGGGAGCGCACGAACTCATGGTCGGCGGCTTTCGCGGTCGTGATCACTCGTGCGCCGATCGCCTTTGCGATCTGAATCGCGATCGTGCCCACGCCGCCAGCGCCTCCGTGGATGAGGATCACCTCCCCGACGGTGAGCTGAGCGCGCGTCACCAGGGCCTCCCAGACCGTCCCGCCGACGAGAGTAAGGCTCGCCGCCTCCAGGTGACTGAGGTTCTCCGGCTTCCGGCCGACGAGCTCGACGTCGGCGACGTGCTGCTCGGCGTAGGAGCCGGGGCCGCCGAAGATCCGGGGCGTGTAGTACACCGCATCGCCGGCACGGAACTCGGTCACGTGGGATCCGACTTCCTCGATCACGCCGGAGATGTCATGCCCGATGATCGCCGGGAGCGGCACATGATCCGCATAGTCCCCGCGACGGATCTGATAGTCGAGCGGGTTGACGGCAGTGGCGTAGACGCGCACTCGTACCTGGCGGGGTCCGACCTGCGGTACGGGGACGTCGCGCAGCTCGAACGCATCGGCCCCTCCGAAGCGGGCGAGCACAACGGCCTTCATCGAATCAGTCATAGCGGTGTTCCTCGTCATGGTTCTGGATGCGCGACCCGCCGGGACGGCGAGTCTCCTCGAGTCTCGTGCGCACGATCCATCCCCTCCAGTGGCGACAATGCCAATATTCGCGAGGATAACGTCACGCTCGCGCGCCGGACACGGACATTCACCTCTCGCGGAGGATCGAGCTCCCGTGCGGGGGAACGCTGGGTACGAAGTGGCGAGATGCTTGCGCAGACTGTCGTTGTCGCCACTGGCATCCCAGCCACGCCTGGCGAAAGCTTGGCCCATGCTTGCACTCACTGCGTCTGCTGATGTCGGGCCACGCGTCGCGTTGACCGAAGTCCCCGAGCCCCGCCCATCCGCCGGGGAGGCGCTTGTCGCCGTCCGGTCCTTCTCGCTCAACCGCGGCGAGTTGATGCGGTTAGGGACACTCGAACCAGGCGCTCTCACCGGCTGGGACGTTGCCGGGACGGTCCTTGAGCCCGCAGCCGACGGGTCCGGACCGCCGGCCGGCGCGCGCGTCGTGGGGATGGTCTTCCCTGGCGCGGGTTGGGCTGAGCGGGTCGCCGTCCCGACCGATGTCCTCGCCGAGATTCCCGACGCTGTGACGTTCGCTCAGGCCTCGACCCTCCCGATCGCCGGCATGACCGCTCTGCTCGCCTTGGAGCTCGGCGGCACGCCGATCGGCCAGCGGGTCCTCGTCACGGGCGCGAGTGGCGGGGTGGGACGGTTCGCGATTCAACTTGCCGCTCTCGCCCAGGCCCGGGTCACCGCGCTCGTCCGCGACGCAACACAGGCCGAGGGGCTGCACGCCCTTGGCGCTCACGCCGTGGTCACCGAGCTCGACAGTGAGTTCGACACGATCGTCGAAGGGGTAGGCGGTGCCACGCTCGCGCAGGCGTTGCGGCATGTCGCGGTGGACGGCACGGTCGTCTCCTTCGCCTCGACCGATGCGGAGACGACCTTCCTGACGCGGGACCTCTTCGGCCGCGCCCCAGGGGCGACGCTGCGAGGACTGCTCGTCTTTCCCGAGATGCGCCGCAGCGTCGGTCGGGGGAGGACGCTGCTGACGCGGCTATCAGTGCTGGTCGCCGAGGGCAAGCTCGACTGCTCCATCGAGCACGAGGCGAGCTGGCGTGAAGCCGACGCGGCGATCGATGCCCTCCTCGAGCGGACCGTGACCGGCAAGATCGTCCTGCACCTCGACTGACGACATCCGGAAGGCGCAGGTTCCGCAGTCCGCACGCCGGCTCTGCGCGCGTTCCGGCCGCTGATAGGGTCCGCAGATGGCGGTGACGGGCGAAGACAGACAATCCGACGTCGGCACGGCGACGCCGGCATCCCGCCCCATCGGCGCCTGGAAGTGGCTCGGCATCGGTGCCGCCTCGGCGATGGTCGGCTTCCTCCCGTGGATCATCACGGGCATGCGCCTTCCCCTGCAGAACCTCTGGGGCACCGAGGCGCTGCCGGACGAGATGCCGATCGGGTTGCTGCCGCTCAACCAGTACGCCATCACCCTCGTCGCTGGGATCGTCGTCATAGGCGCCGCGACTGCTGGTCTCGTCGCACGCTCAACACGTGCTCGTCAGGGCCGGCGCGGATTCGCGGCGCTGACCGCGGGGCTGCTCGTGGTGCAGCTGATCGCGATCGTGCAGAGCGCGGCGGTAGTCGGGGCTGGCCTCCGACCCGGCCGCGAATCGCTGATCTACCTCATCGCGGTCGTCGCGGTCGCGACGGCGTCCTTCATCGTCGGTGCGCTGGTGCTCGTGCTGATCGCACGGATGCCGCGGGCAGGCGCCCTCCTCGGCATGGGCATCGCAGCAATCGCCGCAGGTTGGTGGATCGACGCTCTCGTCCTCCCCGATCCGGCCCTCATCAGCGGGACACAGATCGCGCTTCTCGGGCTTCTGGGGTGGGTGCCCGCCATCCTGTGCGGCGTCGCGATCACGTGGTGCGGAATCGACACCGTCGGCCGGGTCATCTCGGCGCTCGTCGCTATCGCCGGGATAGTGATCGGGACTGCACTGGCGACCGCCGTCACGTCCGCCGCGGGCACCCGGGTCCTCGCGCGGTACCCCTCAGAGATGCTCGAGTACGGCGTCCAGGTGTTCCAGCAGATGCTGGGGACGCCCGAACTGACGCTCCGCCCGATCGTCACCGCGGTGATCGTCGCGACTGCCGGGCTGGCGCTCAAGGCCAAGCTCCGTCGACGTCGGCTCACCGTCGCCGAGGCGTGACCCGAAGACCGCGGGACTGACAGTGATTCCAGCGGAGCCGCACTCGGCGCGCAGCGAGAAGATGTCGGCGGGGCGCTCTAGGGTCGCAGCATGACGACGCCGTCCACACCGAACCCATCTGCACCGGGCCCATCTGCACTGAACCGTTCTGCACCGAGCCTCGGGGTCATGCTGCCCCGTGACATCCGCATCGCCGATCTGCTGCCGTTCGCACGCCGCGCGGAGGAGATCGGCTTCGACGAGCTGTGGGTGGTCGAGGACTGCTTCTACCGCGGAGGGATCGCGCAGACGGCAGCCGTGCTGGCCGCGACGTCGCGGATCACCGTCGGGATCGGCATTCTTCCGGCGGCCGTACGCAACGTCGCCTTCACCGCCCTCGAGGTCGCCACTCTCGCAGAGCTGCACCCCGGGCGCATTGCCGTCGGGCTCGGGCATGGCGTCACGGGGTGGATGAAGCAGATCGGGGCGTGGCCCGCCAGCCCGTTGACCCTCATCGAGGAGCAGCTCGGCGCTCTCCGCGCTCTGCTCCGCGGCGCGGAGGTGACCGTGGACGGGCGATACGTGAAGCTCGACGCGGTGCGGCTCGAAAATCCGCCGACGGTCGAAGTGCCCGTTCTCGCCGGGGTGCGCGGCCCGAAATCTCTCGCCGCCGCCGGACGGGCAGCCGACGGGGTGATCCTCGCCGAACCGGCTGCACCGGCCTACGTGCGCGCCGCCCGGGAGCAGACCGGCGCAGGCGCCGAGCACCGGGTAGTCGCCTACAACTTCGCGGTGGTGGACGATGACGTCGCCGCCGCGCGAGAGGTCGTGCGCCCTGCACTGCGCTGGATCGCGGATGAGGCGAACTCCGCCCATCTCGCGGCGCTTCCGTACGCCGACGAGATCATCGCGCTGCGTGACTCGACCGACGAGGAGTCGTTCCTGGCCGCGCTGCAGGACGGATGGATCGACGACCTCGCCATGGTCGGAAGCGCGGAGGCGATCCGCTCCCGCCTGGGCGAACTCGGCGCGGCAGGGGCCGACAGCGTCGTATTCGTCCCCGTGGGCGACGATCCGCTCGCCGTCTTGGAGACCTATGCCAGGGTGCGCAATTAGTCTCGACGACATGACTGCAACCACCGAAGAGATCCAGAAGATCGCCGAGATCGTCAAGGCGGCGAAGATCGCGCTGCTCACCACTGTGAACGACCATGGCCAACTGGTGAGCAGGCCGCTCGCCACCCAGGAGGTCGAGTTCGACGGCGACCTGTGGTTCTTCACCCAGCACCCCACCGACAAGACCGCGGAGATCGCCCGCAACAATCAGGTCAACGCCGCTTTCGAATCCGGCAAAGGCTACCTTTCGGTCGCCGGCCGCGCGTCCATCGTGCAGGACCGGGCCAAGATCGACGAGCTGTGGAATAAGGAAGCGGAGGCCTGGTTCCCCGACGGCAAGGACGCGAGCGTCGCCCTCATCCGCATCGAGGCCGACACCGCAGAGTACTGGTCGACCGACGACCCGAAGCCGCTGATCCTGCTGAAGGTCGCGAAGGCGGCCGTCACCGGCGGCCAGCCCGACATCGGGGACAATAAGACCGTCACCCTGTAGTCGCGGTCGCCCCGGTCACGCAGACCTCCCGATCAGCACCCGGGCGGATTCGCGCGGATACCCGCCGAGCGTAAAGATGGTCCCATGAGCATCGGCATCCTCACCAGTGGCGGCGACTGTCCGGGTCTGAACGCGGTCATCCGCGGCGCCGTGCTCAAGGGCACCAAGATCTACAAGCAGGAGTTCGTCGGCTTCCTCGACGGTTGGCGCGGGGTGGTGCAGGGCGACACCATGCCGCTGACCCGCAAGGAGATCCAGGGCATCTCGAAGCAGGGCGGCACCATCCTCGGTACGTCCCGCACCAATCCGTTCGAGGGCGAGGGCGGTGCCGACCGCGTGCGCGACAACATGGAACGCCTCGGCATCGACTCGATGATCGCGATCGGCGGGGAGGGCACCCTCGCCGCCGCGAAACGGCTCACCGACGCGGGGATCAAAATCGTCGGCGTGCCCAAGACGGTCGACAACGACCTCTCCGCGACGGACTACACCTTCGGCTTCGACACCGCGACCCAGATCGCCACCGACGCGATGGACCGTCTGCGCACCACGGGCGATTCGCACGGACGGTGCATGGTCGCCGAGGTGATGGGCCGGCACGTCGGGTGGATCGCGCTGCACTCCGGGATGGCGGCGGGCGCCCACGTCATCCTCATTCCCGAGCAGAAGACCACGCTCGACCAGATCTGCGCCCTGGTGAAGTCGGCTCGAGATCGCGGCCGCGCCCCGCTCGTGGTCGTCGCCGAGGGCTTCCACCTCGACTCGATGGACGATGCGCACTCCGAACGGGGGCTGGACGCATTCGGACGACCACGTCTCGGCGGCATCGGCGAGATGCTGGCGCCCCTGATCGAGGAGCGCACCGGCATCGAAACGCGCGCGACGACGCTCGGTCACATCCAGCGTGGCGGCACGCCGAGCTCATACGACCGTGTTCTCGCCACCCGGTACGGCATGGCGGCGGTCGACTCCGTCATGCACGAGCGCTGGGGACGCATGGTCTCCCTCAGCGGCACCAGCATCACCCATGTAGCGTTCGAAGACGCCTTGGGCAAGCTCAACTCCGTGCCGCAAGCCCGCTACGACGAAGCTGCGATCCTCTTCGGCTGAGCCTGCGGGCTAGCGTGGGCGTATGTTCCGCGCGCTGAGGGTCGACAAGCAGGCGGATGACTCCGTCTCGACGCGACTCGTCGAACTCGACGACGACGACCTCATGCCGGGTGATGTCACGGTCGACGTCGAGTACTCGAGCGTCAACTACAAGGACGGCCTCGCCATCGCGGGTCGCCCCGGCGTCATCCGCTCCTACCCCCTCATCCCGGGCATCGACCTCGTCGGCACCGTCGCGGCATCCGACTCTCCGCTGTGGAGCGTCGGCGATCGGATCATCTGCAACGGGAACGGGATCGGCGAGACGCATCACGGCGGTCTCGCCGAACGCGCGCGGGTGAGCGGAGAGTGGCTCGTGGCGCTGCCCGACGGCGTGGATGCGCACGCCGCCGCCGCCGTGGGAACCGCAGGGTTCACCGCGATGCTCGCCGTGCTGGAGCTCGAGCGTCATGGCATCGGCGAGGGCGACGTGCTCGTCACGGGGGCTGCGGGTGGGGTCGGCTCGATCGCGATCGCGCTGCTTGCGGGGCTCGGGCACCGCGTCGTCGCGTCGACCGGCCGGCTCGAGCAGGGCGACTTCCTCCGCTCCCTCGGGGCGGCCGACGTGATCGACCGCGCGCTCCTCGCGGAGCCGGGGAAGCCGCTGCAGTCGCAGCGCTGGGCCGCCGTCGTCGACTCCGCCGGGAGCCACAGTCTCGCCAACGCGATCGCTCAGACCCGGTACGGCGGGGTGGTCGCCGCATGCGGCCTCGCGCAGGGTCCGGAGTTGCCGGCGACCGTGATGCCCTTCATCCTGCGCGCGGTGACTCTGGTCGGCATCAACTCGGTGCATGCGCCCAACGCCCTGCGCGTCCAGGCGTGGCAGCGGCTCGCTGCCGGGCTCGACCGCGCCCAGCTCGACAGCCTCACCACCACGATAGGACTCGCGGATGCCACGTCCGTCGCCGCCCGCATCCTCGCCGGCGACGTGCGCGGGCGCACCGTCGTCGACGTACGCGGTTAGTTCCTGGCGTCGGCGAGCAGCCGCTCCGAGACGTCCCAGAGTCGTCGGGCGTCGCCCGGGTCGAGGGCGTGCGGCAGGACACCGGTCACGCCATCGAGCTGATCGACGACCTCGGCCTCGTGGCAGTCCTCGAAGTACCGTCCGCCGATGCCGTCGACCTGCGGCGAGGTGGCGAGGAACACCGAGGTGGCGGCGCCCTGCTCGACGGTCTTCATCCGGAACATCCCCGCGGCCTCGGCCTGACGCGCGTTGTTCTCACCGGCGGCACGCTGCTCGGCGCTCCAGTGTCGCTGCAACGGGGTCCAGATGCCGCCGGGCATCAGCGCGTTGCCGGTGATGCCGTCGGCAGCCCAGCGACGGGTGATCTCGACCGCGAGCAGGGAGTTGGCCGTCTTGGACTGCCCGTACGCCAGACCAGGCGTGTACTCGCGCCGGTCGAAGAACAGATCGTCAAACACGACGGGTGAGGCGGCGTGCCCGCTGGACGACACTGACACCACGCGGGCATTACCGGCCGCGGTCAGCGCGTCGTGGAGACCTGTCGTCAGGGCGAAGTGCCCCAGGTGATTGACCCCGAACTGCGTCTCCCACCCCTGGACGGTGGTGCCCTGCGGGGTGTCCATCACCCCGGCGTTATTGATCAGGATGTGCAGCGGACCCTGCCATCCCGCCGTGAATGCGTCGACGGTCGCGAGGTCTGCGAGGTCGAGGTGGGCAACGAGGACATCGTCCCGACCGCTGGTGGTCGAGATGTCGGCGGCGACTCGGGCTCCCGCCTCCACGTCGCGTACGGCGAGCGTCACCTGCGCGCCGGCATGAGCCAGGGCGCGCGCCGTCTCGACGCCGATCCCGGATGCCGCACCGGTGACGATCGCACGCCGACCGGTGAGATCCACCCCTTCCACCACCTCGAGCGCGGTCGTCGTGCCATCGAAGTC
>CAXTLO010000123.1:0-4616 GCA_964244965.1 uncultured Marisediminicola sp.
CCTTCTTCGGGTTGTAGTGCGGGTTCTCCCAGATGACGGATCCGCCCTGCCCGAGTCCGATGCACATCGCGGTCAACCCGTAACGCACTTCGGGATGCTCTTCGAACTGGCGCGCGAGTTGGATCATGAGCCGCACCCCCGACGACGCGAGCGGGTGGCCGACGGCGATGGCGCCGCCCCACATGTTGACGCGAGGATCCTCGTCGTCGATTCCGAAGTGGTCGAGCAGGGACAGCACCTGGACGGCGAACGCCTCGTTCAACTCGAACAGACCGATGTCCTGGATCGACAGCCCCGCCTTGCGGAGGGCCTTCTCGGTGGAGGGGACGGGGCCGATGCCCATGATCTCCGGCTCGACGCCGGCGAATGCGAAGCTGACCAGGCGCATCTTCGTGGTGAGCCCGAGTTCGGTCGCGGCGTCGGCGCTCGCGAGGAGACTCGCCGTCGCTCCGTCGTTCAGGCCGGACGAGTTGCCCGCGGTGACCCGACCATGTGGACGGAAGGGCGTACGGAGCGCGGCGAGACCCTCCATCGTGGTCTCCGGTCGCGGAGCCTCGTCGACGGTCGCGAGTCCCCAGCCTGATGCGCTGCGAGTGGCGACGGGAATCAGGTCGGGCTGGATCTTGCCCGCTGCATAGGCGGCGGCGGTCTTGCGCTGACTGCCGAGCGCGAAGCGGTCGGCGCGCTCCTTGGTGAGGTGCGGGAAGCGGTCGTGGATCCGCTCCGCGGTGTTGCCCATGTTGAGCGCTTCGCCGCTGACGAGCTTCTCAGCGAGGAACCGGGGGTTCGGGTCGGCGCCGAACCCCATCGGGTGGCGGCCCATGTGCTCGACGCCCCCGGCGATCGCCAGGTCGTAGGCGCCGAAGGCGATGGCTCCGGCGGCCGTCGTCACCGAGGTCATGGCTCCGGCGCACATCCGGTCGATGGCGTACCCGGGAACGGACTGGGGGAGACCGGCCAGCAGCGCGGCCGTCCGGCCGAGAGTCAATCCCTGATCTCCGGTCTGAGTGGTCGCAGCGATGGCGACGTCGTCGATGCGGTCCTTCGGCACGTTCGGGTTCCGCTCGAGAAGACCGATGATGGCTTTGACCACCAGATCGTCGGCGCGGGTCTGCCAGTACATCCCCTTCTCGCCGGCTCGTCCGAACGGGGTACGGACCCCGTCGACGAACACCACTTCAGCTTTCTCGGCCACGATGCCTCCACACATAGATCGAAACCCGTTTCCAGGCACGGATGACGCGATCCTAGGTCGGGCCCGGATCGGCCCGAGAATCGTATGACTGTTCCTACGACTCCGGATCAGCGGCGTGGTCGGCGGATTGGTCCGCATCGACAAAGGCATTGAGGATCACCTGTGCGGTTGCGTCAATCTGCCAGGTTCTCGCACCCAGCTCGGCGAGCGCGGATCTGATGGCGCCGACGTCGAGCTCGGCCGGCGGCGCCCAGACGACCCTGCGGAGCAGTTCGGGGGTCAGGACATTCTCGAGCGGGATATCGAGAAGCGTGGATACCTCGGACAACGCGGCCCGAGCTGCCTTCAGCCGCTTGTCGGCCACCGGATTGCGATCGCTCCACACACGCGGCGGCGGCATCGCGTCACCGGACACCCGAGCGGGAGGCAGATCATCGGTCGCGAGTCCCGCTTCGATGGCAGCCCACCAGCGTCCCAGCTCCGATCGACTCGCACGTCCGCTGAACTCGCGGAGAGCCGACAGGGCGCGCTTGGATTCCGGGATCACTCTCGCAGCGGCGACCAGCGACGCGTCCGGCACCAGGCGGCCGGGGGCGGTGTCGATCTCCCGCGCGTAGTCGTCGCGAGCCGTCCACAGCGCCCGCGCGACCGCGAGGTTCCGCGCGCCGCGGACCGTATTGAGTCCAGACAGCCGGCGCCACGCGTCCCCCTTCGCCGGCTTGGCCTCCCGGTTCAGCACCGCCTCGAACTCCTGCGCGGCAATTCCGCTCTTGCGCTGCTCGTCGAGCAGTCCGGCCGTCGCATCCCGCAGATCGACCAGGAGCTCGACGTCCAGCGCCGCGTAGACGAGCCAGGACTGCGGCAGCGGCCTGGTCGACCAGTCCGCCGCCGAGTGCTCCTTGGCGAGATGCACGCCGAGCAGCTCCTCCACCACGGTTCCCAGACCGACCCGGTGCAGACCGGCCAGGCGTGCACCCAGTTCGGTATCGAAGATGCGGGTCGGCCAGAGTCCGACCTCACGCAGGCACGCGAGATCCTGACTGGCCGCGTGCAGGATCCACTCCTCATCGCGAACCGCGTCGTTGAGTTCGGCGAATGAACCGATCGCGGGCGGATCGAACAGAAACGTTCCAGCACCGCGTCGGAAGACCTGGATCAGGTAGGCACGCTGCGAGTACCGGAAGCCGGAGGCGCGTTCCGCGTCGATCGCGAGAGGGCCGGTGCCCGCAGCGATCTGCGTCACCGCGTCGAGGTACGCGTCCCGCGAGTCGATGACCCCCATCGGAGCGTGCGTCGGCGTCGAATCGCCCCCGGCCTCCGGTGGCGTCCCCTGGGGCGGGCTACTCACGCCCTGCTCGTCGGGACGACAACACGGTGACTCCTTCTATCGTCGGCGGGAGGCCCGCCAGCATGCACAACAGCTCCCCCCAGCCTTCCACATGGCTACTCACGTCCGGCCCCGTCGGGGTCCATGACGCGCGGAGCTCGATCTGCGCTCCGTCCCCCTGCGCGGCGAGTTCTCCATATCCGGTGGACAGGATCTTCGTCGCGGTACCTGAGAGGGAGTGATAGCCGGCCAGCCTGGCGTCCAGGGCGTCCTCGAGCCACGACCACGCCACATCCGCGAGGAACGGATCGACACCGATGTCGGTCTCCAGCGGCGCCTGAGCGAAGCAGACGACCCTGAACACCCCGCCCCATGCGTCGGGAGCGGCCGGATCATGCAGCAGGATGAAGCGGCCGGTGCCGAGGTCGGAATCGGCGTCATGGCGCGCGGGCGTCACATCCGCTGCACGAGCGACCGACCATGGTGCCAGACGCGCGGGAGCGGGGATCTCGGTGATGACCAGCTCGGGTCGATGCCTCGCAGCATCGAGCGATTCGAGCGCGGCTGCGAATGCAGCGGGCACGGGCGGGTCCGTCGCGAATTCCGGCACGGGGGCAAGACTAGGGTTCTGAGCGCGAGCCGCCGACGAGGCACGCCGATCCGAGGCGGCCGGCGCCCGCGCCGGTCAGCGCACGGGAAGTCGCCACCGCGCGTATAGGACTCCTGAATCATCGACGAGCAGGTGGGACAGGGCGAGTCCGCCCCGGTGGGTGCCCTCGTCGAGCAGGCCCCCCGCCGAGCCGCCGAGTGACGGACTGGTCGTCAGGCAGAGTTCGTCCACCAGACCGGCGTCGACGAGCTGGGTTGCCAGGCGCGGTCCGCCCTCGCACACCACCGACTCCAAACTCCGGTCACGCAGTGCGCCTACCAATCGCCGGGGATCGATCGGCGCGCTCCCGTCTCCCATTATCTCGAGCTCGAACGGGACATCGCCGAGCGACCGCTGCACGGCGGCGTGCGCCGCGGGCGGAGCGAACACCAGCAGTCCGCCAGGGCGGAGTGCGGCTGGATCCAGACGATGCCCGGCGAGGTCCCCGCTGGTCGTCACCACGGCGAGCGTCGCGTGCGCCGGGATCCGGTAACCCTCCGCTCGCACGCTGTTCGCCCCGACGAGCACGGCGTCGGCGGCACGCCGGACGATGCCCAGGATGGCGCGATCGGCGCGACTGGTCAAAGATTCCGACGTTCCATCCGGACCGGCGACGCGCCCGTCGACGGTCGCGACGAAGTTGAGGCGGAGCCATCGAGCCGACGGGGGCGCGTACCACTCGGCCAGGACGCTGCGAGCGGACGCATCGTCCAGGTCGACTTGGGCATCGCGGCCCGCATCTCCTGCGGGCAGCAGGCGCCGGAGCTTCACG
The DNA here is from genome assembly GCA_964244965.1 of uncultured Marisediminicola sp. Taxonomy (GTDB): domain Bacteria; phylum Actinomycetota; class Actinomycetes; order Actinomycetales; family Microbacteriaceae; genus Marisediminicola. The sequence continues at coordinate 3,944 of CAXTLO010000123.1, forward strand.
CCGCGGCTCTCGCCCTGACCTGGCGCTTTGCCCGAGCGAGCAGGCCCGTCATACCGCGCAATCTCAACGGGCTGACGGCGCGGCTCAGGCCGATGGTCTGCGGGAAGTCGTCGGGGATAGCCAGCACCTGGGCGATGGTCAGCCCGTCGAGTCCCTGCACGATGATCGACGCGAAGCCGCGCGTGGTGGGCGCCTCCTTCGGAGCGGTGGCGTGCAGGTGCACGACGCCGTCGTCGACCTCGCCGAAGATGTACACGGGCGCCTGACACTCCTCGACCCGCTCGAGCAGATCCGGATGCTCCGTGAACCGCTCAGGCAGTTCCGGCAGCTCGTTCGCGAACTCGAGCAGCAGCTGCAGCCGATCCGGTTCGTCGAGTTCGAGGAAGTCGTCGCGGATCTGCGCGAGTGATTCGGGCAGTGCGGATGAGGCAGGTGAGGACTCGTCGGTGGAAGACATCACCATCGATTATCCCCGCCCCGGAGCCCATCCGGCAGTCAGCGGCCCGGAAGCTCTCCCGGCTCGGCACCCTGCACGATGGGGACGCGTACGGCGCTTCCCCACTCTGTCCACGATCCGTCGTAATTACGGACGTTCTCGAAGCCGAGGAGATGGGTCAACACGAACCAGGTGTGAGCGGACCGCTCGCCGATACGGCAGTAGGCGATGACGTCA
>CAXTLO010000123.1:4716-8135 GCA_964244965.1 uncultured Marisediminicola sp.
CACGAACCAGGTGTGAGCGGACCGCTCGCCGATACGGCAGTAGGCGATGACGTCATCGCCGTCCGCGAGGCCCGCCTGCTGGCGGTAGAGCACGTCGAGGTCCGGGACGCGCCGGAAGGTCCCATCGTCCGCCGCCGCCTTGCCCCATGGCACGTTCTTCGCCGTGGGGATGTGCCCGGCACGCAGCGCGCCCTCCTCGGGATAGGCCGGTGCGGTGGTGCGCTCACCGGAGAACTCCTCTGGAGAACGCACGTCGATGAGCGGACTCCCGAGGTGAGCGAGCACGTCGTCCTTGAACGCGCGGATCGTCGAGTCGTCGCGGTCGACCACGGGGTAATCGGTGCGCTCCGGCGAGGGACGCTCGGTCGAGTACTCGCGTCCCTCGGCCTCCCACTTGGCTCGTCCGCCGTCGAGGAGCCGCACGTCCTCGTGCCCGAAGAGGGTGAACACCCAGAGCGCGTAGGCGGCCCACCAGTTGTTCTTGTCGCCGTAGATCACCACGGTGCTGTCGCGCGCGATGCCGCGGGCTGAGGCCAACTCCGAGAATCCGGCACCGTCGATGTAGTCCCGCTGAACCGGGTCGTTGAGGTCGACATGCCAGTCGACCTTGACCGCGCCGGGAATGTGACCGACCTCGTAGAGCAGCACGTCCTCGTCCGATTCGACGACGACCAGCCCCGGCGTACCGAGGTTGTCCTGCAACCAGTCGGTGGAGACCAGACGCGACGGGTGCGCGTATGAGGCGAACTCTGGAGAGGGATCGGGAGCGACGGACACAGTATTCTCCTTCGGCGCGCCGAGGGGCGCTGAGGCGGCGCGGCCACCCATCTAGGCTTACGGCTAGTGAAGAATCTACGAGCCGCGGCGACCAACGAACAGGCTAGTCGTAAGACTCGGACACACTGCCGGAAGCGTCGATCGTGACCGGTGACGCGGCGGACAGCCGGTCGGCCGGGAGCCGGATGCGGTTGGTGGATCGCGCACCGACCATCAGCGCGGCCGAGATCGTGGCGCACCTCATCCCGCCCCGGCAGTTCCGGGATACCACTATCGACGGCTACCGGCCAGATCCCGACTACCCGTCGCAAGCGGAGGCGGTCGCGGCTGTCATGGAGTTCGGCTCCGGATGGGACGGGTCAGGCGGTGGTCGGTCCCGAGGTGCGCGCGTCGGCGGGCTGTTCCGACGACGCAGGACGGTTGCAGGCCCACCCGGTATCTATCTCGACGGTGGGTTCGGCGTCGGCAAGACCCACCTCCTCGCCGCGCTCTGGCACGTGGCTCCCGGACAGAAGAAGTACTTCGGCACGTTCATCGAGTACACGGCACTCGTGGGAGCGCTCGGGTACGCGGGTGCGGTCGAGCAGCTTCGCGGCGCGTCGCTGATCTGCATCGACGAATTCGAACTCGACGATCCGGGCGACACCCGGCTGATGTCGCGGCTGCTGTCCGAGCTCGTCGCCGGCGGCACCCGCACGGCCGCGACATCCAACACCCCACCGAACGCGTTGGGGGAGGGGCGATTCGCTGCGGCCGACTTCCTGCGTGAGATCGATGCGCTCGCCGCTCAATTCCGCACGGTCCGCATCGACGGGCTCGACTACCGTCGCCGGGACGTAGAAGGACATGCCGTCTCGCTCGAGCCTGCCGCCTTCGACGCCGCTATCTCCGCCGCGGGGGAACAGGTGACGGTGGACGACTTCAGCGGAGTCGTCGAACACCTCGCGAGCGTGCACCCCTCGCGCTACGTGCGATTGGTCGAGGGACTGGACACCGTCGGTCTCACCGACGTGGTGCCGCTGACCAGCCAGACCGACGCGCTTCGACTGGTCGCGTTCGTGGACCGCTTGTACGACGGACAGATCCCGGTGCGCGCCACCGGCACCCCCCTCGACCGGGTGTTCGCCGACGACATGCTGACCGGTGGTTACCGCAAGAAGTACCTCAGAGCGATGTCCCGACTGGTCGCTCTCACCTCGGGCTGACCCGATCGGCCGGTTCCCACCCGTTTCCAGGCGGTATCTCGTCGCATTCGAGGCGCCGCGAAACAGGATGTTAACGCGCCCCGGTCCCGCGTAACCGGCACGAAACACATCCGGGTCCACTCGCGAAACCTCTCCTGCTCAGAATGTGGGCGTACCCGACACGGCACGACGCCGGCGCCGCCGTCTCGTCCGTCCCTGCACCAATCAAGAGAGGTTCACGATGGATCAAGGCAATACCGCCTTCCTGCTGATTTGCGCCGCGCTCGTGCTGCTCATGACTCCTGGCCTCGCCTTCTTCTACGGCGGGCTGGTCAAGGCCAAGAGCGTCATCAGCATGATGATGATGAGCTTCGGCGCCCTGGGCCTCATCGCCGTGCTGTGGGTGCTCTACGGTTACGCGATCGCCTTCCCGTCCTCCGAGGGCGCCGTGTTCGCGTGGGCCGTCGATCCTGCCGCATTCGGTCTCAACAGCCTCCTCGAGGTTCCGGAGGATGCAGCGTTCCCACCGCTGGCTTTCGTCGCTTTCCAGGCGACGTTCGCGATCCTGACCGTCGCACTGGTGTCGGGCGCCATCGCCGACCGTGCGAAGTTCGGGTCGTGGATGATCTTCGCCGGCATCTGGGCGACGGTCGTCTATTTCCCCGTCGCCAGCTGGGTGTTCAACTTCGGCCTCGCGGATGACGGCAGCTTCGCCTACGGCGGGTGGACGACCTACGGGATGCAGGAGTTCTTCGGCACCGGGGTCATCGACTTCGCCGGTGGAACCGCCGTGCACATCAACGCCGGCGCGGCAGCCCTGGCTCTCGCCCTCGTACTCGGCAAGCGGGTGGGCTTCGCCAAGGGCGCTCACGTACCGCACAACCCGCCATTCGTGCTCCTCGGCGCCGGTCTGCTGTGGTTCGGCTGGTTCGGTTTCAACGCCGGGTCGGAACTGGCCGCCGACGGCGTGGCCGCGCTCGCGTTCGTGAACACGATCGCCGCCCCGGCTGCCGCGTTGCTCGCCTGGCTCGTCGTCGAAAAGGTCAAGGATGGCAAGCCGACCTCGGTCGGCGCCGCATCAGGAGCCGTCGCCGGCCTCGTCGCGATCACGCCGGCCTGTGCGTCGCTGCACCCGATCTGGGCGATCCTGCTCGGGTTCGTCGCGGGCGCCGTGTGTGCCCTCGCCATCGACTTGAAGTTCAAGCTCGGCTTCGACGACTCGCTCGATGTCGTGGGAATCCACCTCGTCGGAGGCCTGATCGGCACGCTCTACCTGGGCTTCTTCGCCAACGGCACCGGCCTGTTCATGGGCGGGGACCTCACGCAGCTCCTGGTTCAGGCGATTGCAGCCTTCGCCGTGCTGATCTACTCCTTCGGACTCGCGTACCTCATCGGCTTCGCGATCGAGAAGACCATCGGCTTCCGGGTGAAGAACGAGGACGAGGTCGCCGGCGTCGA
>CAXTLO010000124.1:0-8094 GCA_964244965.1 uncultured Marisediminicola sp.
GCGCGTCGCCCGCGAGGTCCACCCGCACGGTGTCCCCGTCGCGGATATTTCCGCCAAGCAGTGCGCGGGCGAGCCGATCGTCGATCTCGTGCTGCATGAGCCTCCGCAGCGGACGAGCCCCGTACAGCGGGTCGTATCCACGCTCGGCCAGCCAACGGCGAGCATCCGGGGTGACTGCGAGGTCGAGCCGGCGTTCCGCGAGACGGCGGCCGAGTCGATCGATGTACAGCTCGACGATCTGGGCGAGATCCTGTGCGCTGAGCGAGGAGAAGATGACGATGTCGTCGAGCCGGTTCACGAACTCGGGCTTGAACGCCTGGCGCACCATCGCGTTCACCGCCGCCTCCTTCTGCTCCTGACTGAGCGACGGGTCGACGAGGAACTGGCTGCCGAGGTTCGAGGTGAGGATGAGGATGGTGTTGCGGAAGTCGACGGTGCGACCCTGACCGTCGGTGAGTCGCCCGTCATCCAGCACCTGGAGCAGCACGTCGAACACCTCGGGGTGCGCCTTCTCGATCTCGTCCATCAGGATCACCGAGTACGGACGTCGGCGCACGGCCTCGGTCAGCTGCCCGCCCTGCTCGTAGCCGATGTAGCCGGGAGGGGCGCCGAGGAGCCGCGCGACCGAGTGCTTCTCGCCGTACTCCGACATGTCGATCCGGATCATCGCCTTCTCGTCGTCGAACAGGAACTCCGCGAGCGCCTTCGCCAGTTCCGTCTTCCCGACGCCGGTGGGCCCGAGGAACAGGAACGACCCGGTCGGTCGGTCGGCGTCGGAGATCCCCGCGCGGGTGCGGCGCACCGCATCCGCTACCGCCGTCACGGCCGGCTTCTGCCCGATCAGGCGACGACCGAGCTCGGCCTCGAGGTGGAGCAGCTTCTCGGTCTCGCCCTGGAGGAGGCGGCCGACCGGGATACCGGTCCACATGGCGATAACCGCGGCGATGTCCTCGGCGGTCACCTGCTCGCCGACCATCGGGGCGTGCTCGGGCACGTACGACTCAGCGGCGGCCAGCTCCCTCTCGATCCCGGGCAGCTCGCCATAGAGCAGACGGCTCGCCTCGGCGAGGTTGCCCTCCCGCTGCGCCCGGTCAGCTTGCACCTGCAGCGCGTCGACGCGTTTCTTCAGATTGCCGACCCGGTTGATTGCCGTCTTCTCGGTGTTCCAGCGCGCCTGGAGGTCGTCGAGCTCCGCCGAGCGGGCGGCGAGCGTCTCCCGGAGTGCCTCCAACCGAGCGCGGGAGGCGTCGTCCTTGTCCCGTTTGAGGGCGAGCTCCTCGATGCGCATCCGGTCCACGGCCCGGCGCAGCTCGTCGATCTCGACCGGCGCGGAGTCGATCTCCATGCGGAGCCGGCTCGCCGCCTCATCGATGAGGTCGATCGCCTTGTCCGGGAGCTGTCGCCCGGAGATGTAGCGGTTGGACAGGGATGCGGCAGCGACGAGCGCGGCGTCGGAGATGGGCACCTCGTGGTGGCTCTCGTACCTCGGCTTCAGCCCGCGAAGGATCGCGATGGTGTCTTCGACGGAGGGTTCGCCGACGTACACCTGCTGGAAGCGGCGTTCGAGTGCCGCATCCTTCTCCACGTACTGGCGGTACTCGTCGAGGGTGGTCGCGCCGATCAGCCGCAGCTCGCCGCGCGCGAGCATCGGTTTCAGCATGTTGGACGCCGCGACAGACCCCTCGCCGCCGCCCGCGCCCATCAGAGTGTGGAGTTCATCGACGAAGGTGATGATCTGGCCGTCGGCCGCGTTGACCTCTGCAAGCACGGCCTTGAGGCGTTCCTCGAACTCGCCGCGGTACTTGGCGCCCGCGATGAGGGCTGACATATCGAGGGTCACCAGCCGCTTGTTCTTGAGCGAATCGGCGACGTCGCCCGCGACGATGCGCTGCGCCAGCCCTTCGACGACAGCGGTCTTGCCGACGCCGGGTTCGCCGATCAGCACCGGGTTGTTCTTCGTGCGCCGGGTGAGCACTTGGCTCACGCGTCGGATCTCCGCGTCGCGCCCGATCACCGGATCGAGTTTGCCGGCACGAGCGACCTCGGTGAGGTCGACGCCGTACTGCTGCAGTGCGGTCGGCTGATCGCCGAACGCCGAGGGGGCACCCTGCATATTCGCCATTCGTGATCCGTTCTAGAGCTGGAGCGCGAACTTGAGTCCGCACGGCTCAATTTTACGCCTTCAGGCGCGTCGTGCCTAACGCTCCGGCATCGCTCTCGGCGAACGCGCACACTTCTCCCGCCGCTTCACCGCCGCGTACGGCGAGTCGAGGTCGTGCAGGAACCGGTCGATCAATTGTGGGGGCCGCAGACGTCCGCTTCGGGGTCGGCTCGTCGCCGTGCGGAGAAACGACGACGGCGCCGGTGGTCGAATCGACCTACCGGCGCCGTCGCTGCGATGTGCCGCTGGACTGGCTATGCGTCGTAACGCTCGCGGCTCCCGGACTTGGCCAGGCCGCGGGAGACCATGTATCCGATCGTGACCCAGGTGATGTACATCATGGCGCGGGCCGAGTCGAACGCGTCGGTTCCGCCGTTGCCTTCCTCGTTGTTGCCGCCGACGACTGCCGACGTGATGATGATCGCCACTACGACGACGATGTAGGCGTAGAACTCTGTCGTCTTGGTCGAGGCCTTGGTCTCGGTGGTCAACCTGCGGTGCTCGGTGTGATTGTTAGTTCCGGGCGTGTGGGCAGCATTCGAATTGGTCATAGTTATCTCCTGGTGTGCGGGTGGGTTCCCGCGTCGGGTGCGATTGAGAGTCGCAGGGAAGGAGTCGCAGACCGGGGAAGGGTCATGCTCGTGCTCCAACCCTTGACACTAAGGAGCGCTACACGCGCTCACTACCCCTTGACACGAGAACCGCTTCTGCAGGAGCTCTACGAGCGCGGGAGACCTACTCGTTCCTCAAGCCAGTCGTCGAGCGGCTGCATCGCCGCCACACCGTGGAACATCACGACCCGCGCCGGGACACGGTGACCGTGAACTTCGAGTTGCGCCCGGCCTGGCGTGTCTCGCCGACCGAACGGGTGAGCGCGGGCCGATAGGTCAGGTGGGAATTGAACACCGTCCACAGCTCTCCGCCGGGCTTGAGCACCCGGGCGGCCTCGTCGAACAGCCGCAGCGCGATGCCGGGGTCCACGGTGGAACCGGTGTGGAACGGCGGGTTCAGCACCACCAGATCGGCGCACGCGTCGGGTTGCGAGGCGACCCCGTCATCCCGCTTCACCGTGACCGGGACGTCGTTGGCCGCGACCGTCTCGCGAGCGGATTCGACTGCCGCAGTCGACTCGTCGGTCGCGAGCACCGCGAGATCCGGCCGCGACATCGCCAGCGCCGCCGCGATCACGCCGGTGCCGCACCCGAGATCCACGGCGGTGGCGGCATCCGCCTTCATCTGGGCGAGGAAGGAGAGCAGGAAACGCGTGCCGAGGTCGACCCTGGTGCCGGCGAACGCGCCGCCGTGCGCGCACACCCAGAGCCCTAGATCGGCGTGGAATGCCCGCTCGGGGAAGGCGTTCTCGGATGCCAGGGGCTCGCGCGACACGATGACCCGCGATTTCTGCCGCCCGAGGGAGGCGCGCACGTCGGAGAAGTGGCGCCCGAGCACCTCGTTCATCGTGATGGACATGTGCTTCAGCCGTCCGCCGCCGTGCACGATCACGTCGGGTCGCGCATGACGGGCGATCGCGGCCGCGGTCTCGTCGAGTTCCGGGAGTGACCGGGGCAGCTGCATGAGCACTACTCGGGCCTCGGCCAGTAGTGACTCGTCGAGACCGTGGTGCTCGTACCGTCCGGCCAGCCCGGTCGCTGCAGCGTTCGCGTGGAGCGCGCGCTCCCCTGTGAGCCGATCCTGATGCACGCGGACGCCGGTGAGCCCGTGCCGCGCAATGGCCCCGAGCGTCAGGGCGCCGTAGTGATCGCCGATGATCACGACCTCGCCCTGACCCGCGCCCGCGACATCCGCCCCCGCCTCATCGAGGATGAGCCGGTCACTCGCGTCGACGGCGAACAGGTTCTCGGCCTCGACATCCGGATGCCGGCGGAGCAGATCGAAGGAGAACTCGGGCGAGGTCACCCGTACAGGATGAGGTCGCTCACCGACGACACGGCGTCCGCCACCTTCACGATGCTCACGACGAGTGTGATCACGTAGATGGCGAGGTACACCCACATCGGAACGAAATAGCTCCGACCGCGGCGCTTCAGCACGACCGCTCGCCCGATCACGTAGGGGATGACGAACAGGAACGCCCATGCCCAGTGGAACGGCGCGGTCACGCCGCGCTTCTTCAACGCGCGCCAGTCGAGGAACGCGAAGAGCACCGAGAGGGCGTAGACGAGCCAGCCGAGCGCGCTCAGGCCGAGTACCTGGCCGAAGCTGGCCGGGAGACCGGCGAAGCCGCCGGGGTCGGTCTGCAGAGCGAACGTGTCCTCCATGTACTGGCGGTAGTCCACGAGCAGCACTCCGAGAAGCGACAGCAGCGGCAGGAGGGCGATGATCCAGATCCACGGGGTCGACACCCTGGTACCTGCCGGGACATCCGGATGGACGGGCGCGGCGGATGCGGCGGAGATCGGGTCGTACGTGCGCTCGGTCCACGCCGCGCCGTCCCACCAGCGCTGCAACGGCGAGCCTGCGGGGTCCGGGTACCACCCGGCGGCCGGGCTGTTGGGGGATGCGTCGGACACGGGATCTCCTCAGGTCGGGTGACGCGTCGAGCCTATCCGCGGCGCGTATGGCCGCACGTCGGCGGTGCGGTGAGCTCGCGGCGCCCTTCTGTGGGCTCCGGCAACGTACGCGCTCCCGATGTACGCACTTCCCGCGCATGTATCCGCGTGCGAACGTACTTGCGCGGCAAGTGCGTACATGAGCGCGCGCTCAGTTCCGCAGCGGCCGCCAGACAACGACCTCGGTGCTGCGCTGCGCCCGGGTTCCGGCGCGCAGCGAGATCACGTCGCCGGACTCTCGGGCTGCGAAGACGCGGCGGCCCGGTCGGTTGAGCAGCTCGTCGGCGAGCGCCGACTCCAGCTCGCGCACGCGGGAGGCGAGAGCGGTCACCTGATTCTCCAGCTGGATGATGCGGCGGATGCCCTCGAGGTTCAGCCCCTCGGCGCTCAGGCGGGAGATCTCGCGGAGCTGCGCGACATCCCGCATCGAGTACCGGCGCGACTTGCCCGCGGTGCGGTCCGGGGAGACCAGCCCCAGCCGGTCGTATTGCCGCAGCGTCTGCGGATGCATACCGGCCAGCTCCGAGGCCATCGCGATCGCGAAGATCGGGGTGTTCTCGTCGAGTTCGGACACGGGCGACCGCTACCCTCTCGCGCGATCCAGCAGGTCGAGGCGAGGATTCTCGCCCGGCAACGCTCGCTGCAACGCGGCGAGCGCCTTCTCGGCGTCGGGCGTCAGGTGCGACGGCACGGCGATCTGCACGGTCGCGAGTAGGTCGCCGACACCCTTGGTCGTCTCGACGCCACGGCCCTTGACGCGAAGCACCCGTCCGCTGGGCGTCCCCGGTGCCACACGCAACTTGACCGGGTCGCCCCCGAGCGTGGGCACCTCGATCGTCGCGCCGAGCGTCGCCTCGGGGAAGGTCACCGGCACGTCGACACGGAGGTTGAGTCCCTCACGCTCGAACACCGGATGCGTGCGCACCGACACGGTGAGCACGAGGTCGCCGGGCTGACCGCCGTCGGCACTCGCCTCGCCCTTGCCGCGCACACGGATCTTCTGGCCATCGGTCACTCCAGCCGGCACCTTGACGTTGAGCGGACGACCCTCCGACGGCTGGAGCCGGATGGTGTCACCACGGATCGCGGTCATGAAGTCGATCGTCGTGTTCGCGGTGAAATCGCGGCCCTTCGTCGGAGCACCTGTGCCCCGGTAGCCGCCGCTCGGCTGACCGAAGCCCGCGCCGTTGCCGAACATCCCCCCGAAGATGTCCTCGAAGCCAGGACTCCCGGAGGTGTATCGATTGTTCCGCGGGTTCGCTCCTCCCCCGAACATGCCACCGAAGATGTCCTCGAACCCGCCGCCGCCTTCGCCGCCGCCCGCCGCGGTGAATCGGGCGCGACCAGCGCCCATCGCGCGCATCTGGTCGTATTCCTGGCGCTGCGCGGGGTCGCTCAATACGGTGTTCGCTTCGCTGATCTCCTTGAACCGTGCCTCGGCGGCAGCATCACCCGGATTGGCGTCCGGATGATGCTTGCGCGCGAGTTTGCGGTAGGCCTTCTTCAGCTCAGCCGGCGTCGCATCCTTCGCGACGCCGAGAACGGCGTAGAAGTCCTTGTCGAACCAGTCCTGGCTAGCCATGGCTGCCTCCTAGAAAGTGTCGGCCCTACTCGGCCGGCACGTGGACAGCGACCTTGGCGGCGCGGATGAGGCGATCGCCGAGCGCATAACCCGGTTCGACGACATCTGCCACCGTGAGAACGGTGACATCCGGGCTGGGGAGCTGGACCAGCGCCTCGTGGAAGTTCGGGTCGAAGGGCTCTCCGACCTCACCCACTACTCGGAGCCCGTACCGCTCGAACGCGCCGTGCAGCTTCTGCGCGACGAGCGCCAGCGGGCTGCCCTCGAGGTCGCCGTGTTTCTCAGCGCGCACCAGGTCGTCCATCGCGGGGAGCAGGGACCGGAGCACCTCGGCGATGACGATCTCCCGATTCGCCGCCCGGTCCCGCTCCACGCGATTACGGAAGTTCACCAGCTCGGCCTGGGCGCGCAGCATGTCATTACGCATGTCGGCGACCAGGTCGCGCTCGGCGTCGGCGAGGATGCTCGCGTCCTCCGCAGAGAGGTCCGGAGCATCCGTGGTCGAGGTCTCGACATCGGCGTCTTCCGCCTGGATCAGGTCCTCGACGCCGTCCACCGCGGCGGTCCCTCCGTCTTCACTGCTGATCGGATTCGACGACCGCACCTCGCCGGTCTCGGGGTCGATCTTCCGGTTGTCGCGGATGACGGGCTCGTCCCGCCCGCCATCCGCACCTGACGTGTTCTCTCGATCGGGCATTCCGGCTACTTCTTGTCGTCGGTGTCGTCGTCCACGACCTCGGCGTCGACGATGTCCTCGTCGGAGCCGCTGTCAGCGGTGGCGTCATCAGTGGCGGGCTGTTCTGGCGCCGCCTGAGACTGGGAGTAGATGGCCTGGCCGATCTTCTGCTGCGACTCCGAGAGCTTGTCGAAAGCGGTCTTGATCGCGCCGTCGTCCTCACCCGCGAGAGCCGTCTTGAGAGCGTCGACGTCGACCTGCACCTCGGACTTGACGTCCTCCGGCAGCTTGTCGTCGTTGTCCTTGATCAGCTTGTCGGTCGAGTAGGCCAGCTGCTCGGCGGTGTTGCGGATCTCGGCCGCCTCGCGACGCGCCTTGTCCTCGGCCGCGTGCTCCTCGGCCTCGCGCACCATCCGGTCGATGTCGTCCTTTGGCAGGCTCGAGCCGCCGGTGATCGTCATCGACTGCTCCTTGCCGGTGCCCTTGTCCTTCGCGGACACGTGCACGATGCCGTTGGCGTCGATGTCGAAGGTCACCTCGACCTGTGGGATGCCGCGCGGCGCGGGCGCGATGCCCGTGAGCTCGAAGGTGCCGAGGTTCTTGTTGTCGCGCGTGAACTCGCGCTCGCCCTGGAACACCTGGATCGCCACCGACGGCTGGTTGTCGTCCGCGGTGGTGAAGGTCTCGCTCCGCTTGGTGGGGATCGCCGTGTTGCGGTCGATGAGCTTGGTCATGATGCCGCCCTTGGTCTCGATGCCGAGACTCAGCGGGGTCACGTCGATGAGCAGGACGTCCTTGCGCTCGCCCTTCAGCACGCCGGCCTGGAGCGCGGCGCCGACGGCGACGACCTCATCCGGGTTCACGCCCTGGTTCGCGTCCTGTCCGCCGAGCAGCTGCTTCACCAGCCCGACGACAGCGGGCATGCGAGTTGAGCCACCGACGAGCACGACGTGCGCCACATCCGACACCTTCACACCGGCTTCGGCGATGACGTCGTTGAACGGCTTCTTCGTGCGGTCGAGCAGATCCGAGGTGAGCTCTTCGAACTTGGCACGGCTCAGGGTCTCATCGAGGTTCGCCGGTCCACTCTCGGTGAGAGAGAGGT
>CAXTLO010000125.1:0-7975 GCA_964244965.1 uncultured Marisediminicola sp.
GAAGCTCCGGCTGGGGGAAGTACGGGTGCAGTTCGATCTGGTTGACCGCCGGGACGACCCCGGTCGCATCGATGATCGCCTCCAGATGAGTCTGCTCGAAGTTCGAGACGCCGATGCTCAGGACATCTCCGGCGGCGCGAGCGTCCACTAGGGCGCGCCACGCATCGACGAACAGGCCCTTCCGGGGGTTGGGCCAATGGATGAGGTACAGGTCGATGGGGTCCCCGCCGAGGCGCTGACGTGAATCAGCGATGGATCGCCGCGCACGGTCGTAGGCATGATCCGGACCACGTAATTTGCTGGTGATCCGGAACTCTCCTCGCGGGACCTGCGATTCGCGGACAGCTATACCGACCTCGGTCTCGTTCCGGTAGCCGGAAGCAGTGTCGATCAGCCGGTACCCGGCATCCACTCCACTCGCGATGGTCGCGACCCCCTGGCTGCCGAGGAACCCGAAGGTGCCCAGGCCGATCGCGGGCAGGGCGGTTCCATCGTTCAGTCGGAACGGTGCAAGCGATGTGTGTTCTCGAGTATCGGAAGGTGATGGGACTGACATCCCATCACTCTAGCACTTTCACGGGACTACTGTCCCATCACGTAGACTCCTCTCATGGGACGTTGGGAACCGGGGGCTCGAGAGCGACTGGTCCGGTCTGCCGTCGACCTCTTCACCGAGCACGGGTACGACGCGACCACTGTCGCCGCGATCGCAGAACGGGCAGGGGTGACGAAGAGTACGTTCTTCCGCCACTTCCCAGACAAACGCGAGCTGCTGGTCGCCGGGCAGGAGACACTGAGCAGACTGCTGGCCGAAGGCATCTCAGAAGCCGACCCTCAGGCCACCGCGCTGGAGGCGGTCGCCGCTGGCCTCGAGCGGGCCTCTGTTGAGATGGGGCGAAGCAGCCGAGACCTCGGTCCGCGGCTGAAGGCGGCCGTCGCCGCCAGCGCCGAACTCCAGGAACGAGACGCCCTGAAGAGCGTCGGTATCGCCGCAGCGATGACCGTCGCGCTGACAGCCCGAGGGGTTCCCGATTCACGCGCACGACTCGCCGCGGAACTGGGAGTGCTTGCGTTCCGTCAGGGATATGCCCGCTGGTCCGAGAGTGCCGCACAAGACGATGACCTGGTCACCCACACCTTGACCGCGTTCAGTGAGTTGCGCGAAGAAGCATCAGCTCTCGACTGATTCGGTCGCTATGAATTCCCAGGCGGCGCGCTCGGCGAGCGTCGTGCTCTTGCCGTAGGCATCGATACCCGGGCCGTCGAGGCCGCTGAAGTCAGCGGCTGTCGCCTTTCGGGAAGTGCGGCCGGAGATTGGCGGCGAGAATCCTGTCGAGCGCACGGTCACTGAGCATGCGAGACAGCCTGGTGAGCATCGCGGCGTCACGGCCGATGGTGTACCGGGTACGCGGGCGCGGGGTTGTGGCCGCTCGAGCGATCACGAGAGCGGCCTTCGCGGCGGGAAGGCCGCTCGATGTGAAGGTCGCCGACTGAGTGGTGATTGCGTGGACGAGGTCGCCGTAGCGGGCGCGCTGAGGAGGAGTCATCGCGTCCAGGAGCTGATGAGCTGCGATGATCCCCCGGCCACTCATCTCCGTGCGGACTCCTCCGGGTTCGACGATGACGACCTGCACACCGAAGGGGGCGAGCTCGCGGCGCAGTGCGTCGCTCACCGCCTCCAGAGCGAACTTCGTTCCCGAATAAGCCCCATAGGTAGCCATGGCGATCTTGCCGCCCACCGAACTGATGTTCACGACCCTTCCCGTGCTGAGAAGGAGCGCTGGGAGCAGCGCCTGAGTCACTTCGATGTGGCCGAAGAGGTTCACGTCGAACTGGCGCCGCCAGTGGTCCATCGGCAGCGCCTCGACGGGAGAGTTCACGGCGATACCGGCGTTATTCACCAGGATCCGCAATCGGCGACCGGCCGGATCCATCTGCACGCGACGAGCGAGGTCGGCGATCTGCTCCGAGCGAGTGATGTCGAGAATGATCGGTTCGATATTGGGTCCCACGAGAGCGGCACCATCGCTCTCGCGGCGCACGCCCGCGAGGACGTGGAAGCCCCGCTGCGCAAGCTCGCGAGTGGTGGCAGCGCCCATCCCGGTGGATGCGCCGGTCACGACGACGAGTTCTTGGGCGAGTGCTTCGGTTGACGTTGTCATCTGCCGAAGCTACCACCTCAGATGACGTTGTCAACTGTATGCTAGGGCGATGATCAGTCGGATCGAATCGGCGGCCGGAACGCGTCGCGGTCTACTCGCCGCTGCTGCAGCTCTTCTCGATGAAGGCGGCCCCGAGGCGGTGACACTGCGCGAGGTCGGCGCTCGAGCGGGAGTATCGCGTGGCGCCCCCTACCGGCACTTCGCCGACAAGGAGAGCCTGCTCACCGCTGTCGGGGCGGAGAGTTGGGACCGTCTGGCCGATGTCCTGCGCGACATCCATGCTGATCGGGACCGGAACGGAACGATGCAGTTACAGGCGGCACTCATGAGTCTCATCGAGGTCGGCAGGAGTCAACCGCATCTGTACAAGGCCATGTTCGGAACTCCGTCGGGCGATCCTGATGCCGCGGTTGGGGCGGCCGGGCGCGCTCAGGACGAGTTCCTATTGATCGTCGCCGACGTCGTGGGAGGGGCTGACGCCCGCCGCTTTGGCGTACTTCTCCTGGCCACTGCCAACGGAGTCGCCGGGATGGAACTCAGTGGACACCTGTCGACGACCAAATGGCAGTCGACAGCCGAGGAGATCGTCGAGACGGTCGTGGCACTTGCCGCCGAGTCGGGCCCCACCGGACGGTGAACAGCGTTCGCCGGAGTCGTGCATCCGCACCCGGACACGACCGGGGACGACCCTCAGCCCCCGGCGGGCTCAGCACGGATGTATCGAACGCGTCAAGCCGCGATGATCGGTACTCGGTCACATGCAACTGCCCGCGCCCGGCGCCTGCGACACCAATCGACCGAAGGCGAGTCGTTGCAGTGCTGTGACGAGTTCCGTGGTGTCGCTTGCGAAGGAATTGCCTAGGAGCGTCTGCTGTGTCTCGGCGATCTCGAATTGATTCGACCGTGGGCTCCTGACGATCGTCGATAACACCACATAGGTCGCGCTCCACTGCGTCAGCTCAGACGGCTCAGGTCCTGGCTCGGCGACGCGCCGAAGAGTACTCGGTAGTCGCGGGTGAAGTGCGATGCGCTCTCATAGCCCACTTCGAACCCCGCTGTCGTGACGTTGACCTGGCCTCCCACGAGTAGGCGTCGAGCTTCCTGCAGGCGGAGCCGCTTCTGAAACTGCACGGGCGTCATCGCCGTCACCGCCTTGAAGTGACGGTGGAAACCCGACACGCTCATCGAGACCTCTCGAGCAAGGTCGTGAACGCGAAGCGACTCGCGGTAATCCACCTCGATCCGTTCGATCGCCTTTGCGATCCGTCTGGTCGGCCCCGCACTCATCGCCATCCTGCGTAGAGCATCGCCGCTCGGACCGGCGAGGAGACGGTGACTGAGTTCTCTCACGATGAGTGGGGCAAGGACCGGGATGTCGCGCGGCTCGTCCAGTAACCGGACCAGTCGCAGGATCACGTCCCGAACCCGATCCTCTAGAGCGCCGACGGACAAGCCCGGCTGAGGTGTCCCTTCGTCTGCTCGGCCCTGCCCTGCCTCGGCGATGAGCGAGGCGACGATGGACACATCCACATCGACGTGCAATGCCAGATGGGGCTGCTCCGGAGAAGCTTCGAACAGCTGGGCGATCACGGGCACATTGACGGCGACGAGGAGGAAATCACGCGGTCCGTAGGTCATCGTCTCCGTACCGAAGGAGACGCTTTTCCGCCCCTGCGCGACGATGCAGAGCGAGGGCCTATAGACCGTGTGAACCGGCTCAGACCGCGTGCGCGACCGATACAGGTGGAGGGCACCGATCGCGGTGTCCTGCACCCCGTCTCGATCGGAATGACGACCGATGAGGTCGACGAGTTCGCTGCTGAACGCGGCAGACCGAGTTGCGGGTTCCATCCGGCGTACCTTTCCGGCCACAGTTCCACTCCTCGTGAGGAAGTGGAGGATCTCGCAAGCATCCTCCACGATCCGACTACCCGCTCACCACCCGAGCGAGTCAATCTGGATCCGACGGGGCGACCGGAACGACAACACGGACGTCGAATGGGTGAGAAATCTCTCGCACCAAGACAGGAGACGGCAATGGCCGAGCAACGAGCAGTACTGGTGACCGGCGGTTCCGGGGGCATCGGACGCGTCACCGCCGAGCGTCTTGCGCGAGATGGCATGGCGATCGCTGTGCACTATGCGGGTAATCGAGAGCGCGCGGAGGAGGTCGTGGCGAGTATCACCGATCAGGGGGGTCGGGCTGTCGCAGTCGGCGGCGATGTGGCGGATCTGGCCGAGATGACGGACGCCTTCGACGCGGTCGACGAGCACTTCGGCGGTATCGACGTCGTGGTGCACACCGCCGGGCGGATGGTGCTTGCGCCCCTCGCGGAGCTCGACCTCGACGAGGTCGACGCGATGCACAGCACCAATATCCGAGGCACCTTCGTGGTGAGCCGACTCGCAGCACAGCGAGTACGCGCCGGCGGAGCCATCATCAACTTCTCGAGCACCGTGGTGAAGCTCGCGCTCCCGACCTACAGTGCGTACGCCGCTTCCAAGGCCGCGGTCGAGGCCGTCAGCCTCATCCTCGCGAAGGAGCTCTCGGGACGAGACATCACCGTGAACGCGGTCGCCCCGGGACCGACGGCGACTCCCCTCTTCCTCGACGGCAAATCGCCGGAGGAGGTCGATCGGATGAGCACCATGAACCCGATGGGACGACTCGGAGAGCCTTCGGATATCGCCGAGGTCGTGGCGTTCCTGGCCGGTCCCGGACGCTGGATCAACGGACAGGTCGTCTACGTCAACGGCGGTGCGATCTGACGCGATCGACACGCTCGGGGTGAGCTACTCCGTCGAGGTCGCGCGATTCGGGACCGAGACGACGATCATCGTGCCGGGCTCCTATACGACCGGGACGAATCACTTCGCACACGCCGGGCGTGCTGCCGACACTGCCACGCAAGATGCTTACGAGGAGCTGTACACCGGATTGCTCGATCAGGTCACGGAGCGGCTTGCTGCCCTCACGCCACCCGACGCCGATCCCGAGGAAGTCGCTCGAGAGGTCGTCCGGGTAGTGGATCTGCCGAAGGGGTCGCGCCCGTTCCGTACCGTCATCGATCCGTCCGACGACGGCGCATCCGTCGTGTACGCCGTCGGGGATCGCATTCGCACCGAGTTCTACCGCCGTATCGGACTCGAGGACCTCCTCAGTCCTTCCTACGGGGCGGATCCGACTGGAAGCGCGAACGCCGACGAGCGACTCCGAGAGCGAGAAGCAGACGGCCAGACGAGTTGAGCCGCCGGTCTAGCGGACCCACCACGTGCTCGGCTCCGACCATCGTGACGAGCGTCTTGTTCTCGCTCAGGCTGCGGCGATAGACGTCATCGAACCACCCGCGCGGTAGATGATGCGGATGGAGTCGTCATGATCCGGGATTACGCATCGCCCTGAAGATCATCCCGCCGAGGGCGTGGGGCTGTCGTCTCGTCACTGAACACGCATCCTCGGGCGCACTGGAAACCGGCGACGCTGCGTGTCGGGCGTACCCTCACGGCATGGGCAAGATATTCGACTCCATCGACTCGAGGTTGTCAGGGTGGATCGAGGCGCAACCGCTCTGGTTCGTCGCGACCGCGCCTCTCGCTGCCGACGGACACGTCAACGTCTCCCCCCGCGGGCACGACTCTCTCTCAGTACTAGGTCCCCGCCAGGTGGCATGGGTCGACTACACCGGAAGCGGCGTCGAAACCATCGCGCACCTGCGCGAGAACGGCCGCATCTGCCTCATGTTCAGCTCGTTCGATCATCGGCCCCGAATCGTGCGCCTCCACGGCACGGGAACCGTTGTTCTCCCCGGAAGTCCGGTCTTCGACGACGTCGTGTCGCGGCATCCTGCTAATCCCAGCACGAGAGCCGTCATCTCTGTCGACGTACATCGAATAAGTGACTCGTGCGGCTGGGGTGTTCCCGTGATGGAGGTCCAGCAGGAACGTGACCTCATTCGGCTGCAGGCGGACAAGAAGGGGTCAAGCGGGATGGACGCCTACCGCCGGGAGAAGAACGTGGTCAGCATCGACGGGCTGCCC
Organism: uncultured Marisediminicola sp.; assembly: GCA_964244965.1. Classification (GTDB taxonomy): domain Bacteria; phylum Actinomycetota; class Actinomycetes; order Actinomycetales; family Microbacteriaceae; genus Marisediminicola. Next base: position 6,201 of record CAXTLO010000125.1, read on the forward strand.
GGCTTCGACTTCTAGCCGCACAATCGGCGAAACTGCTTCACAGCCCGGGCCCGTCCAGTCCCTCGCCAGTCGACTTGTCAGAGCTCGGGCGAGCTACCGAGGTGCTTGCTCACGATATGGGTGTTCGTCAGAGGCCGCGTGAGTCCGCATCTCTTCGGATAGCTTCGCCGCGGCATGACGCTGGAGGGCGAAGGTCGTTAGTTCATGCCCCAACGGCGGCGGCTCAAGGTTCCCTCCAGGGAACTGAAGCAATCCCGGACTACTTGTAGATCCCGACATGCGGCCCACCAGCAGGTGGCCATCTGACGCGGGCTGCAGCACGCATACGAACATCGACGACAGAGCGGGAGCGGTCGGATCTGCCGAGCCCGTGCGGTAGCGATACGTGGCGCGGGACCGGCTGACCTCGTGCGACAACGCGGGGCCCTCTACCTCGTCGAACCGGACATCCAGAACGTCGAACGGCCTGAAGCCCGGAACCAGGGTCGCTTGGATGCATGGCGCGAGCATTCCACGATCTAGCCACTTCGTCCTCGAGAAGATGACCTCGCCGCAGTCGACGTTCCTCCAGTGCCCGATCTGTACTAACTTCGCGCGCATGACCATCCAGTTGCAGGCAGTTGCGTTTCGTTCCCCACAGCCGCGGCGCGCCGCGCAATTCTGGGGAGCTCTATTGGGCCGGCTCCCGGAAGACGACAATGACGAGGTTCTGCTCGCCGGCGAATCAGGGCAGGTAGGCCTCCGATTCGTCCCGGGCGCTCCTCACGGCGAGGAGAAGAATCGCCTCCACCTGCACATCGCTGATGGGAACCGTGGCCAGAGGGACACGATCGCGGCGAGTCTGGAGCTCGGGGCGCGGCTTCTCGGGAACGGTCACGTTCCTGCGAACAGCTACGCGATCATGGCCGATGTAGTGGGCGACGAATTCTGTGTCATCGAAGATGCGAATCACTTTCTCGCTGGCTGTGGCCCTCTCGGGGAAGTGACATGCGACGGCACCCGAGCTGTGGGAGTTTTCTGGAGCAGCGGTCTTGGGTGGCCGCTCGCGTGGGACGAGGGCGAGGAAACGTCTATCCAGTCTCCCGTCGGTGGAACCAAAATCTCCTGGAGCGGCGAGCCGGTGAATACTTCTACCGATCCCGACCGTCAGTATTTCGTTCTCACCGTGCCGCGCAATGAGCTTGATGACGAAGCCAGCCGCCTGCTGACCCTGGGAGCCTCAGGTCGAATCAACACCCCGTCCGGTGTCACCGTCCTCCTAGACCCCGACGGGAACAAGTTCGCCATCCACGCGACTTAGGCGCCGGACGGACCCGGGGTGCCGCCCCGAGCACCTGTGTTGCTCTGACCCGAGCCGAGTTCGGATACATCCTCTTTCGAAGTCACGCAGACGGCTGATCCTCTGATCTGGCAGGTCGAGGAGTTCTTCGAGAACGAGGGCGTGTTCAAATCGCATCAGGACCGGGTCGCAAGTACTGAGTGGGGGCGAATGACGATTGCGATCGAACGCCGCTACTCGATCGAAGGGCTGTCCGGCTGATCTGTCCTTCCGTGGACGCGACAGCGAAGGTCGGACCGCTCGTTAGGGTCGACGCATGCCGCTTGTGGCGTTGGACCTGGACGGCACGCTCGTCGACCAGATCACGGCTGCCCGAGCGTGGGTTGCTGAGTTCGTCGCCGCCCGGGATCTGCCAGCCACGGTCGCCGACGACATCGCCGCGCAGTTGGCTCAGCGCCGACCCAAGGGCGACGTATTCGACTCGATCGTATCTACG
>CAXTLO010000126.1:0-7974 GCA_964244965.1 uncultured Marisediminicola sp.
ATGATCAATCGCTTCGAAGGTCGAACCGTCGTCGTCACCGGAGGTGCCACCGGATGACGAACTCGACCAGTCGTTCGCACTCAACCTGCGCGGCCTGACCTTCACGGTTCAGAAGGCCGTCGCTCTGATGCCTTCGGGTGGTTCCGTCGTGCTGGTGAGCTCCATCGAGGGCGAGCGTGGAACGCCCGGCCTAGGTGCCTACGCTGCCATGAAGGCCGCTCAGCAGTCGATGGCCCGTTCCTGGGCGAATGAGCTGCGTGAGCGTCGTATCCGTGTGAATGCGATCAGCCCGGGCGTCATCTACACCTCCGCCTACGAGGACGCCGGCATGAGCCGCGAGCAGGCGGAGGGAATGGTACCGATGATCCCCGCTGGACGCCTCGGACTCGAGTCCGAAGTCGGTGCGGCGATCGCCTTCCTCGCCTCCGATGACGCCGGATTCGTCAACGGCGTCACCCTCGTCGTCGATGGCGGCCAGACCGCGGTTGCCTGAGTATGAGCGCAGACCCGACCGCCATCGTCGAGCGGGCACTCGCCGCCGGCGCGCGGGAGGATGGCGTAGCAGCGATGGCGCTGACGGGTTGGCCGGCTAGCTCCGAGATGAGGGCGCTACTCGCGCCCTGTCACCGGATCGACGCCCCCGGATCTGTGCTCCGGCACCCGCGGCGACGACGATCGCGATTCCGACCATCTGCAGCGCTGACGGAGCCTGGCTGAGCACCAGGAGGCCCAGCACCAACCCGATCGCCGGTTCGACCGCCATCAGGGTTCCGAACGCGGCGTGCGTCATCCTCCGCAGAGCGAGCATCTCGAGCGCGAACGGCAGGAGCGGCAGCAGGATCGCCAATCCGAACGCGGTGAGCAGCGTCATCGGCGTGATCGAGCCGATCGCCTGAGGGACGCCGACCACTGCGGCGGTGACCGCGGCGATTGGGATGGTGATCGACAGCCCTTGAATGCCCGCGAATCGGTCGCCCACCTTCTGGGTGAGCAGGATGTAGGTCGCCCATCCGACGCCCGCGAGCGCGGCGAATCCGACGCCGAGCAGGTCGACGGTTCCGCTCCACGGCTCGGTGAGCAGCACCACGCCGACCAGCGCCAGGGCGGGCCACACGATCGCGCGGGCGCTACTGCGCAGAGCCGCGACCGTGAGCGGTCCGAGGAACTCGATGGCGACGGCGGTGCCCAGCGGGATGCGCTCGAGGGCGGCGAGGAACGCGATGGTCATGAGCCCGGTGGCGATACCGAGGCCGAGAAGCGCCGGTACTTCCGTGCGCCGGATGCTCCGGAGCGGCGGCCGCGCGATCAGGAGAAAGAGCACCGCGCCCATCGAGAGCCGCAGCCAGGCGGTGCCCGCGGCACCTACTTCGTCGATCAGGCCGACGGACAGGGCAGATCCGAGCTGCACGCACAGCATCGCTGCGACGGCGAGCGTCCACGCCGGAACACGATCGGTGGCGCGCTCGATCATGGCGCGATCGCGGGTTCGAAGACGGCGCCCGAGAATGAGACCGTTGCTTCGCCGTCGTTGCGGTATGCGTGCGGCACGTCACCCCGGAATGACACCGCATCACCCGGCCCGAGCTCGATGCAGTCCCCGTCGAGGACCAGCGTCAGGGTGCCCACGTGCACCAGCAGCAGCTCTCTCGTGCCCGCCGTATGAGGCCGGGTCTCACGCGAGTCGCTCGGCTCGAGCGTCCACCACCACAGCTCGAACGCATCCGGAAGCGTGGCCGCCGCGACCATGGACGCTTCGCCCCCCGCATCACCGCGCCACAGCACCGCTGCGTCTCCCGCGCGCGTCACTGTGCTCAGCTCGTTCTTCGGCGGCTCCACCAGCACGGGAAGGGCGATCCCGAGCGCCTCGCTCAGACGCAGCAAAGTGCTGAGGCTGGGATTGACCGCGCCCTGCTCGACGCTCACCAGGAGACGGCGACTCACGCCGGCATTGGCGGCCAGCTGATCGAGGGTCCAGCTCCGCGCCTTGCGGTTGGCGCGGACCCGCTCGCCGATCGCCGCAGCGAGGTCGGATGCGTCCATAAGTGCACTCTAACGCACTAGGAGTGCACCGAATGCTCTAGGTTCACGTCGCGAGCGTGACGACCTCCCGCACGAGATCGGCGACGAGCTCGGGGCTCTCCAACCCGGGAAGGTGGGCGACGCCCGGCAGCACACGACCAGGACCCTGCCCGATGCGTCGAGCGGTCTCCTCGTAGAAGGGCATGTCGGCAGGGATGTCGAGCTCACCCCATACGTTCAGCACGGGCACCGCGATCTGATCGAGCGTGCGCCAGGTGGCCAGCCCGGCGTCGCCTGCGTCGTCGGGAGCGGCGGCGGCGAGGATGCCCCGGTTCATCTCCTCGAAGAGGGCTCGGGCCGCCCCGCCGACGCGCCCCTCGGGCCCCGCCGGTCCGTCGAGCCACAGATGGGCGAGCTCGCTGATCTGGGCGTCGATGTCCCCCCGCCTCTCGGCTTCCTCGAGCGCTTCCATGATCGGTCCGGATGCTGCATCCGGCGCCCAGTCGAACGGTGTGTCCTCATCGGTCATGCCGCTGACCGCAGAGCCGATGAGCAGCAGGCCGGCGACCCCCTCGGGTGCGGTCGCCGTGAGGTCCAACGCCAGTGCGCCTCCCATCGAGTTTCCGACCAGGAACGTGCGCGAGATATCCAGCGCGCTGAGCACTGCCGACAGGTCGGCCAGATGGGTGAAGGCGGTCCCATCCGTCGAAGGGAGCGTCTGCCCGAAGCCCCGCCGGTCGTACGTGACGAGGTCGAGATCGTCGGCGGCGAGCGCATCGACGACGCCCGACCAACTTCGACGGTCGGCGACACCGGCGTGCAGCAGAACGACGGTCGGTCCGCTGCCGCGTCGACGTTCGGCGATCAGTTCTGCGCCATCTGCAAGGGGAACGACTGTGGAGTCGGTGCTCATGCCGATCAACTTAGCCATGCCCACAGACGCGGACTACCTGATCGACGGCGGCGCGACGGCACGGTAGCGTCGGCGGGGTGACTCGGCCCGGATCCCGCAGCGTGGTGTTCGCGGTGGCTGTGCACGTCGCGCGCTTCGGGGTCATCATGTTCGGCCTGTGGCTCGGGCCGCTGATCGGGATCACCGGCTGGTACACCGGCTTGTTCGTCAACGTGCTGTGCGCGATCTTCGCGATCGGGCTGGTCACCTACTTCCGGCTCTGGCGGTCGATCGGATTCCTCACCTGGAGCCGTGGCCGGCTCGCGCTGATCCTCCTGAGCGTGCCGATCCTCGAAGCGGTGTTCCGATTCGCCCCGACGGGGGTGTCAGACGAGCCACCAGGCTTCGCGCTCTGGGCGGTCACGCTGCTGCTGGTGGGCTTCAACGAGGAATTGATCAGCCGCGGCGTGGTGCTCGAGCGACTGCGCGTCGACTTCTCCCCGCTCTGGGCGGTTACGATCACGGCCGCGCTCTTCGGTCTACAGCACCTGTCCGCCTTCGCGACGACGGGCCGCGACGCCCTCGACATCCTCGGCAATGTGCTCGCCTCGGCGACCTACGGGTTCGCACTCGCGGCCTTCCAGTACCGCTTCTCCTGGATCTGGCCACTCATCCTCATCCATGCCATGGCGGACTTCACCTCCATCCTCGCTCGCACCTATTACGACGACTACGTCGCAGCGGCGACGTCGCTCGTGTTCGTGGCGTACGGGATCTTCGTGCTGAGGCCGATCCGCAAATCGTCCGTCGTGGGAGCAGACGGTGCGCGGCGCGACCCGACCGGATGACCCTGCCCTGTGATACGGCTACGCGGTCGAGCGTGCTAGTGCATGCTCGAGAGCCTCAGGGGCGAGAGGTACCAGCCGATGTCGTCACCCCGACCGACCTCCGGCGGCGCGCCAGGAGCACCAGAGTGCCGCCGACACCGAGCGACAGCGCTCCGACGATCTGCCAGAGTGTCGAGACATCCGCGCCAGTCCTCACCAGAGCGCCCCGTCTATCCCGGTCCAATGCGTCACCCGGAGAGCGCTGACGGTCGACACCAGGAGCAACCGCGCCGGGTGCAGTCGGGCCGGGTGGATCGACCGCGGGCGGATCCCCCGGCACGAGCACGGTGAGCACCACCTCCTGGACGGGTGCCCCCGCAGCGGATTGAGAGACGACGAGCGTCCGCTGTCCCTCATCCTGCCGAGCGGTGAGAACTAAGCGGATGACGCCGTCGGTACCCACGACGAACGACTCCGTCGTTCCACCGGTTCCGTCATCGAAGGCGAGCTGCTCACCGTTCTCGTCGGCCACCTGCACAACCGCGCCCGGCTCGCCTGAGCCGGTCACGGTCACGATGCCACCGTCATCCGCCGACGCCTCGAGCACGAGCGGCGCCGGAGCAACGGTGAGTTCGACCTCGACCTCGTCGTCGGGTGTCTCGGGGAATGACTGTCGCACCGTATAGGTGGCCGTGCCGTACTCGAGGTTGCCGGGGGCGAGCGACCATCGCCCATCGACGCTGACGACCCCGGACGCGAGCTGTACGCCGTCGGAGTCGAAGAGCGCGACGGTCGCTGTCGGCTCGCCAGAGCCCGACACGGCGAACGTCCGCGAAACAGGGGCGTCCCCGACATCATCGACTACGAGGGGTGCGATGACGACGACAGCCGTCACGGCTACTCCATGCTCGAAGCCGGCGCCGATCACGCTGACACGCTGCGTGCCGATCGCGGATCCCGAGCGCTGCACCTCGTTCGGCAGAGGACTCTTGTTGTCGACGACGTTGGTCGACGGCGCACCGAGACGTCCTTGATCGTTCCCGCCCCAGCTGACGGCGCGACCGGCCGCGGTGAGCGCCAGGGTGTAGTCGGTGCCCGCCGAGACCTGCACGACGGTCTGGCCCTGCAAAGCGGAACCTCCGCCGGTCGCGACAGGAACGGGCGTACGCCGCTGCTCGGACGTGCCGTCGCCGAGGGCTCCGACGAAGTTGCCGCCCCAGGAGTACAGGGTTCCCGCCGCAGTCAGGGCAAGGGAATGGAACGAGCCAGCTGTCACCCCGACGACCGACTGACCGGCGGCCGCGATCGCCGCGGTGTCGACACGTGCGGGGATGTTGCTGTCCGCGGTCGATCCATCACCGAGCTGACCGTCGTTATTGCGACCCCACGACCAGATCGCACCGCTGGTGGTGACGGCGAGCGAGTGACCGAGCCCCGCAGAGATGGCAACGATCCCTTCGCCGTCGAACGATGACGACGGGACGACTGCGGGTGCAGGCCGAATGCGGTCGCCCGACGGCACAGCAGCATCCCAGACGATCCCCTGTCCGAGCTGACCCCGATCGTCCCGCCCCCAACTGAGCACCGTCCCGTCCGCGAGCAGCGCGAGCGAGAACTCTTCGCCGCCGCTGACCGCGATCACGTCGGCGGAGCCAGCGGGTAGAACCGCTTCCGTGGCGATCTCCCGCTGTTGCGTAGTGCCGTCGCCGAGCTGACCACTGGAGTTCTGTCCCCACGCGAGTACGCGCCCGTCAGCGGTCAGCGCGACGGAGTGCTTGTTGCCGCAATCGATGCCGACGATCACAGCGGGCACCTGAATGGCGACGGGTATCCCGTATTCGGTGACGCCGCCATCGTCCCCCTGGCCGAGTTGTCCGAAGAAGTCGCTCCCCCAGCCGAACAGCGCCCCCTCAGCGTCAAGGGCGAGCGAATGCTCGAAGCCGCCGCACATCTCGACGATCGGACCGGCGCCGACCGCTGATAGGTCGACAGCGACCGGGATCGGCTGGTTCTGGTTCGGGTCGCCATCGCCCAACTGCCGACTGCTGTCCGATCCCCAGCTGACCACTCCGGTCGGCACGACCTCCGCCGCCCACGCGACCGGCGCAGCCGAAAGGCTCGTGAACGCCAGAACCGCTACTGCTGTCGCCGCCACACGCATCCGAGCCATCGAAGTCCCCCATTAGACCGACACTGTGAACAGTGTTTGCGCCATGCTAGCCCCCGGCCGCAGACGAGCACAGCACCCGATCGGCCGACGGCGCCGCTCGGCATTGGGTGCACGCTCACAACGCAACGCCGGAAACACTATTGTCTGATGACGGCTTTGGAGGATCAATGGGCAGGCTCTACTACGGCGCGCAGTCGGAGGCCGTCGAAGTCGATGACCGGGCCCTGATGCACCTCCAGGTCGTGATGCTCGCGAAACTGCGCCGCAACGAGCAGTTCGCGTTCACCTGGGACCGCCCGATCGACCAGGGCAGCGGGCGCCAGACTCTATGGGTAGAACCGTCGATCCCACTCCGCTTCCAATACGATCGCCGCACGTCCGGCGAGTTCAACCGCGAATGGGTCGATCGCTTGATGAGCGGCGCGAACGGCCCCAACGGGCTCACCGTGCTTCCCGAGCCGGAGAGAGCGGTCGAGGAGGGGTGACTTCCACGACCGGATCGTCGGGAACCGGCACGACAGAGCTCGGAGGCGTAGGCTGACACCGAATCGCCCGGACGCCGTGATCTCCTTCTCATGAGGGACTTCCTGGTCGACGTGAGGCACCTGATGGTGACAGTCGGTCTGGCGCGGTTCGCACGTCGCGGCGCTGGGTGATCGCAGCAATTACATGATCACCGCAGCGGGTCGTCACAGCAGCTCGGTGTTCGCGGCGAAGGTCAAAGACGTGATGCGGGAATGTTGGGGCGTACGGATCGTTGTACCCCACTGGCCATCCGACTCCGATCGAATCGAGACCCCGTGCCCACAGTAGAACTCACCACTGACGCCTTTGAAGCTGCTGTCACCCAGCCCGGCATCACGCTCGTCGACTTCTGGGCCGACTGGTGCGGCCCGTGCAAGCAATTCGCCCCCGTCTACGACGCGGCGAGCGAGCAGCACTCCGACGTGACCTTCGCAAAGGTCGACACCGAGGCCGAGCAGGCCCTCGCCGGTGCTGCCGGCATCACGTCGATCCCGACCCTCATGGCCTTCCGCGACGGAGTGCTCGTGTTCTCACAGCCGGGCGCGCTCCCCGCTCCGGCCCTCGAGCAGGTCATCACCGCGGTGAAGGACCTCGACATGGACCACGTGCACGCCGAGATCGCCAAGCAGGAGGCGGCCGCTCCGGCCGAGTAACGACGCACGCCTCCGGCCGCCACAAGCGGCGGGCGGATGAGGCGGCGATCGTCGCCGTGGTGTCGGTGGGCGCGGTCACCGTCGTGCTGCGGGCTCGTTCGCCACGCCTAGGTACGGCGTAACGCCGAACCGGTCAGTCGGTGCCGTAACGCCCTGCGGCGGCGAGAGGCTCGATCTCGTCCCAGAGCGCGTCGGGGATCGGATGTGCTGCGAGCGCCGCGGTCTGCGCGATACGCCCAGGCCGCGACATCCCCACCACCGTCGACGCCACGCGGGCATCCCGCATGGAGAACTGCAGTGCGGCCGCCGCAAGCGGCACGTCGTACAGCTGACAGGTCCGTTGCATGTCACGCACCCGGTCGAGTGTGCGTTCCGACGCCGGCGAGTAGGAGTACGAGCTCATCGAATCCGGGCCCTTCGCGAGGATCCCGCCTCCGAACGGTGCGGCGTTCACGAAGCCGATGCCGCGGGAGGCGGCGGCATCCATGAGCGGTTCGGCGGTCTGCTGCACGAGGGTGAAACGGTTGTGACTGAGCACCACATCGATCGCTCCGGTCTCGACGTAGCGGAGTCCGAGTTCGATCGAGCCGCCGGCGACGCCGATCCAGTCGATGACCCCCTGGTCCTTGAGCTGCACAAGCGCGTCCAGGGCGCCCCCGGGCGCGGTGCCATCCTCGAAACTCATCCGCTCCGGATCGTGCAGGTATACCAGCGGCAGGTGATCGACACCGAGCCTGAGCATGCTCTCCTCGACCGACGCGCGCACTCGATCGCCCGAGAAGTCGGATGATCCAGGAGCCGGGTCCACCTTCGTGGCCACCACCACCCCCGAAGGCACTCCCCCGGCAGTCGCGATCGCCTCGCCGATGCGCCGTTCGCTGTCACCGC
>CAXTLO010000127.1:0-7888 GCA_964244965.1 uncultured Marisediminicola sp.
GTGTGATGCCTGGTACGGGCCTACCAAGTTGATCGGATAGCGTCACACAGGTGTTCGTCGTCTCCGCCATCGCCACGATCCTCTATTACGCGCTCCTGATCTTCTTCCTCCTCATGTGGGCGAGGTTCTTCCTGGAACTCGCTCGGAACTTCGCGCGCAACTGGCGTCCCCGCGGTATCGGGCTCGTGCTCGCCGAGGCGGTCTTCTCGATCACCGATCCGCCCGTGCGAGCAGTACGGCGGGTGCTGCCGCCGCTGCGGCTCGGTGGCATCGCCCTCGACTTCGCCTTCAGCGTCGTGATGATCGTCGTGATCATCCTCCTCGCGATCGTCGGCGGATTCCGCTGACGCCAGCCAGGCGGCGGCGCGGGACAGGCGTCGCGCGCTACGCTGGAGTCGCCGCGCACCGGGGACGATCCGGTTCCGACGGCGGTCGCTTTGCTACCGTTGTCGCGACGACTGCGTTCGTCGGCAGCGCGGCGCAGGTACCTACCGCACGGCCCAGAGAATCTTGAGGTGACAGATGGCCCTGACTCCCGAAGACGTTGTCAACAAGCGCTTCCAACCGACCAAGTTCCGTGAGGGCTACGACCAGGACGAAGTCGATGACTTCCTCGACGAGGTGGTCGTCGAACTGCGACGGTTGAACCAGGAGACCGAGGAGCTGCGGCAGAAACTCGTCTCCGCCGAATCCAGGGTCAGCGAGCTTCAGCGCAGCGGCGGTGGGCCGTCAGCTTCCGCACCATCCGTCACTGCTCCAGTCGTGTCCGCGCCGGCCGACTCCGTGCCGGCGCCCGAACCGGCCCCGGTTCCCGAACCGCAGCCCGAGCCGGCTCCGGTCTCTGTTCCGACGCCCGTGCCCGCCGCAGCAGCAGTACCTCCGACGCCCGCCTTCGCAGCCCCCACGGCCGACACCGACGCGAGCAACACCACGAATCTCCTCCAACTCGCCCGTCGCCTCCACGAAGAGCACGTCAAGGAAGGCATCGAGAAGCGCGACTCCCTGATCGCGGAGGGCCACGCGACAGCGGCTCGCATCGCGAGCGAGGCGGAGGCCAAGCAGCGCGCTCAGATCGCTCAGCTCGACCAGGAGCGTGCCGTCCTCGAGCATCGCATCGACGAGCTGCGCACGTTCGAGAAGGAATACCGCCAGAAGCTCAAGAGCTACATCGAGGGTCAGCTGCGCGACCTCGACACCCCGGGCTCCTCCGACAGCGTCGGAGCCGGCTCGTCTTCGGCCAGCGGCCTCAAGGGCGTTGGCGGTATCTGAGCCGACGGCGTCGGAAACACCATCGACGAGGGTCAGCGTGAGGGCGCTACTAGCGCTCGTCTCGGTGGCCCTCGTCGCCGTGGTGCTCGACCAGGTCTCGAAGTACCTCGTGGAGACGCGCCTTCCGCTGGGTGAGTCGATCCCCGTGCTCGGTGAGGTGCTCCAGTTCTTCTACGTCAAGAACTCGGGAGCCGCTTTCTCCCTGGCCAGCGGATACACCTGGATCTTCTCGATCGCGGCGTCGGCCGTCACGGTCTTCATCATCCTGTTCGCACGCCGCATCCGCTCGATGATCTGGGCGCTGCTGTTCGGGATGCTGCTCGGCGGGACCGTGGGCAATCTCATCGATCGACTGTTCCGCGAGCCCGGCTTCGGAGTCGGCCACGTGGTCGACTTCATCCAGGTGATCTACTTCCCGGCGATCTTCAACATCGCGGATTCCTTCATCGTCGTCAGCATGGGACTGTTCATCATCCTGAGCCTTCGGGGCGTGAGACTGGACGGAACCCGAGCAGTCGCGGTCGCTCCGGTCGACGACGCCGAGGGGGTGTAGCCGTGCCGTCGCGCAGCCTCCCTGTTCCCGACGGGCTGGCGGGGGAGAGAGCGGATGCCGCCGTGGCGCGCCTGCTCGGATTCTCGCGTACCTTCGCCGCCGAGGTCGTCGCGGCCGGTGGAGTCTCCCTCGACGGCCGACCCGTCGGCAAGTCCGACCGGCTGCCGCGCGATGGGTGGCTAGAGGTCGTCTGGACCGACAAGGAAGCCCCCGCGATCGTCCCCGTCGTCGTGGATGGTCTCACGATCGTGCACGACGACGACGACATCGTCGTGGTCGACAAACCGGTCGGAGTCGCTGCGCACCCGTCCGTCGGCTGGACCGGCCCGACCGTGCTCGGCGCTCTCGCGGGAGCCGGCTACCGCATCTCGACATCGGGCGCTGCGGAGCGGGCGGGGATCGTGCACCGGCTGGATGCCGGCACCAGCGGACTCATGGTCGTGGCGAAGTCGGAGCTGGCCTACACCGAACTGAAGCGTGCATTCCACGACCGCGAGGTGGAGAAGATCTACCACGCCGTGGTGCAGGGACGACCGGACCCCCTCGCCGGCACGATCGATGCGCCGATCGGCCGTCACCCGGGCTCAAGCTGGAAGTTCGCCGTCGTCGTCGACGGCAAGGAGTCGGTGACCCATTACGAGACGCTCGAGGCGTTCCGCAGCGCCTCGCTGCTGGAAGTCCACCTCGAGACCGGTCGCACTCATCAGATCCGCGTCCACATGGCGGCGCAGCGGCATCCGTGCGTCGGCGATGCGATGTACGGCGCCGACCCCACCATCTCCGCACGGCTCGGGCTCACCCGGCAATGGCTGCATGCCCTTCGGCTCGGTTTCCGGCACCCCGCCACGGGGGAGCCGGTGAGCTACGAGACGACATACCCGGCGGATCTGCAGCATGCCCTCGACGTGCTGAGGAACGACTGACGGCTCCGCGACATCCGCTCACGCCCCCCGCGCACGACACCCACGCACGACACGCCGGATGACGTCGGCAGGGTCGCTTAGGCTGATCCACCGAAGCACCCGGCGGAGGACATTCTTGGCATCCAGTACTGACTCGTTCGTCCATCTGCACGTGCACAGCGAGTATTCGATGCTCGACGGCGCGGCTCGTGTCACGCCGCTGATCCAGGCCGCCGCCGATCAGGGCATGCCAGCCATCGCGATGACCGATCACGGCAACGTCTTCGGTGCCTACGACTTCTGGCGCACCGCGACGAGCACCGGCATCAAGCCCATCATCGGCACGGAGGCGTACCTCACGCCGGGCACCGCCCGCGGAGACAAGACCAGGGTGCGCTGGGGCAACGGCGGCGAAGACGACGTCTCCGGTTCGGGTTCCTACACGCACGTCACGATGCTGTCCGAGACCACCGAGGGCATGCACAACCTGTTCCGGATGTCGTCGCTCGCGTCACTCGAGGGCTACTACTTCAAGCCCCGCATGGATCGCGATCTGCTCAGTACCTACGCGACGGGGATCATCGCCACGACCGGTTGCCCGTCGAGCGAGGTGCAGACCCGCCTGCGTCTCGGTCAGTACGAGGAGGCGAAGAAAGCGGCATCCGATTTCCGGGACATCTTCGGCGCCGAGAACTACTTCTGCGAGATCATGGATCACGGGCTGGGCATCGAGCGGCGCGTCATGGGCGACCTCCTCCGTCTCGCGAAAGAACTGGACCTGCCATTGGTGGCCACCAACGACCTCCACTACACGCACTCGCACGACGCGACCTCTCACGCTGCGCTGCTGTGCGTCCAGTCCGGCACCACGCTCGACGACCCGAACCGGTTCAAGTTCGACGCCGACGAGTTCTACCTCAAATCCGCCGAGCAGATGCGGCACCTGTTCCGCGACCACCCCGAGGCATGCGACAACACCCTGCTCATCGCCGACCGCTGCGACGTCAGATTCGATGAGAACGCGAACTACATGCCCGTGTTCCCCGTGCCGGAGGGGGAGACGGAGCAGTCCTGGTTCGCCCAGGAGGTCGAGGTCGGGCTCGCCCGCCGGTACAAGGGCGGTATCACCCAGGAGGTACGCGACCGCGCGGCCTACGAGACCGCGGTCATCTCCCAGATGGGCTTCCCGGGCTACTTCCTCGTCGTCGCCGACTTCATTGCCTGGGCTCGTGCCAACGGCATCAGGGTCGGCCCCGGTCGTGGTTCTGGCGCCGGGTCGATGGCCGCCTACGCGCTGGGGATCACCGATCTCGACCCGATCCGCCACGGACTGCTGTTCGAGCGGTTCCTCAATCCGGATCGCGTCTCGATGCCCGACTTCGATGTCGACTTCGACGAGCGCCGACGCGGCGAGGTCATCCGCTATGTGACCGACAAGTACGGCGACGACCGGGTCGCGCAGATCGTGACCTACGGCACCATCAAGGCGAAGCAGGCCCTGAAGGACTCCTCGCGCGTGCTCGGGTTCCCCTTCGGGATGGGGGAGAAGCTCACGAAGGCGATGCCGCCGGCGATCATGGGCAAGGACATCCCGCTGAGCGGGATCACCGACAAGGACCACCCGCGCTATAAGGAGGCGGGCGACATCCGAGCCGTGCTCGATACGGATGCCGAAGCGCGCACCGTCTTCGACACCGCGCTCGGGCTCGAGAACCTCAAGCGGCAGTGGGGGGTGCATGCCGCGGGCGTCATCATGTCGTCGAAGCCGCTCAAGGACATCATCCCGATCATGAAGCGGGAGCAGGACGGGCAGATCGTCACCCAGTTCGACTACCCGGCTTGCGAAGCGCTCGGGCTGATCAAGATGGACTTCCTGGGCCTGCGCAACCTCACGATCATCGACGACGCGCTCGACAACATCCGCTCGAACCGAGGCGAGGCTCCGGTACTCGAGGAACTCGAGCTCGACGACCCGCTCACCTACGCGCTTCTCGGCCGCGGCGACACCCTCGGCGTCTTCCAGTTCGACGGAGGACCGATGCGGGGGCTGCTCCGGCTGATGCGACCGGACAACTTCGAGGACATCTCCGCCGTCGGTGCGCTGTACCGCCCCGGGCCGATGGGCGCGAATTCGCATACCAACTACGCGCTGCGCAAGAACGGGCAGCAGGCCATCGATTACATCCACCCTGAGCTGTCGGACGCGCTCGCGGATGTCCTGGGCACCACCTACGGCCTCATCGTGTATCAGGAGCAGGTGATGTCGATCGCGCAGAAGCTCGCGGGATTCTCGCTCGGTCAGGCCGACCTGCTGCGACGTGCGATGGGCAAGAAGAAGAAGTCGGAGCTCGACAAGCAGTTCGAGGGATTCTCCGCCGGGATGCACGCCAACGGGTTCTCGGCCGATGCGGTGAAGACGCTGTGGGACATCCTCGTTCCCTTCTCCGATTACGCGTTCAACAAGGCGCATTCCGCCGCGTACGGGGTGCTGTCGTACTGGACCGCCTACCTCAAAGCGCACTACCCCGCGGAATACATGGCGGCCCTGCTCACCAGCGTCGGCGACGCGAAGGACAAGCTCGCGATCTACCTGAACGAGTGTCGCCGGATGGGCATCAAGGTGCTTCCCCCGGACGTGAACGAGTCGATCGGCTACTTCGCCGCGGTCGGCGACGACATCCGGTTCGGTCTCGGCGCGGTGCGCAACGTCGGCTTCGCGGTCGTCGACCAGATCCGTGCGGCGCGAGACGACAAGGCGCGGTTCACCAGCTTCCACGACTACCTGAAGAAGGTGCCGATTCAGGCCGCGAGCAAGCGGACCGTCGAGTCGCTGATCAAGGCGGGCGCGTTCGACAGTCTCGGCTCCACGCGTCGCGCGCTGCTCGAGGTGCACGAGGACGCGGTCGACTCCTCGGTGAGCGTGAAGCGGAACGAGGCGAACGGCCAGGTGGGCTTCGACTTCGACAGCCTGTGGGACGAACCGGCGCAGGTGGTCGCGGTACCGATTCGACCGGAGTGGTCCAAGCGGGACAAGCTCGCGTTCGAACGGGAGATGCTCGGGCTGTACGTCTCGGATCACCCACTGGCGGGGCTCGAACTGCAGCTCGCCAAGCACGCGTCGTCCGGCATCGCCGATCTGCTCGTCAGTGAACCCTCGATCGACGGCGAGACGGTGACCGTCGCCGGCCTGGTGACTTCGGTGCAGCACCGCACGGCCCGCAATTCCGGCAATCAGTACGGGATCGTGCAAGTGGAGGACTTCGGTGGTGAGATCGGGGTGATGTTCCTCGGCAAGACGTACCAGGAGTTCTCTCCGGCGCTCGCGAACGACTCGATCGTCGTCATCCGGGGACGGGTCAGCGTGCGCGATGACGGGATGAATCTGCACGCTGTGAGCATGTTCACACCTGATGTCGGCCAGAGCCTCGGAGACGGGCCGCTGATCATCTCGATGCCGGAGCACCGCGCTACGACGGAGGTGGTGACCGACCTCAACGACGCCCTGATCCGGCACGCGGGCAGCACCGAGGTGCGCCTGAAGCTCGTCAAGGGCGATACGGCGCGGCTGTTCGAGGTGCCATTCCCGGTCACCGTGAGCGCGGATCTCTACGGCGAGCTCAAGTCGCTGCTCGGGCCCAACTGCCTGATCTGATCCACCCCGCTGCCGAGCTGGGGAGACCCGCGGCCCTGAGAATCTCGGCAAAGCTCGATCATCTAGCCGCATAGGGTTGTACGGCCATGATCCAGACCATCGACCTGCGCGGGACGCGCCCGACGACCGCTGAACTCCTGGCAGCCGTGCCACGCTCCGTCATCGACGTCTCGTCCGCGATGGATTCTGCGGCGGCCCTCATCGCCGACGTGCGCGAGCGCGGTACCGCAGCTCTCCTCGATCAGGCGGAGCGGTTCGACGGAGTGCGTCCGGATCGGGTCCGCATCCACGCTCAGGAGATCACCGAGGCGGTGACCAGGCTCGACCCACAGGTGCGCGACGCCCTCGAGGAGGCGATCTCCAGGGTGCGCGCCGCATCCACAGCGCAGGTGCCAGGACCGTCGGTGACCGCGATCGGGCCGGGCGCCGAGATCATCCAGCGTTGGACTCCCGTGCATCGCGTCGGTCTCTACGTGCCCGGCGGCAAGGCGGTGTACCCGTCGAGCGTCGTGATGAACGTCGTCCCGGCGCAGATCGCGGGAGTGTCCTCCGTCGCCCTCGCCTCCCCGCCTCAGGCGGCGTTCGACGGAGCCGTGCATCCCACGATCCTCGGTGCGGCCGGGCTTCTCGGCGTCGACGAGGTGTACGCCATGGGCGGTGCCGGCGCGATCGGCGCGTTCGCCTGGGGGGTCGACGATCTCGGCCTCGACCCCGTGCAGGTGGTCACCGGGCCGGGGAACCTCTACGTGGCGGCGGCGAAGCGACTGGTCGCCGGTCGCGTCGGCATCGACTCCGAGGCAGGGCCGACGGAGATCCTGGTCATCGCGGATGCGGCGGCGAACGCTCGGATCATCGCGAGCGACCTCATCAGTCAGGCGGAGCACGAAGAGCTGGCTGCCGCCGTGCTCGTCACCGATTCGGCCGACCTCGCCGACCGGGTGCGCGAGGAGCTGGAACGCCTGGTGCCCGCCGTGCGACGTCAGCGTCAGGTGCGTGCGGCGCTGACGGGAGCGCAGTCCGCCCTCGTACTGGTGGACGACCTCGGCGCCGCAGCGCGGTTCAGCAACGCGTACGGCCCCGAGCACCTCGAGATCCAGACCGCAGTCCCCGGCGAGGTGCTCGATCTGATCGAGAGCGCCGGCGTCGTCTTCCTCGGCGAGGATGCGCCGGTGAGCCTCGGAGACTATCTCGCCGGCTCGAATCACGTGCTGCCGACCGGCGGCCAATCGCGATTCTCATCCGGTCTCGGTGCCTACACGTTCCTCCGCCCCCAGCAGGTGGTGCGCTACGACCGCGATGCGCTGGCCGCGGTGCGATCGCGGGTGGTCGCGCTGGCCGAAGCGGAGGACCTGCCCGCCCACGGTTCCGCCGTCGAGGCACGCTTCCAGGACTAGCTGCATCGCACGCCACACCCGCTTGGCCGCCTCCCTGAGCCGCGCGATCTTGCCGCCTATCCTGGAGGCACCATGTTCTGCCCGTTCTGCCGCCATCCCGATTCGCGGGTCATCGACT
>CAXTLO010000128.1:0-7859 GCA_964244965.1 uncultured Marisediminicola sp.
TTTCGGGCTTGACCGCGATCCCTCGACGACCACCCTTGAAGTCGCCGATGAAACCGTACCCGGAGGTGAGCCCCGTCACATCGCTGTCGCCGATCAGGAAGTGCTCGCTGCGATTGACCGCTTGGAAGAGCTCCTTGAGCGGTCGCTCGGCGTCACTGTCGGCGAATTCCGTCACGCCTTCGACGACGATCATGATGCGGCCCGGGATCGACTCGTCTGGCACCAGGTCCACGAGTTGCTTTGCAAGGGCACGGGCGTCCTCTACGGTCGTCGCGCTGCCGATCCAGTCCGCGTATCGACGCAGCTGCGCGCGCCGACCGCCGAAGTGGAACAGCTTGACCTCGGGGTCGAATCGCTTGACAGCGGTGATCAGCGACCGGAGCGCGTTCGTCTTGCCGCTGCGTGGCGGGCCGGTGACCACGAAGGTGCCTACCGGCTCGAAGGAACGCGGACCGAGCACATCGTCGCCGATCCCGATGACGGGCAGGTGGTCGACCTCGTCCGGGAGGTCGGCGGCGACGAGCTCCAGGGGAAGCGCTCCAACCCCCGCGACCTCGTCCGCACCGCGGGCGCGGAGCGCGATGCCCAGCTTCTCGATCTCACGGGACTGCTCGGCGACATTCGAGGTACCGCCCAGTACGCCTACCTGGGTCTCGAAACCGTCGACGATCGCGCGCCCAGGCCCCGATCGCTCGCCGAGGACGTCTTTGGGTACTCCGAGCATCGAGTACGCTCCATCGTCCGACATCCGAAGAACCACCCGCCTGGTGACGTTGGCGCTCACAGAGGTCGGGACAGCGCCGTACCGATCCGCGGTCGCGATCGCGTGGATCCCGAGGGGACGGCCTTCACCCAGGATCCGCATGAAGATCGCGTAGTACGCGGACCGCGCAGACGAGGTCTCCCACTCCTGCTTGAACTGCCCGAAGCCATCGATGAGGAGGAGGATGCGCGGGATACGTGAGTCGCCCGAGAGCGAGCGGAACTCGCTGAGGCTGGCGGCGTTCACATCCCCGAAGCGGCGCGCCCGCTCGTCGAGCAGACCACGGAGCATCCGCAACAGGCGCTGCACGCGCTCCACGTCGTCGCCGGCGACGATAGAGCCGACATGGGGTAGAGGCTCGACCGATCGGAGACCGCCTGAGCCGAAGTCGAGGCCGTAGACCGCGGCGGCGCCCTCCTCGGGCTTGAGACCGGCGGCGACCGCGATGGATCTCAGCGCGGTTGACTTGCCGGAGCCACTCGTTCCGTAGATGAGAAGCGCGCCGTCGCGGTCCGGTTCGTAGTAGACCGCTTCCTGCAATTGCCGATCCGGCACGTCCGCCAGCCCGAGCGCGATTCGGGAGTCGCCTTCGCTCGGGAGGTTGCGGATGTCGACGGTGGTTGCCAGATCGTCGAGCCACGGACGACGTGGCTGAGGGATGTCGGCGAGGGCGCTTGCACTGATGAGCGTGTCGACGATGCGCTTCTGGTCGGTCGGGCCGAGATCGGCGTCGTCATCGTCATCTGCGGCGCTGTCGGCCTCCCAGATCGTGGTGGACCCGAAGCGCAGCTCAGCGATGCTGACCTCCGCGCGAGGGGGTCCGTCTGACGACCAACCGCCCGCGTAGCCGGACTGGAACGCAGTGAGCCGCCCCGGTCCGGTCTTCGCGATACCGCGCCCGGGGATGCTCGGGTCGAAGGTGCCGGCGACCGGGTCGCCCACGACATCCTTCGAGTCCGACTCATCCGCCATGCGCAGAGCAATGCGCAGATTGGTATTGGCTCGTAGGTTGTCTTTGATGACGCCCGCCGGCCGCTGTGTCGCCATGATGAGGTGGATTCCGAGGGACCGGCCACGCTGGGCGATGTCGACGACGCCATCGACGAACTCCGGCACCTCCCCAGCGAGCGCCGCGAACTCGTCGATCACGAGAACGAGCGCCGGCGGGCAGTCAGGGTCGCCGCGCTTCTCCAACTCGAGGAGGTCCTTGACCTTCTTGCGGTTGAACAGGTGCTCGCGGTGGTGCAGCTCGGCGCGGAGGCTGGTGAGGGCGCGGCGGACCAGGTGCGGGCTGAGATCGGTGACCAGACCGACGCAGTGCGGCAGCGCGACGCACTCTGCGAACGCGGAGCCGCCCTTGTAGTCCACGAACAGGAAAGTGACCCGATCGGGGCTGTACTCGGCGGCCATCCCGAGTACCCACGCCTGGAGGAATTCGGACTTTCCCGACCCTGTCGTCCCACCCACGAGAGCGTGCGGACCCTGGGTGCGGAGATCGAGATGCATCGCGTCGGGGGACGACTGTCCGACGAGCGCACGGAGGGTGCCCGCCCGTCGACGGGGAACCGGCGGGCGGCCGCTGCGATCGTGAATCGAGGCGTTCTGTGTCCAGCGGTCGATGGCGGTCTGCGGGTCGCCCGCAAGTGACGTCCCCAGCAGCGTCAGCAGCGGCACGCTGGTGGGGAGGTCGCTCGAATCAGCGATGACCGCTCCGGCGTCCACGACGGGGGCGAGCCGCCGCGCGAGCATCAAGGCATAGGCTGCCGACACCCCCTCGATGCGCACGTCCTCCACGACCATCCCCTGCCGGACGAAGTTCACTGTGGCGGCATCCAGACCCCCATCGACCTCGATGTAGGTGCGGCAGGCGGCAGGCAGAGCCGCGACGGTCGGGGCCATCCAGATCGGAAAGATGTACGCATCGGCCGCGTCTTCGACGATCTGAGTCAAGCGTGCTCGATCGACCGGCGCGTCGTTCGTGATCAGCAGCACCAGGGCGGCTCCCCCAGAAGCGAAGAACGAAGCGGCCTGCTTGCTTCCCACCTTCGCGCCGCGGACGGCCGCAGCCTCACCCTCGTCACCCGCACCACGGTCGGTGGCTTTCCCCAACTGAGCACGCCGCGCCGCGATGACCTCCTCGAGCGCATTGAGGAGTGCGGTGCCGGTCGAGGCACTGTCGGCGAGTTGCACACTCGGGATCGGGCTGTGCGGTGATGTGGTGTGGGGCAGCCACTTGAGCCAGTCGTATTCCTGCGCCTCGGCCGGCGTGAGGATGGCCGCGAACGCGACCTCCGCCGGAGAGTGGAGCCCCGCGTATTGCACGAGCATCGCGCGCGCGGCGTCGCCGGCGATGGTCCGGTCGCCGCAGATGCCGAGAGCACCGCAGAGGAAGGGATTCTCCACCACAGGCACGTCGTCGATGAACTCCGTCTTCTCCCGCAGCTGATCGACCATGCGCGAATACATCGGCAGTCCCTGCTTGGCGGTGCTGTCGGAGATGGAGTTGCGGCTCGGCATCCGTCCGAGTCCGAGTCGGAGGTCGAGGAAGTTCCAGTGCTCGGGCCGTCGAGTCCAGAGGCGGCGCTCGAGCTTCAGCGCGTCGGCGTAGACCTCCGCCACCGACGGGCTCTCGAGCAGGCGGACACTGCGTTCCTTGGGCATCTCGTCGGTCAGCTGCTCCTCGAGATCCTCGAGTTGGATCTCGAAACGCTCGATTTCCGAGTTCATCTTCTTGCCGACCCTGGACCGCTGCGAGAAGTAGTTGCCCAGGGCCATCAGAGGAGACAGGGCGATGAACCCGAGCGAGAGCGGGTTTCGGGTGAGCGCGAACATGAGCCCGCCCATCAGGACGGGCGCCAGCATGATGATCCAGTTGAAGGGAGTCGGATCCTTCTCGATCGGGATCTCGGGTACCGGGTACTCCCGACCGGGATAGCGCGACTCCACCTTCGGCGAGCGGTTGAAGCGGAGGAGCCCGCCGCGCTCGATGATCTCGTCCGCCCCGTCCACGACGCTCGCCAGCAGGACGACGGCGATCTCCGTGTCGCCGAGCACGACCGATTGGCCGCTCGGGAGCCGCAGTCGTGGCACTAGTCCGCCGTCGACGAGGATGCCGTTGGCCGACTTGAGGTCGACGATGTCGATACCACCGGCCGAGATCTCGATCCGCGCGTGGCGCTTGGAGACCAGAGGGTCGGTCAGCTCGACGGTGTTGCTGGCGTCTCGGCCGATGGTCGACGATCCGAGCGGAAGACGGATCTCCCGACCCGCATCCGGACCAGCAAGCACGCGGACGACAGCCGCGTCAGCCGACGGCCCTGATCCCGCGGATGACGGATAAGCGGGCGCGGTACGCACCGCGACGTCGAATCCGGAGCCGATGGCGGCATCGCCCAGCGGAGTCTCGGGGTCGAGATGGACCAGGCGCGCTTCGCCGGGCGGAGCAACGTGAAGGGTGACGGCACCCGATCCGAGCGAGACGGCGGAGGCAGGATCGGTCTCCAGCATGGTGCGCGCGACGTGTCCGACGGTCGCTGTCGCGTCGGCCGTGACCATCAGGTCGACCGAGTCGTCGACGTCCCGATGGAGAGTGAGCTTCATCCTCATCCGGCGGACCCCCCTTCCGTCAGGGTGAACTCGCGGTCACCGAGCATGAGCGTATCCCCCCATCGGAGGTGAACCGGCTGCCCGCCGATGACTCGGACCTCGCCGTCGCGCCCCCGGACGGATGTCCCGTTGCTGGAACCGCGATCCGTCACGCGGATACCATCCGCATGGACGGTCACCTCGGCGTGGGTCTTGGAGATCGAGAACGTCGGATCGTCGACACGGAGGATGGCAACCGGCCCCTGGTCCGGCCGCGCGGACGGGTTGCGCCCGATCAGAAGCCGCGGCGCCGAGAGATCCAGTCGATCCCGGGTCTCGCTGATCAGCGCCGGGGTGGCAGGGACGACCGGGATGACGTCGACGACCTCGACCGGTCTCGCCAGCGGAGGGGGAGCGACCAGCGTCGGATCGGCCAGCGTCGGAGGAAGAAGGACTGCCGAGGAGGTCACCGGCCCGGCTCCCCCGCCGACGACGGCGGAACGGGAGCGGCCGCCTGTCCCCACGTCACTCGCGCCGGAACCCGTTGCGAGGGATGGGAACTCCGGCGCACTGGGACGCTGCTCCGCAGCGAGCCGTCTTCGGGCAGCCCGCATCGCCGCGGCGTCGTACGGGTCGAGACCTCGGCGCGAGTCGACCATCCAGTCCCGACCGACCCGATCGAGCCAGCCGCGGCCGAGAACGTTCCAGAGCGGCGAGCTGAGCATCACGATCGCGCCGATGATCGGGATGATGACACCGGAGAGGTACAGCACGAGTGCGCGGAGCGCCATCCGCCAGAATCCGGGCCGCTCGAGGGTGGCGATGTTCACGGTGCGGATGCCGGTGATCCGAGCTCCGAATGTCCATCCGCGCCGCCCGTGCAGGATCAGCTGCACGATGATCAGGATGTCGACGATCAGAACGCTCGCGATCAGCACCGCGACCTGACCGCCGGTGGGAGCGGGGAAGGCGCCTTCTGCCAGTCCAGTGACCAGCGTCAAGAGGATGACGATGGCGGGAGCGGCCGCGAACGCCACGATGACGGCGTCGATCAGGAACGCGAGCGACCGGCGCCCCAGTGGCGCCGCGATGACTCCCAGCCGGCCCGCCTCAGGCAGGTCGATCACGCTGTTCTCGGTCGCTGCCGGCTCCTTCACTGACAGCCCCTCACCACGTGTCGTATCACGGTAGAGGCTAGCAACTCGGCTCGCGATGGGCAGCGCTCCCCATCACCCCCGATGCGCCGACGTGCCGACGTGCCGACGTGCCGACGTGCCAGTTCTGCAGCCTCGCCGCGGTTCTTGGCTGCCGAGGTGTCAAGTCGGGTCGCGGATGGGAGTCGTGAACGCCGAACGGCCCGCCACCGTGAGGTGACGGGCCGTTCGCGTACGGGTGCCTAGTTGTAGGTACCCGGGGTGTAGTCGTCCGAACTGAAGGACTCGAAGTCCACGAACGAGAGATCCGACTCGCTGAACACCGACTCGTCCGTGAAGATGCGGTTCGGGTAGCGCTCGGCCTTCGCCTCCTCGGTCGCGGTGACCTCCACGTTGCGGTACTTCGGGAGACCGGTTCCGGCCGGGATCAGCTTTCCGATGATCACGTTCTCCTTCAGACCCATCAGCGGGTCGGACTTGCCCTCCATGGCGGCCTGCGTGAGAACACGCGTGGTCTCCTGGAACGACGCGGCCGACAGCCACGACTCCGTCGCGAGCGACGCCTTCGTGATCCCCATGACCTCCTGGCGGGCCGAGGCGGTCTTGTTGCCCTCGGTCAGCGTGGAGCGGTTGATCTCGTTGTACTTGAGCCGGTCGACCAGCTCGCCGGGAAGCAGGTCGGTGTCGCCGTGGTCGACGACGGTCACCTTCCGCAGCATCTGGCGCACGATGACCTCGATGTGCTTGTCGTGGATCGGCACACCCTGCGACCGGTACACGCCCTGCACACCACCGACGAGGTGCTCCTGCACAGCGCGGACGCCGCGCACGCGGAGGACCTCCTTCGGGTCGATCGCGCCGACGTGCAGCTGCTGTCCGAGCTCGACGTGCTGGCCGTCCTCGATGAGGAGGGTCGCACGCTTGAGCACCGGGTAGGCGATCGGCTCGTCGCCGTTGTCCGGCTGGAGGATCAGCTTGCGGCTGCGGTCGGTGTCCTCGATCGTGATGCGACCAGCGGCCTCCGCGATCGGGGACGCGCCCTTGGGGGTACGCGCCTCGAACAGCTCCGTCACCCTGGGCAGACCCTGGGTGATGTCATCCGCCGACGCCACACCACCGGTGTGGAAGGTGCGCATGGTGAGCTGCGTGCCGGGCTCGCCGATCGACTGGGCGGCGATGATGCCGACCGCCTCGCCGATGTCCACGAGCTTGCCGGTCGCGAGCGAGCGACCGTAGCAGGCCGCGCACACGCCGACGGCGGACTCGCAGGTGAGCACCGACCGCACGCGGGCGTGGGTGATCCCG
The DNA here is from genome assembly GCA_964244965.1 of uncultured Marisediminicola sp. Classification (GTDB taxonomy): domain Bacteria; phylum Actinomycetota; class Actinomycetes; order Actinomycetales; family Microbacteriaceae; genus Marisediminicola. The sequence continues at coordinate 6,808 of CAXTLO010000128.1, forward strand.
GCGTCGATGAGCTCCTGGATGAGCACATCGCCGACGTCGTCACCGGCCTTGGCGATGACGGTTCCGGACTCGTCGACCGCGTCCTCGGCGAGGCTACGGGCGTAGAGCGAGTTCTCGACGTTCGCGTCGCGAACCAGCACGCCGTCATCGCCCTTGGTCGCGACCAGCAGGTTGAGCCCGCGGGTCGTGCCGCAGTCGTCTTCGCGGATGATGACATCCTGCGAGACGTCCACCAGACGACGGGTGAGGTACCCGGAGTCGGCGGTGCGGAGAGCGGTGTCGGCCAGTCCCTTGCGGGCACCGTGAGTCGAGATGAAGTACTCGGCCACGGACAGGCCCTCGCGGTAGCTGTTCACGATCGGACGCGGGATGATCTCACCCTTCGGGTTCGACACGAGTCCGCGCATACCGGCGATCTGACGCACCTGCATCCAGTTACCACGGGCTCCGGACGACACCATCCTGTTGATGTTGTTGTCCGCGGGGAGGTTGTCCTCCATCGCCTGGGCGACCTCGGCGGTGGCCTTGTTCCAGATCTCGATGAGCTCCTGACGGCGCTCGGCCTCGGTGGTCAGACCCTTCTCGAACTGGTCCTGCACCTTCGTGGCCTGCTTCTCGTATCCCTGGATGATCTCGCGCTTGTTCGGCGGGGTCAGGATGTCGCTGAGCGCCACGGTCACACCCGAGCGGGTGGCCCAGTGGAACCCGGCGTCCTTGATCCGGTCGAGTGCCGCGGCGACCTCCACCTTCGGGTAGCGCTCGGCGAGATCGTTGACGATCGCGGAGAGACGTCCCTTGTCGGCGACAGCCTCGACCCACGGGTAGTCCGCCGGCAGCGTCTCGTTGAACAACGCGCGGCCGAGCGTGGTCTCCATGAGCTGCTTGCGACCCTGCTCGAAGCCCTCGGGCGCTTCGCCCTCGGCGAAGTAGAGGTCCTCGAGACGGATGCGCACCTTGGCGTTCAGGTCCAGCGAGTGCTGGTCGTGAGCCTGGATGGCCTCGGCGACGGATGAGAACGCACGGCCCTCTCCGGCGACGCCCTCCTTGAGCGT
>CAXTLO010000129.1:0-7845 GCA_964244965.1 uncultured Marisediminicola sp.
GGTGCTCACCACCGTGGCAGAGGAGAGGGCCCGCGATGGTCGGCGTGCTCTGCCCGGCGCCAGGCAGGATGCCTGGCAGCGAAGCGGTGGAGCCCGAAGAAGTCCGTTGTACCCCGGACTGGGGGCATGGCGGCGCTCGTACGACCGAACGAGTTAACCACCCCGGAATCCGCACCGACAGAGTCGTCCAGGTACCGATATAAACCGCCTGATGCCGTCCGCACGGTGGAAACCGTCGCTCGCCGGGCCCTGCACCACTGCGAGGAACGTTCTGGAATCGTCGATTTGTACCCCGAATGTCCGCCTAAGTGATGACTTTGCGGAACGGTTTGTCCACTGCATCATTGGACGTGCTAGGTGTCTCTCTCTATGAGTTACACCACCAATCATTGGTCGACTAGGGTAAGCGGGCTAATGAATTGGGGGCGAGTCAGGGCGATATTCGGGTTATCGCCCTGACTCGGGGATCTGACGGGGCCGGCTTTCAGCCGGCCCCGTTTTCCGTTGCCGCAGTCGGTCAGGAGGCCGACGTGCGGCCGATTCGGGGGCCGACTGGGGCGAGAGGCCGACCCAGGGTGATGCGCCGACTCAGGTAACCCGGGGGATCTCGAGGAAGAGGTCGATCTCGTCTTCCTCCTCATCGGGTTCGTTGCCGAGAGCCGAGTGCGCGCCGTCGTTCGCCGAACTCAGACCGACCACGGTGACCGCGGTGGAGGCACCGCGGGGCACGGTGCGCACGACGAGCCGGTCGGTGCTGGTACCGCGCACGGCATCGGCCACGGAGTCGAGCACCCGCTGCAGGTCGACGGCGGGGAGATCGTCGATCCCGCCCTCGTCGAGCAGCGTCACCACGGTACCTCGCCGCCTAGCCGCCATCACCTCGGTGCGCACCGCATCGTTGAGCAGCCGTCTTCCGCGGATCTCGTCACGGATCGCGCCCTCCAGGTAGAGGCACTCCTGCCGCTGGTCGTCGTTCAGATCGCCGTTGCTCGCGGCGATCTGCTTCAACATCGGCAGCGCCATCCGCCCGGTCTGACCGAGTCGGAACTGCCTCTCGAACAGGTGGGCGTCCTGCGCCGCGCGCCACTCCGCCGCCTCGCGTTCAGCTAGGGCGTACTGCCGCGCGTCCCTGCCTGCCGACGAGAGGGAGTAGGCGAGTGCGTGCGAAATACCGACCCACAGGACGCTTCCGACGATGCCGTAGTCGATCAGGGAGCCGATCCCCTGCCACGCGACCGTCTCCACGGCCAACGCGATCACGCCGAACCAGGCGAACGACTGCCGACGCCTGGTCGACAGGATGACCATGAGCGTGCCGACCGCAGCGGTGTGCCAGGCGCCGTAGGTTCCCTCGGCGCCGTCGGGCAGCTGACTGGTGACCAGCAGCGCCATGGCGACCGACACCGCCACCGCGAACGCGGCCATCCAGATCGGCATGCGCGTGCGACTCGACGGCCAGAGCGTGACGGTCGTGGCGATCGCGTACAACGCCATCGCCACGAGGTATGGCCCACGATCCGTGGGCACATCGATCGACACCGTCGCGAGGATGAGGTGATACGTCGAGAAGATAGCCGCGAGTCCGACGATGAGGTAGCGCGGGATCGCGATGATCACCGGATGCCACCGGCGGACTCGAGCGACTGCCCCTCGGAGTGCCCCTGCTCGATCGTCGGCCTGGTGGAGGGCCACTCGATCCGCAGCACGGTGCCCTTGTCGGGCGCAGACACGATCTCGACCCTCCCACCCGCGTTCGACATTCGCTCGAGGATGGAGACCCGTAGTCCGATCCTCGCGGTGGGGATCTCGCTCGGATCGAAACCGGCCCCGGAGTCGCCGACTTCGACCTCGATGCCGCCACCGGTTCCCCGCACGGCCAACCAGCGGCGCACGCCCGTCCCGGTGCCCGCGTGCTGAGCGCTGTTGATCATGGCCTGGACCGCGGCCGCGTAGACGGCCTCGGCGCTGGCCGCGGGGATCTCCCCCTCCGGATCGGGCAGCCGCCGAACGACGAAGCGGGCCGGGACCTCGGATGTCGCGGCCTTGATGTTCCGGCCGAGGTCGACGAGTGACACCACTCCGTCAGAGTCGGGAACCGAGGTCGCCGCGTCGCGGAGGTGCCCCATGGCGTTCTCTGCCATGTGCCCGGCCAACCGCTTCGCAGCCGGGGTCTCCGCTCGCGCAGCTGAGAGGAAGGTGGTGAGAACGCTGTCGTGCACGATGGCGTCCACGTGGACCCGCTCGACCTCGGTCGCGTGCTCGCGCACGGCGTTCGAGTACCGGTCGATCGCGGTCGACTGCGCCTGGTCGACCGCCGCTGCGGCCTGCCTCAGCAAAGTGATGATGATCAGCACGGCGCCGCCAAGGAGGAGCCCGTAGATCGAGTCGAGGACCGTGATGCCGATCTCCTCGCCGCCACCGGCAGGCAGCGCGTGCACCACGCCGTACGTGGTCGACAGCAGCAGGAGCGCGGCGGTGGCGGCCCAGACCGGCCATGCCACGGCCGCCGCCGCGGTCGCGACGGTGAGCAGATAGAACAGCCATGGTGGGTCCTCGGCGACCACCCTGACGTCGACGACCGCCAGCGGCCAGGTCGCCATCGCGATGAACCACGAGATGGCGATGTACCCGTTCACGGCTATGACCGCACGGTTCGTCAGAGCAGCCACGAGGGAGGCGGCGAGGCCGCCGAAGACCGAGACGATGACGATCCAGTTCCAGACCGGCGTCATCCCCGGCGTCTGCTCGATCACAGGAGGCAGAGCCTGTGCGGCGAAGATCAGGCCGAAGGAGGCGACGGACCTCGCGATCACCACCTCGATGCGGCGTCGGCTTATCGGATTGCGCGGCGCCCTGACCGGTGCCGGTCCCAGCGAATCGTCAGCGGCCATCGCCGGCGTCGGGATCCAGACCGGGGAGGATGCCGTCTTCGACGGCACGGCGCAGCAGGTCGACCTTGGTCGGCGCCGGCCGCCCGACCTCGACGTATTTCACTCGGATGCGATCGAGGTACTCGCGGGCGGTGGAGTACCCGATGCCGAGCTGCTGCGCGGCGAGCTTCAGCGGAAAGCCCGACGCGTAGAGATGGAGGATCTCGCGTTCCCGTCGGCCCAGCTGCGCCTTCGCGAAGTCACTGTCCGCGTCGATCGCTGTCGCCCACTCGAGGTTGTTCAGCACGTCGCCACGGGCGACGGTCTCGACCGCGGAGATCACCGTCTTCGTCGCGGACGACTTGGGGATGACTCCCGCCGCCCCTGCGGCGAGCGCCTCGCGCACGAGGGCGACCCGGTCCGCGATGCTGTGGATCAGCACCGCCGCGCCGACGGCCTGTACGCGCTTCACATTGTCGGTGACGCTCGACCCGTCTCCGAGCGACAGATCCAGCACCACGACGTCGCACTCCCGGTCGCCGAGTTCGGCCACGAACTCCCCGACCGACGCGCCCGCGACGATGAAGTCGAAGCCCGCGTCCTGGCATGCGGCCTTGAGCCCCAGGCGCACCGACTCGTGATCGTCTACGACGGAAACCCGCACGCCTGACCGCGGCGTCCCGCCGGTCTGCGCATCCGCATCATGGGAGATGGACTGAATCAATGGGCTTCCTCACCTGACGCCCCCGTGGTCTGGGGAGTGGCTACAGCTTAACCGCCGCAGTCACCCATCGACCTGGCGCGCCGGTACGGGATAGAACGCGATCAGCCGCGGACCAGGGTCGCAACAGCTTCGACGTGATGGGTGTGCGGGAAGAGGTCGAATCCGCGGACGCCGCGCAGCTCGTATCCGCGGTCGCTCAGCAGCGCGACATCCCTGGCGAGGGCGACGGGATCGCAGGCGACGTAGATCAGCTGCGCCGGTCCGAGCGCGGCCAGCGCGTCGACGACAACCCTGCCGGCCCCGGACCTCGGCGGATCGAGAACGACCGTCGCCGCACTCATGCGGACCCGCTCGGCCGGCCCGGCGTCGCGCGCGAGACGGTCGAGGTAACGGTCGACCCTCGCCGTCACGGCCGAGGCGCCCACCCAATCGGCGAGGTTCTCGCCCGCGTGCTCCGTCGCGCCGGCATCGGACTCGACGCTGGTGATGCGCAGGTCCCGCCCGAAACGGTCGCCGACGGCGGCGGCGAGCAGCCCGACTCCCCCGTAGAGGTCCAGGTTGGCGGCCGCCGGATCGAATCGGCTCGGGTCGATCGCCGACTGCACGGCCTCGGTGAGGGTCGACGCTGCGTGACGATGCACTTGCCAGAATCCGCGCACGTCGAGGCGGAAGTCGCGATCGCCGACTCGTTCGACGATCCGCTGCCGCCGGCCCGCGTCATCCGTCAGCACGAAGGGGTTGCCCGTCGACGGCACCACCACATCGATCGATCGGACTCCGGGAAAGCGCTCGGTAAGCGGCAGCAGCGCCGCGGCCTCCGGCACGACGAGCGGGTGATCGTCGATGCGGATGACCCGGTGCGAGCGTGCGGCGTAGGGGCCGGGTACGCCGTCGTCGCTCACCTGCAGTCGCACGCGGGTGCGCCATCCGGTTCCCGTGAGGTCGGCGTCCGGCTCGGTCGACGCCCCCGACGGTAGCGCTTCTATGCGCACCGGCGACTCGACGCCGGCCATCCGGTGGAGCGCGTCGGCGAGTACCTGCCGCTTGAGCTCCCGCTGGTGGCCGAGGTCGATGTGACCGAACTCGGCGCCGCCCGCGCGGTCCTGCGGGGCACGGGCGACGGATGCGGCGTCCCAGACGTGCTCGCGCCGGAACGGTGATGGCACGAGCACCTCGACCGTGTCGGCGCGCCAGAAACGCTTCTTGGAGTCATCCGTCACCTCGGCGACGACGGTCTCACCGGGAATGGCGTCGCTCACGAACACGACGCGCCCGTCGAGCCGCGCGACGGAGATCCCGCCGTGGGCGACGCCGGTAACCTCGACCTCGATGCGCTCGCCGATCATCTCGCCCATCTCTCGAGCTTATGAGCAGAATGCGCGACGCCCGGATGTATCGCCCGTCCGTCCGCCCTCACCCTCTGGAGTCCCGATGCGGTTGTACCTGGCATCCACCTCGCCCGCACGACTCGCGACGCTGCGCGCAGCGGGCATCGAGCCCACGGTGATCCCGTCCGAAGTCGACGAGGACGCCGTCGTCGCCGAGTGGGAGTCGCGGAACGGGGCGATCGACGCAGCGACCATGGTGGAGGTGCTTGCCCGAGCCAAAGCGGAGGCGGTTCTCGGGCGACGGGTGGACGGGGAGCCGATCGACGGGGTCGTCCTGGGCGGCGACTCCGCCTTCGAACTCGACGGCACCGTATACGGGAAGCCCTATACCGCGACCGTCGCCAGGGAACGGTGGCTGGCCCAGCGCGGCCGGACCGGGCACCTCCACTCCGGTCACTGGATCGTCGACCATCGCGGCGGCGTCCGCGGCCGGGGTCTTGGTGCGGTGAGCACCGCCGCAGTGACGTTCGCCTCGGATGTCTCGGACGCCGAGATCGACGCGTACATCGCCACCGGCGAGCCGCTGCTGGTCGCCGGTGCGTTCACGATCGACAGCCTCGGCGCGGCGTTCATCACGGCGGTGGACGGCGACCCGCACGCGGTCGTCGGGCTCTCGCTGTCAACGCTTCGGGCGCTGCTGATGCGCGTCGATGTGACCTGGCCGTCGCTGTGGAACCGGGTGTAGGAAGTCCCAGCCACCGAGCGCCGATCTTTGTCGGTCAGTGCCAATTGAGGGCGCATCACCGGCAATAGGCTTGAGCACTATGCCCCGGATAACGAAGGTCCTCATCGCCAACCGAGGAGAGATCGCCGTCCGGGTCATCCGCGCTGCTCGAGACAGCGGCATCCGTTCCGTCGCCGTCTACGCCGATCAGGATCGCGACGCCCGCCACGTGAAGCTGGCCGACGAGGCGTTCGCGCTCGACGGGGCCACCTCCGCCGAGACCTATCTCGTCGTGGAGAAACTGCTGTCGATCGCCCGTCGGTCGGGGGCGGATGCGGTGCACCCCGGCTACGGCTTCCTCGCCGAGAACGCCGGCTTCGCGCGAGCCGTCATCGACGCCGGGCTCATCTGGATCGGCCCGTCACCTGCGGCCATCGAGCAGCTCGGCGACAAGGTGTCGGCTCGACATATCGCCGAACGCGTCGGGGCGCCACTGGCCCCGGGGACGCTGAATCCGGTCGCCGGTGCCGACGAGGTGCTCGCCTTCGTCGATGAGCACGGCTTGCCCGTCGCGATCAAGGCCGCCTTCGGAGGCGGGGGCCGCGGCTTGAAGGTCGCCCGCACGCGCGACGAGGTGCCGGAGCTGTTCGACTCCGCCACGCGCGAGGCGCTCGCCGCCTTCGGACGCGGCGAATGCTTCGTGGAGAAATACCTCGATCGACCCCGTCACGTCGAGACGCAGTGCCTGGCCGATGCTGCCGGCAACGTCGTCGTGATCTCCACTCGGGACTGCTCGCTGCAACGCCGCCACCAGAAGCTGGTCGAAGAAGCTCCTGCCCCCTTCCTCACCGAGGAACAGAACGCGCTGCTCTACACGGCGTCGAAGGCGATCCTGCGAGAGGTCGCCTACGTCGGCGCCGGAACCTGCGAGTTCCTGGTCGCCACCGACGGCACCATCTCCTTCCTCGAGGTGAATACGCGCCTGCAGGTCGAGCATCCGGTGTCGGAGGAGGTCACGGGGATCGACCTCGTGCGAGAGCAGTTCCGCATCGCCGAGGGCGAGGAGATCGGGTACGACGACCCGGTGGCGCAGGGGCACTCGTTCGAGTTCCGCATCAACGGCGAGGACCCCGGACGTGGGTTCCTCCCCTCCCCCGGACCGGTGCACGTGCTGCGCTTCCCCGGCGGCCCCGGGGTGCGGATCGACAGCGGCGTGACCACCGGCGACGTCATCAGCGGCGCGTTCGACTCGTTGCTCGCCAAGCTCGTCGTGACCGGATCCTCACGTACCGACGCTCTCGAACGTGCCCGCCGGGCCCTCGACGAGTTCGAGGTGGCCGGCCTGCCGACCGTGCTGCCGTTCCACCGCGCGATCGTGCGGGATCCGGCGTTCACGTCGTCGCCGTTCTCGATCTACACGCGGTGGATCGAGACCGAATTCGCCGGGAACCTCGAGCCGTGGAGCGGCTCCCTCGCAGACCCCGCCCCGATGGCCAAGCGCACCAGCGTGGTCGTGGAGGTGGACGGGAAGCGGATCGAGGTCGGACTGCCGGCCCGCCTCAGCGGGGGCGAATCGCCTGCCGCGCCGCGCGCCCCGAGACGCCGGGGCGGCGGGGGTGCGGTCGCCGTGGCATCCGGAGACGCGGTCAAGTCCCCGATGCAGGCGACCGTCGTGAAGCTCGCCGTGGCGGAGGGGGAACGGGTGGTGAAGGGCGACCTGGTGCTCGTGCTGGAGGCGATGAAGATGGAGCAGCCGCTCACCGCGCACAAGGACGGCACGGTCGCGAATGTGAACGCCGTCGTCGGGTCGACAGTGGCCTCTGGCCACGTGCTGCTCGACATCGCCGGCTGATCCGCCGCGGTATGGGCGCGCCAAGGTAAGTCGGCACAGTGGCGGTGATTGTCGACCGTGTGCATGCTTGTTCGTCATCACGGCCGACGGGAGTCCACATCACCGGCGGTCCGCTCATCGCACACCTGCGCGAGCCAGGTGCGTCCTCAGACCGGCGGGGTTCAGTGCAAGTGACCACTCCCACCGCGTCATTCCGTAGCCGGCGCCACGAAGGTCGTCTTCGCGCCGCTTCTCGTCTCGAAAGGCCTGCTCGGCCGAGCGACCTCTCAAGAAAGTCGGATCGGTGTACTTGGACCATCCGTCGAACTCGCCGATCATGTTGAACTGCGGCCACCAGAAGTCGACCA